>JBKCTK010000282.1:0-7388 GCA_046319055.1 Synechococcaceae cyanobacterium
CTGCAACACAGTAGCGTGATGCCGTTGGGTGCTTCGGCTCGCTGGCTCACCGGTTCGTCTGCTGCGGGGCTCGCCCTCTCGCGATCTCGCCAGCTCGGCTGCTCGCCGGCTCGGTTGCTCGCCCTCTCGCCAGCGCGGACGCTGGCCGGCGCGGTCGCTTGGCCGCTCCTGATCCGCAGCCAACCTCCGCGGAGCAACGCGGTGAGTCCCTTCAGCTCCCTGCGGTGGTTGTGCTGAGGGTCTGCTGATCAGCAACCAAGCTCCTTCGAGCCAACGATCGCTGGATAAGGCATGCTGACTATCAACAATGAGCGACAAAAAGCGAGGCGCCGGAAGCCTGTTCTTGCCCTGCTTCATGAAGGATTTCTCTGCTGCGGAGCTTGGTTGCTGATCAGCCAGAGTTTTGAGCTGAGTGCGCGGTGCTTTGGAGCTGAGCGGGAGGCCGGTGGCCTGTCCGGCGGTCGGGGGCTCCATCAGAGTTGCCCTCAAACGCATCCCCAGCGGCCTGCCCTCACGGCATCGGCTCCGCCAAAACTCACGTCAAACCCCTGTTGGATCGTCTCGAAACACCGCCGAACCGGAGTCTTTCGCGCTTGGGCGAGAGACTTTCAGGCTGCCCTGGGGGCTCAATGGCTCAATGGCTGCATGGCTCGACCTGATCAGCAACAAAGCGCCTCAGCGCCAACAACGATCACTAGATAAGGAATGCTGACTGGCAGCAAATGAGCGCGCAAACCCGAGGCGCTGGAAGCCAGTTCTTGCCCTGCGTTAGGAAGCACGCATCCGCTGCGGAGCTTTGTTGCTGATCAGGTGGCTCAAGGGCTCAAGGGCTCGATGGCTCGGATCGGCCGGGAGCCTGGCCGCTTGTTCGCGCCTGCGGTCCTCGAAGGGGGATCGGCCGGCGAACGGAGGATGGACTTGCTTGCGGGCTAGCGGGCTAGTGGGCTAGCGGGCTTGCGGCCACGGGCCATCCCAGCGCTCAGGCGTTATGGACGCACGGCACACCGCTGGGCGGCGCCAACTCCTCCACCGCTACGGTCTCGATCAGCTCGGCGCCGCCCGGTTGGGATCCCCAGACCTGCAGGCGTTGTCCCGGAGGGCTGGTGAACCCCAGGCTCTCGAAGGGGAAGAGCACACGCTCCATGGCGATGTTGGCGGCATCGCCGCAGCGCACGATCACCATCCGGTCGCGGGGGTTGCGGTACACGCAGGGGAGGTCGGCTTGATCCATCGACCCTGGCGGGGCTGGGGATGGCCAGCTTGGATGGCTCCGCGGAGCGTCCGCTAGTCCCCGGACGGGAGGGATCAGGGCCCAAAGCCGCTGGGCGAATCGCGCTGCGGCAGGGGTAGGCCGAGGCGCATCGGCGGCGCCGCGACTCAGCGACGGCGCCTTGACGGCTGGCGCTTTTACCCCGGTCGGCAAGGTGGTTGGGATCTCAACCCCGCTGCATCCGAGCGCGGCGACGCCTCCACGGCTGGCCCAGCGCCCAGCCTTGGCCCAGCGCGCAGCCTTGGCCCAGTGCGCAGCCTTGGCCAAGCGCGCAGCCTTGGCCCAGTGCGCAGCCTTGGCCAAGCCACCCGCAGCCTTGGCCAAGCCCCCGTGTTGGGTTCTTGGCAGACAGCTGCCTCCCGCGTTGTGGCGCATTCGCCTCCAGCAGACAGCAACCGGCTGGCCCCGTGGTTCACACTCGGATCAGCAACCCCCTGCCTCGCGGCCCCTTCCCATGGAGATTCGGCTCGGCTGCGATCTGCAGCTCGATTGCGAGGTGCAGACCGTCATGCTGGCGCTGGTGCATCCCCACGCCTCGCGCCTGGATGATCTACGCGCCGCTGAGGCGGTGCGGCTCTCCCCCGACCGCCTGTCTGAGGTGCTGCTGGACGACGATGGCAACCGTTGGTGTCGCTTTCTCGCCGCCTCAGGTCGCACCAGCTTTCGCTATGAGGCTCGCCTGGCGGACAGCGGCCTGGCCGACCGCCAGCAGCCGACCGCGCCCGAATGTGCGGTGGGGGTGCTGCCGATCGCGGCCTATCGCTATCTCAACCCCAGCACTTACTGCGACACCGAACGCCTGGCTCCCTTGGCCTGGAGCACCTTTGGTGACAGGGCGCCAGGCTGGTCGCGGGTGCAAGCGATCTGCGATTGGATTCACGCCCGGATCCGCTACGACTTCGGCGCCACGGCTCCCGGTCGCACCGCCGCCGAGACCTTGGAGGTGGGGGGCGGCGTCTGTCGCGATTTCACCCACCTGGGAATCAGCCTCAGCCGCTGTTTGAACATCCCCGCCCGCTATTGCACGGGCTACTTGGTGGCTGATCCTGAGTATCCGGAGCTCCAGCCCGTGGATTTCACCACCTGGTTCGAGGCGTATCTCGGCGACCGCTGGTACGCATTCGACCCCCGTCACAATGTGCCCCGTCGTGGTCGGGTGCTGATCGGTCGCGGCCGTGATGCGGCCGATGTGCCGTTCTTGCGCTCCTTCGGCGCCCATCAGCTCAGCGGCTTCCAGGTGATGAGCGAGTGGCTTCAGGAGCCGGGCTGAGCCCTGTTCGGTCGTAAGGCAGGTTCGCGCGGCCGCTGGCGATGGCGCCCCCGAGCATTCAGAGGCCAGCGGCGCGCCGGGTGGGAAAGCGATGGGCAGGGAAGCGACCCAGGCCATGCCCCATGCCTGGCGCCTCCCAGCCATTCGGGTCTGAGCTGTCGGGTCTGCCTTGGGCAGTTCGGCCCTCCCATTGTTTCGGCGTGTCTGAACGGCGGGCGTGCCAGCGGCCCGGGGCCTCGCCGGCGCAGGGCTCCCTCCGTTTTTCGCACCTGAATCCCCCGTTTCGAGCCCTGGCTCCTGAGGCTGGTCTCAGCACCGCCGCATGCCCATGGACGCCATCAGCCCCCTGCTTGGCTCGGTTCGCTCGTCCGCGTCCATCGCGCTGTCTCCCAGCCGCGGCAGGCCATCGCCCCGCTCTCCGCGCTACAGGGTGCCCGAGCTGCTGCGGCCCGTGGAGGTGCTGAATCTGCTGGAGATCACCGGTTCCCAGCGGGTCACATCCCAGTCCCTCGGGCTGCATCAATCCAGCGTCAGTCGCACGGTGCAGGCGCTGCGGCAGCAGCTCCAGCTGGTTCCAGGTTCCTGCGATGGTCTGCGCTATGGCGATGCCCCCAGCCTTGGCCATCTGCGCCAGGCGGTTCAAGCCCACCGGATCAGCGGCGGTTGGTTGCGGCTGGCGGCGGACCCGCTGCATCAGATCCTGGTGCGCCCTGGACCGGGCCTGTTGCCGGGCCCCTCCGACTGGCTGGGCTTGGAGCGACTCGTCGCTCTGGTCAGCCACGCCGTGCTGGATGGCGGCTTGGTGAGTTCCCTCGCCTGGGAATCGGCCTCGGATCCGGCCATCAACTCACCGCCGGAGGTGGCGGGGTTGGCTTGGGCGTGCCTGGCGGAGCTGCCGCTGCGGCTGGTCGCCCCGGCGCTGACCGCCCGCACGGTGTTGGTGCCACCGGCGAGTGTGGCGCCGGGGTTGCATGCCGAGCTCCACCGCCGCGGTTTGGGGTTGCAGGTGTGGAGCGCCTCTGGCTTGACAGCGCGGGCCTGGCTGCGCCGGGCCCGCACCCAGGGCTTCGCCCTGCCGCTCTGTCCGGCCTTGCTGCCCCCCGGTTGGCTGGTCCGCCACGGATGGCGGTTGCTGCCCGATCAGGACCCCCTGCCGCAGCGGCTCTGGCTGCTGCATGGCGCCGACCTGCCGCTGGCGTTGCAGCGGCGCTGCCACCGCCGCCTGGGCCGGCGCTGCGCCGCCCTCATCCGCAGTCGCCCCAGCCCCCAGCCCGGCGCCATCGATGGCTCCAGCGCCCCAATCCGGTAACAATCAGCCCATGCCGCCTCTCCTCCGTGGTCGCCGCCGCCGCTGACGCCTCCGACCCGTGCCGAGATCGCCCTCCGGGCCAGGCGCCGCCGCCCTCTGCCGCCGCCGCTGCAGCCGCGGCGTCCAGGGACACCGCCGGCGCGTTGCGGCGCCAGGGTGTCGCGTCGCGCCGGTTCAGCGGCGCCGATCGGCGGGCGCGAGCGGAGCGGGCGCGAGCGGAGCTGGCGCGCTATCGCCCCGATCCCCAGCTGATTCGGGCCCTGGCACCGCTTTGGGGCTGGGCCCATCGCCACTACTTCCAGGTCACGTGCCAGGGGTGGGAGCACGTGCCCAGCGGCGGCCCCGTGCTGTTCATCGCCTCCCACAGCGGTGGTCTGGCCGCCCCCGACATGCACATGGCGATCCATGAGTGGTATCAGCGCTTTGGCTTGGAGCGGCCGATCCGGGGCCTCGCCCATCCCAAGCTCTGGCGGGTGTATCCGCTGCTGTCGCACCTGGCCGCTGGCGTGGGGGCGATTCCCGCCCATCCGCGCCTGGCCCGGGCGGCCCTGGAGCAGGGCTCCAGCCTGCTGATCTATCCCGGTGGCGCGGAGGAAGCCTGCCGGCCCCATCGCCAACGGGATCGCGTTGATCTCCAGGGGCGTACCGGCTTTCTGCGGTTGGCCCTGGAGTTTGATCTGCCGCTGCTGCCCGTGGTGTCATGGGGCAGCCACGACACCTTGTTGATCCTGGAGGATCTTTATCCGCTGGCCCAGGCGTTGCAGCGGCGTGGCTGGTTGCGTTGGCCCCTCGGCATCGATCCTGAGGTGCTGCCCCTCTATCTCGGCCTGCCTTGGGGGCTGATGCTCGGCCCGATTCCCAATTGGCCGTTGCCGGCGCCGATCCGGCTCTCGATCGGGGCTCCGATCCGCTTTGCGCGTGGTGGAGAGGAGGCCAGCCGCGATCGGAGCTATGTGCAGGCCTGTTATGGGCAGGTGGAGAGGACGATGCAGCGCCAGTTGGATCAGCTGCGTCAGCAGGCCAGCGGCCAGGCCGGGCCTGCCAGCCGCTGACCGTACGGGTGGGAGGCCCGGCTGGGCTGGCGGCTCACTCGGGACAGGCGATGGCGGCCTGGTCGTAACAGGTCATGGAGCCCAGCGACTGGTGGATGGCGGTCTCCAGGGCCCGGCTGCGCAGCAAGGCCACAGCCAGGGAGGTGGCGATCTGGCCGGAGAGGCTGCGCACGTTCTGGCTGCTGAACAGGGCCGATTCGCCATGGGCCCGCACCAGGGCCGCGGCGGTGAGGCGGCCGATGTCGGCGACGAAGTCGTCCTGGGCCAAGAGCGCATCCACCACCACCTCGTTGACGCGCTCGGCGTTGATCTGGCCCTCCGGCAGGGCTGGCAGCTTGTGAACGATGCGATAGGGGCCTGGGCAGGTGTCTGGACTCTCGTAAAGCAGGGCCAGGCTCTTCTCATCGAGCAGCATTCGGACCAGCGGCGAGGCCCTTCCATGCTGTCTCAGCTGACCGGGAGGCGAAACCCCCCGCCAGCGACTCGCCACTTTCCCGCCGTTGCGCACCGGACCGCGGCGGCCCCAGGAGCTGCCGCCGCGTGCGTCGCTTCTCCAGGTTTCCAGGCCTCAGGGCGCCAACGCACAGCGGGCTGGCGAGGCGCTGGGGAGGCGCTCCCACACTTGGCCAGGGGCATGGGATCCGTTGGCGAAAGCCCCAGAACCCCCGCTAGCCCTGGCCTGCGTCGTGAACTTCAACAAGATGGCATCAAGATGGCCTTGGGATCGAGATGGAGATGGAGATGGCGGAGTGGAGCTTTGGCGGCAGCAGGGGCGAGCGGGCGGCGCGGGCCCGGCAGCTGGCGCGGGGGCGCTGGATCTTGCTGGGCGCTACGGGCGATGCCGCCTCGGCGAGATCCGGATGGTGCAGGATCTGCCGTAGCCAGAACGCCGGGGGTGCGGGGCCTCGCGAGCCAGATCCTCTGTGTTGATCCAGCCGGTGGGATGAGTCCAGCCAGCCTCGACCGGGAGGCTTGGGCTGCGAGACATCGCACGGCCTCCTGCGGCTCTGGCCAGCAGTGCATCCTCAGGATACAAGGGAATACGATCAAGCCATTGCCTGCAGCATGCCCGCCCCACCGCCAGCCAGCGGCAGCGTTGTCGACGTCGATGGACCTTCAGAGGGAGCGTGAGCACCAACTTCGACCACCTACACCGCTACGACGAGCAGCTGTTCCGCTTGGCGGCTCTGGCGGAGCGGTATTTCCCTGAGGATCCGAACACCACCCTGATCAAGCTGCGACAGCTGGGCGAGCTGTTGGCGCGGCACACGGCCTCTCGCTTCGGACTGGAGCTGCGGATCGAGGAGACCCAGCAGGTGTTGTTGCGGCGGCTGGAAGCGGAGGGGTGTCTGGATCGGGAGATCGCCGAGCTGTTCCATGTGCTGCGGCGTAAGGGGAACCTGGCCAATCACGCGATGGGGGGGGATCACGCCACGGCCCTGAAAACCCTGCGCATGGCCTGGCAGCTGGGGGTGTGGTTCCATCGCACCTTCTCCGATCCGGAGTTCCGCAGCGGTCCATTTCAGCCACCGCGGCCACCGACCGCAGGCGATCCGACCCCAGGCGATCAGGCCGCAGGCGATCAGGCCGCGGGCGATCAGGCCCTGCAGGCGGAACTGGCCGAGCTGCGCCAGGCTCTGGCTGCATATCAGGTCGCTGAAGGCCTGAATTCGGAACAGTTGGCGCAAACGGAGGCCCAGCTGCGCCAGGCGTTGCGGGAGCAACAGGAGTGGGAACACCTCGCTGTGGCGGTGGAAGCCGACAAGACGGCACTTGTGGCCCGTCTGGCTGAGCTGCAGGTGGCCGCCAACCGTCAGGGCGATGAGGCCATGGCCGCCCTGCGCCAGGCCTCCCAGCGTGCGGCGGAACAGGTAGAGCTGAGTGAAGCCGCTACCCGGGAGTTGATCGATGCCCAGCTGCGCCAGGCTGGCTGGGAAGCCGATTCCACCAGCCTGCGCTATAGCGCTGGAGCCCGACCCCAGAAGCATCGCAACCTGGCGATTGCCGAGTGGCCAACCCGTGGCGGCCCCGCCGATTATGTGCTCTTCGTGGGACTCACGCCCCTGGCGGCGGTGGAGGCCAAGCGGGCCCATACGGATGTGGCGGGCGTGCTGCCCCAGGCCCAGCGCTACTGCCGCGACTTCCAGCCGAGCGACGCGATGGAGCTGAGCGCCAGCGGCTGGGGGCCGGAGGCGGAATTCCGGCTGCCGTTTGCGTTCGCCAGCAATGGCAGGCCATTTTTGCGGCAACTGCGCAGCAAAAGCGGCATCTGGTTTCGCGATCTACGCCGCCCGAGCAACCTGGCCGTGCCCCTGGAGGGTTGGTATTCCCCGGAGGGGTTGCGCCAGCTGGTGCGGCAAGACATCGCCGGCGCCGAGGCGAAGCTGCGCCGCGAGGCCTTCAGCTTTGGCTTTCCCCTGCGCCCTTCTCAACGCCGGGCGATCGAAGCGGTGGAGGCGGCGATCGCGGCGCAGCAGCGGGAGATCC
>JBKCTK010000283.1:0-6379 GCA_046319055.1 Synechococcaceae cyanobacterium
TTCCGGACCTTAGCGGGCACCAGATGTGGCCGGCTATGGGAGTTGACCTGTCGCGGCACCGAGCCGGGAGCGGACCTCAGCCCAGCGGATCCGGCTCTACGGGGTGGCCGCTCCAGGACGAGCGCTGGGGGGCTCGATGGCCAGAGGCGATGCCAGGAGGGAGCGCCGCATCACCGCGGCTGCGAATGGACATGCGGCGCACTGATCAGCCTTGAAGGCTCGGCCGAGCAGCTCCGACATCCTTTTGGGGGCCGCCACACCTCCAGCGGTGTGGGGTGCGACGGGTTACCTCAAAGTCCTCCCCAGCGGCCTGGTCTCACGGCCTCGGTACCACCAAATTGGCGTCAGGTCCTGCCGGATCACCCTGAATGCAGCAGACCCTGAGCCTTGCGAGCTCACCCGAGAACCTTTCAGGCAGCCCTGGGGTGCTCAGCCCGCCGCCAGCCTCCCTCGGCCCACAGCCCCGGCGGCATGCGCAAGGCCAGGCCTTCCGTCGCGGTGATCCAGGCCAACTCCTGTCCACAGGCCGGCGCAGCTCCCTTCAGATCGGCTCCGCGATGTTCAGCGGCGGCGGTTCCAGGTGCTCCGGAGATTCCTCCACCAGCTGCAAGCGCAGACGTTTGCCGCCCGCCAGCTCCCCCAACGACACCCTCAGGGTTGTGCCGCTCAGGGTTTGCAGGGCTGTGATCAACTCGCGCAGGCGAGGCGTGCTGCTGCCGCTCTCAATCCAGAGGCGCTCCTGCAGGCCGTTGAGACGCCGCCAGCTGGTGTGAAGCTTCAGCACGGCGCTCTCAAGCTGCTGAGCCTGTCGCACGGCATCGCACAGGATGCCGAGGGCATCGAGCCGCAATGCCTCCTGGATGGCCCCCTCCAGATCGAGGTCGAGCTGCTGCAAGGCCCGCACCGCCACGCCCGCCTCGGCCACCCGTGAGAGCCAGCGAGCCGTGTTGGTGACATCCCGAACCCGATCGAGCTCCGGCTCCTCCCGCAACACCTCCCTGAGGTCGTTTTGCTGGGGTTCGGGAAGCCGGGCCAGCTCCCGCACCAACGGCGCCACCGCCCGGGGTGGCAGCAGGTTGTCGGCGGTGCGTTGGCGGATCTCCTCCGGTAGCAGGGGGCTGGTGGCGGCGGTGAACTCGTCGTGGAGGCGCCGCACCTGCTTCCGGGTGATCTGCTGGCCCTCATTGGCGGCCTCGCTGATCATCTGCTGGACCTCCGGTTCGGCCTGGGCTGTCTCGAGGAAGGCCCGCTTCGAGAAGTTGTTGACACTGGTCTGATCCAGCAGGCCATCGCCCACCAGGTTGTCGGCCGACTCCGCCAGCTGGATCAGGGTGTAGGCACGGGTCTTGCTGATCTCCCGCTCCCGCAGCCATTGCAGGAAGCCCGTGCCCCGACCCTCACCACCGCGCTTCTCCCGATCGCGTACGGCGGTGAGAATGCGACCACGCCAGATCTCCGTCTGCAGATCGAAGCGGTCGCATACGCCCCAGGCCTCCTCCAAGCGGGCCAGGAACTCCATGGTGCTGATGGCCTCGTTATCGGGATCGGGCAGGTCGAGGCTGAGGAGCGGCGCCTCGTGGACGGCCATCGGCGGGATCGGACGGAGCGAATCGCGAATCTGCCACGGGAGCTGGCGACGTATCGTGACGTCTCAGCTTCGAGGCCGGATCGGAGCGGGTAGGGTCACGGCGACAGCCACCCGATCTCCCCGCCCAGCGATGGCCATCTCCCGCGGCGACAAAGTTCGCATCAAGCGCCCCGAATCCTTCTGGTTCAACGACGTGGGCACCGTGGCCTCGGTCGACACCTCCGGCATCCGCTATCCAGTGGTGGTGCGCTTCGACAAGGTCAACTACAACGGCGTCAGCGGCTCCGAGGGAGGCATCAACACCAACAACTTCGCCGAAGCCGAACTCGAGAAGGCTTGACGCTACGGCGTCCGTCCAGCACCCCGGCTCCCCCGCATCCCTTGCGGCGCCAGCGCCATCAAGCCGGAACATCCCCCGGGGGCAGCAAGGCTGACTAACCAGGGCACTGGTCAGCTCCCTCCTTACCCGTGCGGTAGGGAGGGAGTCTTTGCTTTGATGTTTGTTCGCCCGAATTGGTTGGATCCGGCGGATCCCACGGATTGGCTTGGCGTTCGCCCTGTGGGGACTACCGCGGCAACGATGAGCCCCAGGTCGGCAAGCCCTGGGTCCAGGGGAGCCTCCACACCGCTCGCTTAAGTGCACAAGGGTCGGTTGCGGCTGCGTTCCGAGAGGATCCAGCAGGGCCTGAGGTGCGTCCTGGCGGTGCCAAGGCCGCGAGCTCAGGCCACTGGGGACCCCGTGGAAGCAACCCTGGACAGACCAGGCCTCAGCTGAACCTGATCAGCAACAACACTCCCCAGAGCCAACCCTCACTGGAGGAATGCTGACTGGCACCGATGAACGCCCAAAAGCGAGGAGCCGGAAGCCAGTTCTTGCCCTGCGTCATGCAGCGGTTCTCTGATGCGGAGCTTTGATGCTGATCAGGCGGCTGAATGGCCCAAATCAATGGGCCCAAGGTGCCATCGTCGCGGCCAACGCCAACAGCACGTCCCCGACGCGACGGGCGGCCAGAATCGCTGGAACCGTCGCTAGGTTCCGCCGAGTCCCGCGGCCCCGCCCCCCGGCTCATGGCGCAGCCCATGACCGCGCCCTGCTCCCCTTCGCCGGCCTGGAGACGCCTCAGCTGCCGCCATGCCCGAGCTGCCCGAAGTTGAAACCGTCAGGAGGGGCCTGGAGCGCCAGACGCGCGGCTTCACCGTGGCGCGGGTGGTTGTACGACGGGAGCGGGCGATCGCCTCTCCACCTCGAGATGCCGATGCCTTTCAGGCTGCTCTCCTGGGGCGCACCGTGGAGGCATGGCAACGACGCGGCAAATATCTGATCGCCCGCCTCGATCAAGGACATTGGGGAGTGCACCTGCGCATGACGGGTCAGTTCCTCTGGCTCGAACCCACCCAGAGCCAGGAACGGCCGCCTTGCGATCACACCCGCGTCCAGGTCTGGAATCCGCAAGGGCAGGAGCTGCGCTTTGTGGACACACGCAGCTTCGGACAGATGTGGTGGATCCCACCGGGAGAGGCGCCCGAGATCGTGATGACCGGTCTGCAACGGCTAGGCCCCGAGCCCTTCGACCCAGCCTTCAGTTCCGGCTATCTCCGGCAGAGGTTGCAGGGTTCCACCCGGCCGATCAAGAACGCGCTGCTCGATCAGCACTTGGTGGCGGGAGTGGGCAACATCTACGCCGATGAGGCCCTTTTCGCCGCCGGCATTCGACCCGCCACAGCCAGCGGACGCCTGACGTCCGAGCGCTTGGAGCAACTCCGCCGCAGCTTGGTGGAGGTGCTGGAGATCAGCATCGGCGCCGGAGGAACCACATTCAGCGACTTCCGGGACCTGACCGGCACCAATGGCAACTACGGAGGGGTGGCGTGGGTGTACCGGCGCGGCGGCCAACCCTGCCGGCGCTGTGGCACCACCCTCAGACGCGACCGTCTTGGCGGTCGCAGCAGCCACTGGTGCCCCTCCTGCCAGAGCTAAGGGCATCCCCCTCAGGGCTGCCTGACAGTTCGATCCCGAGCGCGAAAGGCTGGGGTTCGGCTGCGTTCGCAGACAACTGAGCAGGGGCTGACGTGAAACCAGGCGGTACCGAAGCCGTGAGGCCAGGCCGCCGGCGACAACCTGGGGGCCATCACCGGCAACTTGGTTATCGCGAAACGGCCAAGGGGGTTGACGCGGGACAGGCCTGAATGTTTCTCTCCCGAGCTCGACGGCCTGGGGTTCGATTGCGATCGCACACGACTCAGCAGGGGCTGACGTGAAACCTGGCGGTGCCAAAGCCGTGGGGCCAGGCCGCTGGGGAGGACTTTGAGGCAGCCCTGCCGCCGGGGAGCACGGTGAGGCAGCCCTGCCCACCCAGCCAATCTTCCGGTACCACCAAGACCTGAGAGCAGCCACCTCGAGGCCTCACCAGCTCACCAACAAGGCTCCGCCATGCAACGCGGAGCGTCTTGTCAGGTTGCCGCCGACGGGCTGTAGACACCCTGCTTTGGGCCTTGGGCTGAGCATGCGGAGCTTGGTTTCTGATCAAGATGCCTCAAGCTGAAGAGGACCTCGTGGCGTTGCGACAGGGGATGAGCGTCGATCAGACAGATGAGCCCCCAGGGACCCCGCCCCCTGAATCGAGCGAGCGGGGGCTGGCCAGGGACCTCCTGCAAACGATGCAGGCCATCCACCGGAGGGGCTGGTGCGATGGCACCGGGGGCAACTTCAGCGTCGTGATCCGGCAGGCTCCCCTGCGGTTGCTGATGGCCCCGAGTGGCGTCGACAAGGGGGCGGTGGAACCCGGGCAGCTGATTGAGGTGGATGCATCGGGAAGCGTGGTGGAGGGGAGCGGCAGGGCCAGCGCCGAGACAGTGCTGCATCTCCGGATCGTGGCCAGCTGCGGCGCTGGAGCTGTGCTGCATACCCACTCGCAGAGCGCCACACTGTTGTCCCGCTGGTATGCGCCCCGAGACGGAGAGAGCCTCGCAGGGCTGGAGCTGGAGGGCTATGAAATGCTCAAGGGGCTGGAGGGCATCACCACCCATGCCACCAAGGCGCGGCTGCCTGTTCTGGCGAACGATCAAGACATCGCCCGTCTGGCTGGGAGGGCAGAGCCGGCCTTGGCGGCTGCGCCCCATGGCCTGCTGGTGGCCGGCCACGGTTTGTATGCCTGGGGCCGCGATCTAGCGACCGCACGCCGCCATCTCGAAATCCATGAGTTTCTGCTGGAGCAGCACTGGCGGCAACTGGTCCTGGAGGGGCTCCTCGCCCGAGGCCCTGGCGTCTGAGAAGAAGTTCCCAGCAGCGTCAACAATCCGGGCTGGAGATGAGTCCGGAGACCCAGGCCAAAGACCGTTGTCGGCGGACTAGCCGCCGCTTTCCCTCGCAACCAGGTGAACAATGTGGCAAAGCAAACTTGAAATCGCCTGCTTCACTGCCCAAGCCCAGAAATCGAGGCCGAACCCGGCAGCCGACTTGAACCCCGCCCCCTGCGTGCCCATGGGTTGCTTGGTCTATCACCCCTCATGGAGATCAGCACCGTCCAAAATCCGATCAGCAGCAAGCCCCACAAGCCAGAACGCCCTCCAATGCACAACAGCGAACCTCTGCCGTTCTCTAGCCCCGAAAACCCCCAGACCTCTCGTCCATGGCAGCCACGTGTGGGCATCAGCCACGTGCTCCTGGATATCGAAGGCACCACCTGCCCGGTCTCATTTGTGGCCGGCAGCCTGTTTCCCTATGCCAGTGACCAGCTGCCAACCTATCTCAAAGAGCATGGCCAGGAGTCCAAGGTCCTGAAGCTGCTTGAGGCTGTGAGGCAAAGCTGGAGGGAAGATCCCAGTGAAAGTGCGCGTTCTCTGCTCAATGCTTACGGAGGCCCTGATGCAGTTGGAGTGGAACACGTTCTGGCCTTGGAGGCCTATCTACAGCTGCTGATCCGCTGCGACCGCAAACTCACCGCCCTCAAGGAACTGCAGGGGATGATCTGGAGACAGGGATATGCAGAAGGGCACTTGCGTGCTCCCTTGTTTGAGGATGTTCCGGAGGCGTTAAGGCGCTGGACTGATCAGGGTCTGGTGCTCGCGGTGTATTCCTCAGGGTCCGTGGAGGCACAGAAACTCCTCTATCAATACAGCAGCGCTGGCGATCTCGCGAGCTTATTCAACCACTGGTTCGACACGCGCATTGGCTCAAAGAAGGATCCGGAAAGCTACGGTTTGATTGCTGCTGCGATGGGCTGCAAATCTGATGCCGTGCTATTTGTCAGTGACAGCCGAGCCGAACTAGAGGCGGCTGCCGATGCCGGAATGGACGTGCTGTTCAGCGACCGTCCTGGCAATCCCGAGCATGACCCTGGGCCGTATCCAGCAACTAGGGACTACGCCGAGCTGTGCATTCCCTGAGAGCAATTTCGATCCAACAGGGTTCCTGATCAGCAACAAAGCTCCTCATCCGAGGAATGCGTTCTCACGCCTGGCAAGAACGGGCTTCCGGCGCCTCGCCTTTGGGCGCTCATGCGTGCCAGTCAGCATTCCTTAGCCAGTGATCGTTGGCTCTGCGGAGCTTTCTTGCTGATCAGGACAGGGTTTGGCCACAAGCTGCGATGAGCACATCGCCCGTGGCCCATCTCCTTTCGGCATCTTTCTGGTTAAGGTTTCGTCAGACACAAAAAACCAGCAACCGGTTGCACCACGGTTGCTGGTTCTGGTAGACCCACAAGCACTTGGCGTGGGCTGAAAAAGTTTTACCTGGCATCGAGCTATTTTCGCGGGGTGCTACCACCCAACTATCGTCGCCGCTGCTGCGTT
>JBKCTK010000284.1:0-1737 GCA_046319055.1 Synechococcaceae cyanobacterium
AGCACCTCCTCCTCGCTTAGCTCGGCCAGCTCGCGGTCGTCGCTGATGCCCCCCTCCAGCAGCTCCAGCCGGCTTTGGTGCGCGTTCTGCTGTTGGGCGGCCAGGCTGCGCTGATGCACCGCCAAGGTGCGGGCGAAGGCCTCCACCGAACTCAGCAAGCGCTTCTGCAGATGGGTGATCACCAAACGGTCGGTGGTCAGCTGGCGCTTGCTTGCCCCTTCGGCCAGCAGCCGAGCCTCCCGTTGCTTGCGGTAGCGCTGCAGCAGGCGCGAGAGCTCCAGCTCCGGTGTGTCCGGCGGCAATGAACCCCTGGGGATGCGCAGCGGCTCGACGATCCGCTCCGGGAAGGCCTCGTTCAGAGCGATGCGCAGGTCGTGCTTGAGCCGGCGCACCAGCACCGTCTCCAGATCCGCTGGATCAAACGGAACGCCCCGCGTGAAGCGGGCCGGATCAAGCAGCTCCAGTAGCGCCGTGAAGCTGTTGCTATGGCCGTTGTGGGGCGTGGCGCTCAGAAACAGCCGGTGGTCGAAGCGTGGTGCCAAGTCCCGCAGGCTGCGGGTGAGGCCCGAATCGATGGCGTAGCGCAGGCTGTTGCTGGCGGGGGCGGCGTTATGGGCCTCATCGAGGATCAGCAGGCTCGGCAGCGCCGCCTGCTCTGCATCGCCCCGGCCCTGATCCAGCCAGCTGAGCAGGGTTGTGGCGTAGTCGGGATGGCGCAATAGCGCGTGGGAGATCAGAAAGCGGCTGCCGGTACTCCAGGGGTTGGTGCCGTAGCCCCGCTCCTGACGCACCTTGGCCACGTAGGCCCGGTCCATCACGGTGAAGGCCAGGCCGAAACGGCTGGCCATCTCCTCCTGCCACTGGCGCAGCACCGAGGGCGGACAGCTGATCACCACGCGGCGGATCCGCTGGCGCAGCAGCATCTCCCGCAAGATCAGCCCGGCCTCGATCGTCTTACCCAAGCCCACGTCATCGGCGATGAACAGGCCCACGCGGGGCATCAGCAACGCCTTGCGCAGGGGCTCCAGCTGGTAAGCCTTCACGTCAATCCCGGCCCGATAGGGGGCCTGGAACAGCTCGGCGTCGGTGGCGGTGACGCAGTTCCAGCGGAGGGTGTTGAGGTAGGCCGAAAACTGCCGGGGCTGGTCAAACCCTCGCTGGGTCACCGCCTCCCAGCTGCTCTCCGCCAGCGGCGCGAAGTCCACCTCACTGCCCAGGAACACCGTCAGCCGTTGGCCGATGGCGTCGTCCTCCAGGCAGGCCAGGGTCACCACCCGGTCGCCCCCCTCCGGCAGCTTGCGGTGCATCGGCGGCTGCACGTCCTCCACCAGGTAGCGACGGGTGCGGCAGCGCACGACCGAGCCGGGTTTGAGCCGTGGTTCAGAGCGTGTGGAAGCGGCTGTCATGGCCAACAGTTTCCTGTACGGGGCAACCGAAGGCGAGGCCAGCGGGGATTGCTCCCCTTCTCTCCCGAAAACTATGCACTAGGCGCCCCCGTGTCACCAAACAAGTCCACTCGATTTGAGCGATCCACCAGGGGGCCCAACCGATCACCATGAGACCGACCGACGACGCAAGCGTTCGAGACGCTGTCCGCCAACGGATGAGCCCGCCGAACCGCGAGAGCGTCACGGAGATTGCCCGGGACACCGGGATTGCAGCCCCAACCCTGTATAGCTGGCGCAGCCAGTGGCAAAAGCAGGGGCTGCTGGTGCCTGCGACATCACGGCCCCCAGA
>JBKCTK010000285.1:0-2716 GCA_046319055.1 Synechococcaceae cyanobacterium
GCCCTGTTCACCGAGGACAAGGTGCCGATCCCGGTGGTGATCGTGGCCGACCTGCGGGCGATGGCCGACTGGCTGCCGCCCCAGGCCCAGCGGATCGGTGGCATCAGCTGCGTGGGCCTGGCCCTCGATGGCACCAGCTACCTCACCCGCCATTCCTTTGAGCAGATCGGCGAGCGCAACCCCACCGTGGAGGACCTCAGCCATCCGGCCTGGCAGTGGGACGAGCAGGCGGTGCAGAGCACCAACCAGCGGATGGAGGGCCTGGCGATCAACGCTTTGCTGGTGCAGCTCTACCAGCCAGGACTGCTTTTCACCGGCTCTGCCGCCAAGGTGCTCAGCGGCAAAGGGTTCGCCGGTGGTGGAGTTCCCGACGGCACGGGGAGCCCGCAGGCTCCGGTGTGGAACGGCAAGGCATCCGGCTCGATCGCACCCCCCGGGCAGCAACGCCTGGCTCCCCTGCCGGCAGTGGTGGCAGGGGCACGACCCGCAGGCCCCACTGGCGCCGCGGCCACTGGCACACCGTTCTCCATGGAGAGAAGCGCCAGAGCTGGCGGATGCAGTGGTTTCAGCCGGTGTACGTGGGGCTGAGCAGCGCAGATTGACCCGGACGCGAACCACGCCCCCACCGGAGAAAGCCCGGCGGGGATGCCGCCGGACAAGCACCTCAGAGCACTTGCACTCTGGCCTGAGGCCCAAGCACCCGCTGCTGATTGGCGGCCAGGATCAGGGCCTCATCGCGGGGCACGTAGTGAGGCATCACTGAGATGTGCCCCTCGCGATCGAGGAAGAACACCCGCAGCAGCTGGCCGGCTGAGCCCAGCAGGTGGACGGAAACCACGCGGATCGGGCACTGGCGCTCGATCGGCCCGCGGCTGGGCTGAGCGGGGAAGAGAGGGCGAGCCATGGCAGGGATGGCGAACGACACCACCGACGCGCCCCGGTGAAGCCAGCGCCGCGCAAGGGTCGCGGAGCGCAGCGGAGCGACTCGCGACAGCCCTTGCGCGGTGCGCAAGCCGGGGCAGGCCGGGTGGCGTGATCGCCAGCCCCCAGGGCTCAGCTGGATCTGAGGGCTCAGTAGTCCTCGGGGAACAGCACGGTGGTGATGGGCCCATCGCCTTCGCCGCGCAGGTCTTCTGTGATCACCCAGATCGTGCCGTGCTCAGGGGTGTCGTAGCTGGAGAAGAGGCGGCCTTCCGCATGGGTGTGGTCCGAATCGTTGGCGGCCTTGTCCTCGGCATCGAGGTCGCCCCAGTCGCGGCCTGCATGCCGATCGAGCAGGCCGACGATCACCTCATGGGGTACGGCAGCGGCGACAGCGGCCGTGGCGACGACCTTGCCGAGGGAGTGGCGCATGGGGGTCAGGGAGGCGAGGGGGACGTATGGGGCCAAGGTCATGGCCCCATCAGGTGAACTGAAGTCTGATCCGCTCAGCTGGCCTGCATTGCAACTCCAGCAGCCATGGCTGTATTCCTGCCGCCTTGATGCTGCACCAGAAAGGCCTCAATCCAGTCGTGATGGCACTGGAGCGTGATCCGATCGGCGATGGTCACGGCCCTGTCCGGCACCTGGAAGCGCCGCCGGAACCCCTGGGTGAGAGAGTCAAGCAGCGGCCTGGGCAGGCTGCGCAGGGTGCTGTGGAGCTGCTGGATGGTTTCCGCCGGCAGAGGCAGCTGGGCCGGTTCGGGGTCTCCAGGGGCTGAGGAGGTCTGGCCCGCTTGCGAGCAAGTTCGAGGCTGAGCGCTCGCCGTTGAGGCCGGGCCCTGGGCGGGCTGCGGCCTGGCGTTGGGCTGCGGCGCTGTCGCCGGCCGGGCTGGCGGACGACCGGCGGCGACTGCTGCGCCGCCTGACATGGTGACCTCCCGCTGCTGCTTGTCGTAGAGGGCGAGCCCGAAGGGGTTCCCGAAAGTCATCAGCGCCCGTTTCATGGCGTCGGTTTCGGCCTCCTTGATGGCCGATTCATGGGCCTGGCCCAGATCGGTGTCGATGCCGTGGCCAGCGCCGGTGCCCTCGCGGATCAGGGAGGGGAGCCCGCCTGCATTCACCGTGACCCGGACCCGGGCTGTGTATGTGACACCCCAACCGGGCTTCTGGTCCCGCCCGATCAGCCGTTCAGCCTGGGCGACGCAGCGAACGGCGATGGTCTGACGCTGCCAGCCGTCAAAGCCAAAGATGCGGTTCGCCTCCGCGATCAGCTGCCAACCTTCGAGGTAGTTGACCTTCCCGCGGCCCTGCTCCCGCTGGCGGACGTTGGCTCGATCGAGGGGGGCCGCCAGTGCTGCCACCTGCTCGGGGGAGAAGCCGGCTGAGGGATGCTGCGGGGGCGATGTCTCTGCCGGCGATGCCTCCGGCGTGGCGTCAGCCCGGCGGATCAGCTCCAGGGCTGTGGGCTGGCGGCCAGGGGCACTGCGGCCATTGCGGGTGGGGATGGTGACGGTCATGGCGTGGTGTGGGTGAGAAGTGGAATCGAGGGGCGCCCCCCCCGGCGGGCTGCTGCCGATGCCGGGGCCTGGGCGGTTGGTTGAGGGCTGCTGCACCGCCTGGGCCCGCAACTGCAGCTGCCCATCACAAAGGGGGCACTGCCCCTCCCGACCCCCTCCCCCCGCGCACTCTCCTCCCCCGTTGCATCCCCGCCTCCACCCCAGCGCCACAGCCCCCACGACACCCACGACACCGAGGCCCAGGGGCCACATCTGGTCCACACGGCTCGCCAGTTGGG
>JBKCTK010000286.1:0-9262 GCA_046319055.1 Synechococcaceae cyanobacterium
AAGACCTACAAGCTCGAAGTGACTGTTGTACCCACCAACCGCACCCGCAGCCGCAGCGACTGGCCTGATCAGGTTTACAAGACTGAACCGGCCAAGTGGCGGGCGGTAGCTGCGGAGACGGCGGAAATTCACCACGCCGGCAGGCCCGTGTTGGTGGGCACCACGAGTGTGGAGAAATCCGAGCTGCTTTCGACCCTGCTCGCCGAATTGGATATCCCCCACAACCTGCTCAATGCCAAACCGGAGAATGTGGAACGGGAGGCTGAGATCGTGGCCCAGGCGGGCCGGTCGGGGGCGGTGACCATTGCCACCAACATGGCGGGCCGCGGCACGGACATCATCCTGGGAGGCAACAGCGATTACATGGCTCGCCTCAAGGTGCGCGAGGTGCTGATGCCCCGCTTGGTGCGCCCGGAGGATGGTTACGGTGTGCCGCAACTGCCGCGGCGCACTGAAGCCGCTGGCGGCTTTGGCGCCGGTGCCACCGGACGTTCGGGCAGCGAGCGAAGCCTCAACAATCTCTATCCTTGCGCCCTGTCACAGGAAACCGATGCCGAGCTCGGCAGCCTGGCGCGGGAGCTGGTCAAAGCTTGGGGTGATCGCAGCCTGACCCTGCTGGAATTAGAGGATCGCATTGCCCAGGCGGCAGAGAAGGCTCCCACCGACGATCCGCAGGTGCAGTTGATGCGCCAAACCATCGCCAAGGTCAAGGCCGAATACGACACGGTCGTCAAACAGGAAGAGGCCAAGGTTCGCAGCTCTGGTGGCCTCCACGTGATTGGCACCGAACGGCATGAATCGCGACGGGTGGATAACCAGCTGCGGGGGCGGGCAGGTCGTCAGGGTGATCCTGGTAGCACCCGTTTCTTCCTCTCCCTTGAAGATAACTTGTTGCGTATCTTTGGTGGTGATCGTGTCGCTGGGTTGATGAATGCCTTCCGGGTCGAGGAGGATATGCCGATCGAGTCGGGCATGTTAACCCGCTCGCTTGAAGGCGCCCAAAAGAAGGTTGAAACCTATTACTACGACATCCGCAAGCAGGTGTTTGAGTATGATGAAGTGATGAACAACCAGCGCAAAGCGGTGTACGCCGAGCGTCGCCGGGTGCTGGAGGGTCGTGATCTTAAGCAGCAGGTGCTTGGCTATGGCGAGCGCACCATGGAAGACATTGTTGAGGCCTACGTAAACCCTGATCTACCTCCTGAGGAATGGGATCTAACTCGTTTGGTCGCAAAGGTTCAAGAATTTGTGTATCTGCTTGCTGATCTCACGCCTGAGCAGCTTCAGGGTCTCTCGATGGATGAACTCAAGGCTTTCCTCAAGGAACAGATGCGCACCGCTTTCGACCTTAAGGAGGGTCAGGTCGAGCAGCTCCGCCCGGGCCTCATGAAGGAGGCTGAGCGTTTCTTCATCCTGCAGCAGATCGATACCTTATGGCGTGAACATCTGCAGGCCATGGAGGCCTTGCGCGAATCGGTGGGCCTGCGGGGTTATGGGCAGAAAGACCCCTTGATAGAGTACAAAAATGAGGGCTATGATATGTTCCTTGAGATGATGACTCAGATGCGCCGCAATGTGATTTATTCCATGTTCATGTTTCAGCCCCAGATGCCTCAGGAGGTGGCTTCTGCCTGATCAGGCCCACGCTGGCGGCTTGGGCAGGCCTGGATACCTCACCATCCTGTCCCCATTCGTTCACCCACCAGGCCCGCCATCTTTCCGGCACCCTCCACACAAGTTCGGCCTCCCCAGGGCTGGCTGGTCTTGGCTGCTCCGCCGACGTCGCTCATCCCAAGGCATCGCTGAGCCCGAGTCCTCGCTGATCTCAAGTCATTGTTGATCTCAATTTCAGCGATTACCGCATCACGCTCGCGCTCCTTGGCAGCCAAAGGTGGCTGAGAGGTTGTTGCTGCTCCTATGTCGAGGGCAGCAGGTAGTTTTGCTCGCGGAACAGCCGCAGACAGGCATCCACCACTTCGGGCGCAAACTGGCTGCCGCGTTGGCTTTCGATCAGCTCCAGGGCGGCGGCGATGCCCTTGCCGCGGCGGTAGGGGCGATCCATCGTCATCGACTCCACCGTGTCGGCCACGGCCAGGATTTGGGCTTCCAGCAGGAGCTGATCCCCGCGCAAGCCCAGGGGGTAGCCACTGCCATCGAGCCGCTCATGGTGCTGGTGCACGATTGTGGCCACTGGCCAGGGAAAGTCGATTGGCCTCAGCACCTCGTAGCTGGTTTGCACGTGGGTCTTGATCAGCTGGAACTCCTCCGGTTTCAGTGCGATGGGTTTGGTGAGCAGTTCCATCCCGATCGAGACCTTGCCAATGTCATGGAGCAGTGCCGCCACATAGAGCCCTTCGATCCTTTCGGCATCCAACCCCATGCTGGTGGCGATGGATCTGCTGAGTGCCGCCACCCGCGCCTGGTGCCCTTGGGTGTAAGGATCGCGGGCCCCCATGATGGCCCTGAGGCTGGAGATCACGCCTTCCATCGCGACCGCGGGGTAGGCCAGTGTGGCGGAGCTGGCTCGATCCTCCGGCAATCCCGAGCCGTCGGGCGTGAAGGTGAACTGAAGGATCAAGCTGTCGTTCGCGACAAAGGTATGCGCGCTGCCCCATCCCGCCAGCCAATGGCCATTGCGATGCAGCAAACGCAGGTGGCGCCGCGACCGGGAGCTGTCGGTCAGAGGACGGCTCGCCATCAGCTCCTCCAGCCAGCTGATGGCTTCCACCAGAAAGTTGAGCTGGCCCAGCGGTTGCTCCACGATCTGCCGTCGTGGATCACCGCTGAGTCGCTCCAGGGCCGGGTTGCAGTCGAGCGCTGTCTGGCGTTGCGGGTCCACCAGCAGAATCCCGTCGGGGCTGGCCTTGAAACAGCAGCGGTAACGCTCGGTCGCGGTTGGGGCTCGCCGGCTTTCTGCGAACGTGGCCGGGCTGTGGGGCTGGGAGGAGTGGGGAATTTCTGCCAAGACCTTGATGCACATCAGCAGCCTAGGCACGACGGTTTGCCTGGCCAACGGTCGGGACGCGATCGCTAGCGGCTTGGGGAGGATGGCCCGGGCACAGGTCTTGCCCGAATGCGGGAGTTCAGCGCCCCCGCATCACCGTCTGAAAACTCAACCCAAAACGCCAGGACTGCGGTGTCTTTAGGTTTGATGCCTGAAGGCCGAGCACTGATCTGGGTTCTTGAGGGTTCCGATAGGCGGCGGTGCGGTGGGCGTGCTGGCGGTGAGATGGCTGGGAGCCGCTCGCCCAGGGTTGCCACAACCCAGCAACCGCACGCTATCTGTGGTTTCCGTGGGGCCAGTCTCCACGGTTGGGAGCCTTTCGCCAGGATCATCGAAGATGCCGTTATAAAATTACAAGAACTTACCGCATCCACTCGGGTAGTGCTGACTTTTAATTGTACTGGCTTGGTGCCGGGCCCCGGGCGGGCCGAGTTTTCAGGATTCCCTTCGGGTTGCTCTGCGTAATTCGATATGCCGCTGGTTGTCCTATCGGCCTAGCTGACTTCCGGGATTGCTGCGAGAGTGACGGGGTGATGTTTTCAGGACTTTCCCCCAGGGCCAGCTGTAAAAACTGGCCTGGCTCACTGTTTAGATGTCATGGTGTTGGCGGGCTGTCTGCTACGTGCTGATAGCCAAGGTTTGAGTCTGGCATCCAGTAGCTGAGGTCGTCCTTCCAGAAGGGGCGTCCCGGCAGGCGGCTGGTGCTGAGCTTTGTCGTGGCCATGGAGGTCAGCAGCTGGGTCATCTCCAGCGGGGAGAGATCGGTATGCACGTCTTCGCCGGCAATCTTCAACAGAGCCGGCAGTTGGGCCAGGGTGCTCGGCTGGGCAAACTTGGCAAACACCTGGGCCAGCACCTGGCGCTGCCGCTCCATGCGGCCCAGATCCCCCATGGCGTCGTGGCGAAAGCGCAGATAGCCCTCCAGATCCTTGCCTCGCAACAGCTGGGGGCCGGGATAGAGGTCGATGTAGAGCCCTTGGGCATGATCGGCATAGGCCATTCGCTTGGGCACATCCACCTGCACACCGCCGAGGGCGTCGGCGACGCGGGTCACCGCATCGAGGTTCACCTTCAGGTAGCGATCCACCGGCCGGTTCACCAGCTTGCTCACCTCGCTTTTCGCCGTTTCCACCCCGCCCACGCCGTAAAGAGCATTGGCCTTGACCACCCCCAGCCGCTCGGATTCCACAAAGGTGTCGCGCGGGACCTGCAGCACCTGGGTGCGCCCGTCTTTGATCTGCACCGTGAACATCACATCGGTGCTGCCGCTCACCACATCGCTGCCCAGCACCAGGATCGGCCGCTCACCCAGGTGGAACAGCGGCAGGGCCGCGCTCAGATGCTGGTTGGCGTGCAGCAGGGTGGCCACCAGAGGGGCGAGTTGCATCTGGGCTTGATGCACCAGCTGGGGCAAGGGGCTGAAGGCCACGGCATAACCGGCCACGCCCCCGAGGATGAACGGCAGCCAGGGGGCACGACCCTGGCGGCGCTGGGGCGCCGGGGTCGGCCGCCGTTTTTCGAGCAGTTCAGGAACCGCTGCCAGGGAAATCTGGTCGCGTCGTTTGCCGCGCCCTCGGGGACGCCGGCGCAGCGGCGGTTGGGGCTGGGCCTGGCTCATGGTGGGCTGCGCTGGCGCGCACCATAAGGTGGCGAACCGTGTCGCACCAGGTCCCTCGCCGGTTCAGTGGCTGGTTCGCACCTGCACGCAGCCGGCCGCGGCATCGGCCCGGGCCTGGGCTGTGGCGATGTCCTCCCCGCGGGCCAGGGCAACGCCCATGCGCCGTCCCGGCCGCCCCTCCAGTTTCCCGAACAGCAGCAGCTGGCTCTCCGGCACCGCCAGCGCCTCGGCCACGCCGCTGTAGAGCACCCGTTCCGCCGTCTCTCCGGCCAGGATCACCCGACTGGCGGCCGGTGCCACGCACCGGATCGGCGGGATCGGCAGCCCCAGCACCGCCCGCAGGTGCAGCTCGAACTCGCTCAGGTTCTGACCCAGCAATGTCACCAGTCCGGTGTCATGGGGGCGCGGCGAAAGCTCGGAAAACACCACCTCCAGATCGTTGGGATCGCCGTCTGGACCCCGGCGGCAGAGGAAGAACTCCACCCCGAACAGCCCAGCGCCGCCCAGGTCGTTGGTCACGGCTTGGGCCATGGCCTGGGCGGCGGCCAGCTGGGCCGCTCCAAGGGCCGCCGGCTGCCAGCTGCACTGGTAATCCCCCCGCTCTTGGAGATGGCCAATCGGTGGGCAGAACAGGGTGGGGCCCTGCCACTGGCGCACCGTCAGCAGGGTGATCTCCAGCTCGAAGCGCAGAAACTCTTCCACGATCACCCGGTCCCCACTGCCGCGGGCCCCGGCCTGGGCCGCCTGCCAGGCCGCCGCCAGACCATCGCGGTCAGGCACCACGCTCTGACCTTTGCCGGAGGAGCTCATCACCGGCTTCACCACCACGGGCCATCCCAGGGGCTCAGCCACCCGCTCCAGCTCCGCCGCGCTGGAGGCATAGGCGAAGCGTGCCGTGCGCAGGCCCAAGGGACCGGCCGCCAGGTCGCGAATGCGGTCGCGGTTCATGGTCACCGCCGTCGCCCGGGCCGTGGGGATCACGGTGATGCCTTCAGCCTCCAGCTCCGCCAGGGCATCAACCGCCAGGGCCTCGATCTCGGGGATCACCACGTCAGGCCGATAGCGGCGCACCACCGCTTTCAGGGCTTCGGGATCGGTCATGGCGATCGCCTCGCTGGCATCGGCCACCTGCATGGCCGGAGCGCCCCAGTAGCGATCGACGGCGATCACGTTGCAGCCGAGCCGCTGGGCGGCGATCGCCACCTCCTTGCCCAGTTCGCCGCTGCCGAGCAGCAGCAGGGTGCGGGGGAAGGGGCTGGCAGCGGACTTCATGGGCACCGGGCCGGGGACTGTTGTGATCCTGCACCCCCTGCCCCCGGCAGTGGCATGGCGCTGGAGCGTCGCCCTCCGGGCTTGCAGACCTGCCGAAGCTCCACAAGCCTGCCGGTGACTGGATGACCGCGCGTGTTTGGGTTCGCGTCCCCACCAGGTTCTGGGGGGTAGGCCAGCCTTGCCCCAGGGGCCGCCAGGCGCCGGGGGTGGCCTGGTGGAAACGCCTAGGGTGCCCCTACCTTTGCGTCCTCCTGACGGTGGTCAACGCCCTGCCGGGATTCCAGGCCCTGCCGCTCGCCTTCCAGACGGCAGGGGAGGCCAACGAAGGCCTGCTGATCTTCGGGATGGACATCGCCACCCTGCAGCAGTGGACGCTGATCTATCTCGGGATCTCCTCTCTCGCCTTCGTGCTGGTGTGGCTGATCGGCTTCTTGCGGCGCTGAGCGAGGGGTCCTGGGCGGGCCGCGATGGGCTCAGCTGTTGAACACGGTCAACTGGCGCTGCGGCGGTTCCTCGCTGATGAAGCCGTAGGCCTCAAACAGCGCCGGATCCGCATGGGTGATGCGGGCACCCGCTTGGGTCTGCTCCAAGCGGAACCCCTCCGCCGCCAGGCGACGCATCAGCGCAGCGGCCTCCTCAAAGCGGGCCGCCATCGCGTCGAGACTGGCGCAATCGGTGGTGAGCCCAGCTTCGCGCCAGGTGAAGTAGGCCATGCCAGCACTCCTGCGACCTCACTGACCATTCTGGCCCAGATCCGTTCAAGGGCGCAGCACCAGGCCCAGCCCCACCAGGAGCACGCTGGCGCCCCAAAAGCGCACCACCACACCCTGTTCGCTCAGGCCACCCAGCTCGAAGTGGTGGTGCAGGGGCGCCATGCGGAACACGCGCCGACCTTTGCCATCCGGTCCCTTGGTGGCCTTGTAAACCCAGACCTGCAGGATCACCGATAACGATTCGGCCAGAAACACACCCCCCATCAGCAGCAACGGCCAGAGGCTGTTGCTCAGCAGGGCCACCGCCGCCAGGGCCGCCCCCATCGCCAGGGAGCCGGTGTCGCCCATGAACACCCGGGCTGGGTTGCGGTTCTGGCTGAGGAACCCCAACCAGCAGCCCGCCATGGCGGCGCAGAAGGCCGCCATGGCGGGGTCACCACCGTGGCCGCGCAGCATCAGTTGCAGGGCCATGCCGGTGAAGACGATGGCGCCGCACCCCGCCGCCAAGCCGTCGAGGCCATCGGTGAGGTTGGTGGCATTGCCTTCGGCCAGGAACACAAACAGACCGAGGGGCCAGATCAGCAGCCCCAGCGGCAGAACCCAGCCGAAGGGCAGGCCGATGTCGCCGGGGGCGCCGTTGCCGAGCCACTGGCCCCAGGCCGCCCAGGCCAGGAACAGGGCTGCCGCGAGGGCCTGCAGCAGCAGCTTGCCGCGGGGGGTTAGGCCGGTGTTGGTGCCACGGGTGAGGCTTCGCCAGTCATCCACGGCGCCGATGGCCATGGTGGCCAGGGTGATGGAGGCTACCGCCAGCAGGCGCGGATCCCCAGGGCTGGTGAGCCCTCCCACCAGCACCCCCACCGGCACCACCAGCAGGCCGCCCATGGTGGGCGTGCCGGCCTTGCTCAGGTGGGCCTGGGGACCGTCATCGCGGATCACCTGGCCCATGCGCAGGCGGCGCAGGAGCGGCACGCCCCAGGCTGCGACCCCGGTCGTCACCAGGCTGGCCACCAGCAGCGGTGGCGTTAAGGCCAAGCTGCCGCCAAGGGCATCGCTCATCAGGCAGGCCCCGAGGCAGATCAGCGCCAGCAGCGCCGCAGGGCCGCGACCGTCACGAAACAACATCGGTGATCGGCGGCGCAGCGACGGAATCGGCCCGACAGTAAGAGGCGAAGGCGGGGGGGCGCCAGGAGCCTGTTGTCCTTCGCCCAGCCCCGCAGGCGCGACGAACAGCCGCAAATCTGCTGTCGCCTTGCATCCGGCACCGTCTTGGAGGGCTGCTGGCACAGGGGCCCCCTGCCTTTCACACCAGCCCGCTGCCTCGCTCCCGAACGGCCCGGCTGACCATCACCGGCTCGATCGGCGCCGTCTGACTGCTGGCTCCGACGCCTCTCACCCGTCAGGGCTTCAGCCTGAGCCTGCTGCGCTTGCCTCGCACGGTTTGTGTTGGGATTGCCAAACCTTCGCCGCGGCACGCTTCCGTACACCGTCCGTATCGGTATCGTAGTGTTACCGATCCCTGGCCGGCTGGTTGACGAATCCATTCCGGACGACTTTGGTGGCCTATGCGGTTTCGTTGTGCGGCCCTGCCCCGCTCCTTGCCTGCCCCTTCCTCCCCCCATCCCTCAATTAAAACAATCAAGTGACCTTTGCGACGCAAGCTACTGAGCGAAATTCCCAAATCGCTCGTTCATCTGTAGCCAATGATGTCCCTGGCGAGCCCAGCCTTGAACCTCAAGAAACGCTGCTTTCTCAACTCAGAAAAAATGCGCCTGGCGCTGCCCCTTCGCAGCAAAGTCCGTCGGCTCCGGAAAAATTAAAAAGAATAGAGCTGAGAGCAACTCAAGAATTCCTGGACGTTCTTGATGAGCTTGCCAAAAAAGAAAATCTCAGTAGGGCTGACATCATCAGGAAAGGTGTTGCGCTCTACGCTCGTGCTCGTATCGAGGCCAGTAAGGGCCGGCTTCTTGGCGTGATTTCGTTAAAAGATGGTCAAATCCACACAGAGGAGGTCTTCCACGTTTAAGTCAATCGAGGTGGCTCTACTCTGAAGTCCCGGGGTTTTCCTGGCCGTGCATCCCCTCCCATCCAGCTCCGATCATTTGTACTGGGGTGGAGAATCGATCATGCCTACCTTAAGCGAATTGCGGGATGCCCTGGCCTCTGATGATGCATCTTGTGCGGATTTGCTTCTGCTCATCGATGCCCTAAAGAGCCGCAAAATCAACTTATTTCTGTTGGATAAAGAAACTTGCACGTGGTGGGTTTACCTATCAATCATGGAGGTTTCTTTGTCGCGTTAATGGATAATTCGCAGGAATTGGCCGATCTTGAAGCCGCCACCAGGAATGCCGGAATCCCGGAATCTAGTCCTGCTGAGGCGTTGCCAAAGTGGTCCGTGTCGGAGCCCCCGGATACGTTTTGGAAAGTGCTATGGGGAGTTTTTTCGGATTCTAGAAGAACAGATAATGTGATCAGACTCGCGGTTTTTTCTTGTGTTCTGGTTGTCTCGATGGTCGCCGCGACCATGGGCGCTTACTCCATGGCCTCTTCCGACAAGGACAACAAGCCTGCAGGTGTGGCTGTTTTGACCACGGTGGTGACCGGCTTGTTGGGATTGGCGGCCGGGGCCGGGTTGCGCTGAGCCCTGCAGGAGCA
>JBKCTK010000287.1:0-19431 GCA_046319055.1 Synechococcaceae cyanobacterium
CCTCCCAGCAGGCGGTGGGAGCATCGCGTCGCATCAGGGCCATGCCCGTTCTACGTGCAGCCCAGCACTTGTCACGGATCGCGGCAGCGGAGGGTTGGATCCAGCGGGGACGATCGATCCGGCAACCAGGTTGCCCGGCACTCAGGTGTTGGCAGGCAGCAGGCCTTGGTCTCGCAAAAACTTCCGGAAGGGTTCTGCAAGGGACCTACTGCCATTCAGGGTGAGGTGATTGGAATCCCAATAGGCATAGCGGCCAGGACCGAACTTGTAACGGACCTGGCCAGTGGCGGGGTCCAGAAGCCAGGGGGTGAGATCGAAGACGTGAACATTGGGTAGACCGGCGGCGGCCCTCTCCAGCGTCTGCATCATCGTGGTTTGCATGGCGCTGGTCTGGGAGGCCTCCAGGGCGCAGGAGAGCCCCTGACGCCGCAGGCCCGGCAGAGGCGGCTGCCAGCGCTCGCAATCCGCGATCTCTCGACCCAGCACCGGCGCATCCGCCACAAGCACTAACTGGACCCCCCTCGGGGCCAGCTGAGCTGCGAAACGGCGGATGTCGGCGACAAACGCAGCACGCACCTCCGCTGCCGTCAACCTGCGGCTGCCCTGGTAAGCGGGAGGGGTCTGGGTTCTGCCGGAGGGGTCTCCGGTATTGAAGTAGGAATTGAAGGCCCCGGAAACGACGATGATGTCACCGGAGTGCAATCTCTCAAGACTGCGCTGCATTTCGCCCATCACAAACTGGCGGCAGGTTTCATAGATCTTGTTCTTCCAGGTAACGGTCGTGGTGGGGCTGAACAAGCAAGCTCCCTTGAAGCTGAAACTGATCGCCTGACCGGTGGCGGCCGTGACGCGATCCAGCATCGGCAGGAGGTGCTGGGCGTGCGAGTCGCCCACCAGGAAAATCTCGCCGGCGCCCGGACGACCCGGCTTACTGCAGAGTGCGAAGTTGGTGCGCGACGTGGGCCCGTAAGGAGTCCAAGCGTCGATTGAGCAGTTCTTGGAGCTAATTCCAGTCCCGGGAATAATTGGATCCAACATGTGGATCCATTCGTGGATCGGCACGGGATTGGTGCTCAGTCCAAGGTAGAGCCGCTGGCGATAGGTATGGAGGAGAGTATCGAGACCGAACCAGGTGAACAACATTGCCAGCAGCGCCAGTAACCACTGCCACAGAGCCGGCAGCGGATGACGACGCACTGGGCGCTCGACGAGCAGATAGCCCAGGCCCGCCAGCAGCAGGGTAAGGAGGACAGCGGTGATGTACTGCCAGGGCAGATCCATACCCAGGGTCTGGCGCATCAGCGTGATCACAGGCCAATGCCAGAGGTAGAGGGAATAGGAGAGAAGGCCGCAGGCCAGCAGGAACCGCTCCAGCCAGCGCAGAGGCAGGAAGCGGCCATCGGCTTCAGGGCCCGCCTGGATCAGCAGCAGGGTGCCGAGCACGGCTGGCAGGGCGCCTGGGGCTGGGAAACCCTCGCTCTCGGATGTGAACAGAAGCGCCCAGGCCAAAACCAAGCCACCACCCAGGCGCAACCATCGGCCTGATGGCCAGTGCCTGGCGAAAGAGCGGCGCTGGGCCAGCAGCAACAGGGCTCCAGCCGACAGCTCCCAGAAGCGGCTCGGCATCAGGAAAAAGGCCTGCATCGGCTCCTGCTGAGTCCAGTAAAAGCACAGGCCCAGGGAGAGGAGAACGCTTGTCGCCAGCAGGGGGAGACTACGCCGGGCTGCGAAGCCGAAGGCGGCAAGCAACAGCGGGAAAACAAGATAGAATTGCTCCTCAACCCCAAGCGACCAGGTATGCAAAAAGGGATTGCGTTCGGCGTCAGATCCGAAATAATCGTTGGCGGATAGCAGCAGAAAGTTGTTTGACCAGGCGAACAGGCTTTTGAGGCCTGTGATCAGAAAAAGACCATTATCCGCCGCCGGAATCAGTGCGGCCACCGCCATCGAAGTGAGTCCGATGCAGAGCAGCAGATTGGGCAGCAACCGCCGGATGCGTCGCAGGTAGAAGCCTCCAAGACGGGCTGCCAGGGGCTCATGGGCGTGGTTCAGAAGCGAACCGGTCACCACGTAACCCGAAATCACGAAGAAGATATCAACCCCCGTGAAACCTCCAGGCAACCAAGATTTGTTGAAGTGAAAGAGAAGAACCGCCAGCACCGCGACGCCACGCAAGGCATCGATGTCGGGTCGATAACGGAACCGAGGGGCGCCGGCACCGCTCGGCGGCATGGAGGCGATGGCAGATCGGGTCACCGTCCCAAGGGAGCGAGGTGTTTCTGGAGCAAGAATCGGTGGAAAGGATCAGCGAGTAGGGTGCTACCTGTCACAGTAAGATGGTTGGTATCCCAGTAGAGGAATCGGCCATTCTGGAGCCGATAGCGCACCCGCCCATCGCCGGAGGAATTGAGCAGCCAGGGGGTGGGGTCAAACACAAACACATTCGGAAGTCCCGCTGCTGCCAGCTGCAGGGTGTGCAGCATGATGGCATGCATCGAGCGGGTTTCGTTCGCGGGGAAGGAGCAGGGCGAACCACGTCCGAGGCCTGGAATGGAAGGTTGCCAACGATTGCAGGAGATGATTTCTTGGGCCAGGATGGGCACGTCGGCCACTAACACCAAATTAACCCCCAAGGGTGCGAGTTGGGCGGCGTAACTACGAATATCGCGGATGAAACCTTCCCGCGCTTCATCGGCCGAAAGGCGACGACCGTGGCGGAGGATGGGAGCCCCCGGAGAGGTCGCTGATTTTTGGCGAACCGAGAAATAGTAATTAAATGAGCCCGCCACAACAATGACATCACCACGCTTCAACCTCTGGCGACTACGCTCCATCTCACCAGCAATAAATTGCCGGCATGTTTCATAGGGCTTGCCACGCCATAAAATGGTCATGCTAGAGCTGAACAAACAGGCCCCTTTAAAGCTGAAGCTGATCGCCTGGCCGGTGCGATCGGTGGCGCGATCAAGCATGGGCAAGAGGTGTTGGGCATGGGAATCACCGATCAAGAAAAGCTCTCCAGCTCCGGGGCGACCTGGCTTGCTGCAAAGCGCGAAGTTGGTTCGAGAGGCTGCTCCGTAGGGAACCCAGGCGCCGATGGAACAGTTGGCTGCATTGATGCCGGTACCTGCGATGGCGGGATCGAGACGGTGGATCAACTCGTGGGGCGGCACGGCGGTGACGGAAGCGCCGAGGAACAGGCGCTGGCGATAATGGAAATACAGCGCATCGAGACCAAACCAAGACAGGCCGATGGCTGTCGCGGCCAACAGCGTCTGCAGCGCTGCAGGCAAAGGGTGGCGCCGCACGGGACGCTCCACCAACGCATAGGCCAAGCCCGCCAGCAGCAGGGTCAGGAGAATGGCGAAGGCGTACTGCCATGGCAACTCGAGCCCCAGGGTTCTGCGGGTCAGCGTAATAACAGGCCAATGCCAGAGATATAAGGAATAGGAGAGAATCCCACAGGCCAAGAGGAACCGCTCCAACCAGCGGAAGGGCAAAAAGCGACCGTTGTCGCCAGGACCCGCCTGGATCAGCAGCAGGGTGCCGAGCACGGCTGGCAGGGCGCCGGGGGCTGGGAAGCCCTCGGTCTCCGAGGTCAAGACCAACGCCATAGCCAGGATGGAGCCCCCGGCAAGGCGAAGCCAACGGCCCCTGGGCCAACGCGCGCTCCAGGGGCGGCGCTGAATCAGCAGCAGTACCCCGCCCACCGCCAACTCCCAGAAGCGGCTGGGCATGAGGAAGAAGGCGCGCATCGGCTCCTGCTGGGTCCACAACCAACTGACGCCAAAGGAGAGTGCCACCGTTGCAGCCAGCAGGGGCAAGGTACGGCGCGCTCCGAAACCGAACAGCACGAAGATCAAGGGGAAGACAAGATAAAACTGCTCTTCCACACCAAGGGACCAGGTATGGAGAAATGGATTGCGCTCAGCATCGCCATCGAAGTAATTATTGGCAGAGGAGAGCAAGAAGTTGTTAGACCAAGCAAACAAGCTTTTTAAGCCGGTCAGGAGGAATAGTCCATTTTCATAATCGGGAATCAACAGCGCCACCGCCACCGAGGTCACGCCAATACAAAGCAGGAGGTTGGGCAGCAGACGGCGAATGCGGCGTAGATAAAAGGTGCCAAACCGCAGCAGCAGCGGCTCAGCCGCATGGTTCAGGAAGGAACCGGTCACCACGTAACCGGAAATCACAAAGAAGATGTCCACACCAACAAAGCCTCCGGGCAACCAGGCCTTGTTGAGATGGAAGATCAACACCGCCAACACGGCAATGCCGCGCAGGGCATCGACATCCGGCCGGTAGCGAAAGTGAGAGGCTGGAGCAGCGGGGGGGGGCGCGGCCCCTGGGGCGGCACTGCTGGGGGCTGCGACCAACGCGAGACCTTCCGGGTCGGGATGGGAGAGCTTACCGGCTGCCAGCGATCATGCCGTCACGCCGCAGGACAGTGGTTCGGGCTGGACGGCTCAGGACCAGAAGGCGTCCTGGGGCTCGCCGCCGCGACGGGCCAGCAGCGACACATTCAGAAAGCAGGGCGCCCGGAACAGCCGACGAAAATCCTGGCGGGCCAGAACGCGGGCTCTGTATTGCTGATCGGTGCCCAAGACCGCAAAGCCAGACTTGGGGCAGAACAGGGTCTCCAGCGCCTCCTTGGTGAAACGCCAGTAGTCATGAGGGTAGGCGTGAATCGGGAAGGTTTGGTGGGTCTGCACATAGAAAAGACCACCGGGACGAAGTGCGCGGGCAATCTCCACAGCCGCCACCCAGGGGTACTGGATATGCTCAAATGTTGAACAGGAAATGATCGCATCAAAGCGATCACGACCGGTAACCTCAGAAAGTTTGTGCACATCAGCCACGATATCCACATCTTGTCCCTCCATAAAATCGGTGCCCAGGAACTCTCCCGCGTGGGGCACCCAGTCGCGGTGCATGCTGGAAACCCCAGGGATGGCTTGAAAGGTGCCGAGCTCAAGCACAGAAGGCTTGTCTTTTCGAGCCATCTCGGCGATAAACCGCTGAACCAGAACCATGCCGGTGGCTTGTTGCCGTTGGCTTCACTCTACAGTGCGCTCTATTGACAGCCATTCCAGCAGCGCGGCGTTGACCTGCTCGGGCACTTCGTCATGGGGGCAATGTCCAGCCTGCAGCAGTTGTTCGGTCGTTCCCGCCGGCACATGGCGCAGGAAGGCGGCCCGGCGACGCTCACCGTTGATCCAGGGATCGTGTAGGCCCCAGATCAGCAGCAAGGGCGCCGTCAGCTGGGTGAGCAGAGCATCCAGAGGCTCCCCTCGCGGGATGTCGAACACGGTGCGGAACACCCCAAAAGCACCGGGATCCAGCGAAGGGCGACGGATCGACTCCACCAGCGCTTCATCCACATGGCGTTGATCCACATAGACCTGCCGCAGCGTGCGGCGGATCGTGGCTGGCCGCCGCAGGTTCTCGAACAGCAGGCGCTGCAGCAGAGGGCTGCGCAGCAGAGCCGAGCCGATGCTGCGGCGGGCGATCGCACCCCAGCCCACCGGATCGCGCTGCTCCTCGCTGAAAGGGCCGGCGGCGTTGAGCAACACCACACCGGCGCAGTCCTGTCCGAGGGCGACGCCAGCGGCCAGGGCGGCGTAACCGCCGAGGGAGTTGCCCACCAGCACCGTGGGCCGGCCGATGCGTTCGCGGATGTAGGCGTGCAGCTGATCACGCCAGAGGGAACCGCCGTAAGCCAGGCCGGCCGGTTTGGCGCTGCGACCGAACCCCAGCAGGTCGATGGCGTGCACCTCGTGGCGCTCGGCCAGCACGGGAATGTTGTGGCGCCAGTGGTCGGTGGAGGCACCAAAGCCGTGAACCAGCAGCAGCGCCGGGCCCTCGGGCTGGGCCGGGCCGCGCCACACGGCATGCACGGGATGGCCGTCGAAGCTCCAGGGCTGATCGCCGCCGGTCGCCTCCATCGCATGGGCGCTGGGGGAGCCTGTGCCGAGCGGCGCGGACGACTCGGAGGTGCGGGTGGCGCTAGGCACGGGTGCGGCGGCTGACGCGGCCCGGCGGGGGGCCCTTGGAGGGAGATGCTAGGGAGCGCCGACGCTTTGCCGCGCCGATGTCCGTTACTTGCCTGAGCCGAGTTGCCGCGGTGGTCTGGTGGTCCGCCGGCGTGGGCCATGCCGGGATCTTGGGCCTCACCCCGCCCCTGCGCGACTGGTTACCGGGCAGCGCCCTCTGGGCGCTGGCGCTCTATCTGCCCTTGAGCCTGCCCCTGGCGGCCCTGGAGCGCCGCCTCGAAACGGGCACCCTGGCGCCGCACCAGCAACAGCTGCTGCTGGCGGGCCTGGCCCTCGCCCTGGCCCTCGCGGCTGGGACCGTGCTGCAGCTGCTGCTGGGCTGGGCCCTAGGCCCCGCCTGGGCCGGCAGCCTGGCGCTGGTGGTGGCCCTCTGGGGGCTGTTCTGGGGATTGGCCGCGCGGCAAGACGACAGCTGAGGCGCCAACCACCTCAGGCGCGCCAGTCGAGCCAGGGCAGACCCGGCAGGATCGCCGCCGTCTGGCGCTGATAGGCGGCATACGCAGGGTGGAGCCGCAACAGGCTGCGCTCCTCGCGACGGGCCTTGCCCCCCAACACGGCCGCCAGGGCCAGGGTGATCAGCAAGTGCAGCAGGCTGCCCAGCAGCAGCGCCATGCCGAGGGCGCCGAGCAGGATCGCCTGGTAGAGCGGATGGCGACAGCGCGCGTACGGTCCGCCTCGGACCAGCAGCGCCTCCGGCATCGGCTCGGGCAAGGGGGTGAGGCTTGGACCCAGCTGCAGCAAGGCCAGCAGCGCCCCCACCAACCCGAGCAGCACCAGGGCCCCACCCACAACCCGCACGGGCCAGGGCCAGGCGAGACCAAGCCGGGCGGGTGCCGGCAGCGGCGGGGCCAGGAGCAGGGCGAGCAGGGCTAGCTGGGCCAGCAGCCACCACTCGCCGCGGCGGTTGTCCCCAAGACCGGCCCTGCTGAAGCCCCAGCGCGTCAGCAGGCCGAAGCGTGTGGCGGTGGCCTCAGCCGGACTGGCGGAGGGGGGCGTCGCTGGCGGGCACATCGCCACTGGCTCCGGGGAGGACCAGTCTGAGCAGGAGCGGCGCCAGGAAGGTGGTGCCGATCACCATCAGCAGGATGGCCGCTTCAAGGGAAGGGGTGAGCAGGCCGGCCTCGGAGCCGAGACCGAGGAAGATCAAGCCCACCTCCCCGCGGGGCAACATGCCAAGGCCCACCAGGAGCCGGTTGCTGGGGACCTCGCTGAGGTAGCTCCAGCCCGCCACCACCTTGCCGGCGATGGCGGCCGCCAGCAGGAAGGCGGCCATCAGCAGGCCGGCCCAGTTGGCGGGATCGAAGGGGTTCAGCACCGTGAGGTCCATGCGGGTGCCGATCAGCACAAAGAACACCGTGGCGAACAGAGCCACCAGGGGCTGCACCGAATCTTGAATGGCCTTGGTGTAACGGGAGCCGCTCAAGATCAAACCGGCGGCGAAGGCCCCCAGGGCCGCTTCCAGGCCGATGGCCTGGGATCCAAAGCAACAGAACGACAACACCACAAAACCCGCCACCACCAACTCCCCGGGTGCCTTGAGCTGGTCGATCACGCGATCGAACACCGGCCCCGCGGTGCGGCTGAGCCACAGGGCCAGGGCCACGAAGGCGATGGCGGCCAACAGCAGCCGCAAGATCGGGGTCAGCGTCAAGGCCTCACCGCTGGCCAGGGTGACGACCACCGCCAGGATCACGATGCCGAGGATGTCATCCAACACCGCGGCGCCGATCACGATTTGGCCTTCCCGCTGGCGCAGCACGCCGAGTTCGGTAAACACGCTGGCGGTGATGCCGATGCTGGTGGCGGTCATGGAAGCGCCGGCAAAGATCGCTAGCAACACCGGTTGGTGGAAGAGCAGCAGCAGGCCCGCGCAGCCGAGGGCGAACGGCAGCACCACGCCGGTCACGGCCACGGTGATGGCCTGGCCACCGACGGCCACGAGCTCATCCAGCTCGCTCTCCAGCCCGGTGAGGAAGAGCAGGGCGTAAAGCCCAAGGTTGGAGATCTGCTCCAGGCCGGCGAAGCTCTGGGCGTAGCTCTGACGCACCTGGTCAGGGCCCACAGCGGCCAGGTTGGCCACCAGCTGCACCAAAACCCCACTGAGCTCGGCCGCGTTCTCCGCCGGCACCAGCAGGTGCAGGCCGGAGATGCCGATCAGCACACCGGCCACCAGCTCGCCCAGGATCGTGGGCAGCTGCAGCCGCACCATCAGCTCGGCCATGGCGCGGGCGGCCAGGAAGATCACCAAAAAGCGACCGACCTGGATCAGGGTGTCGGCCACTTCGAGCCCGTGGTCGGAGACCGTGGCCAGCAGCGCGGGCAGGAGCACTGGGAGCCTGCGGAAAGGATCGACCCTAAGGCCAAACCCGTGCGGAGGTTGAAACACGCGATTCATCTCGGGGAGCCCGGTTGAATCGGCGTCGCTACGGTCTGTTGGTGGCATGCCGACTCGCTGCCCCCGTTCCCTGCCGACCGTCGTGACCGAGCCAACACCGCTGAACCTGCGCCTGCCGACGCCGGGCTGTTACGCCGATCCGGACCGCAGTGGCCTAGATGCCGCGGATGTGTTCGACGGCATGACGGAACATCTCTTTTACACCTTGGGGAAGCTGGCGCCGACGGCCAGCCGGCATGACCTGTACATGGCGCTCAGCTATGCCGTGCGCGACCGGCTGATGACCCGCTATCTGGCGGGCATCGAAGCGCTCCATGCCACCCCAGCGCGCGTGGTGGCCTATCTCTCCGCAGAGTTCTTGATCGGCCCCCAACTGGGCAACAACCTGCTGATGCTGGGGATCCAGGAGGCCGCCGCCGAAGCCTTGCGACGTTTCGGGATCAACAGCCTGGAGGAAATCCTCGATGTGGAGGAAGAGCCGGGGTTGGGCAATGGTGGCCTGGGCCGCCTGGCGGCGTGCTATTTGGAGTCGTTGGCATCGCTGCAGATCCCAGCAACCGGCTATGGCATTCGCTATGAGTTCGGCATCTTCGACCAGCTCATCCGCGATGGCTGGCAAGTGGAAATTACCGATAAATGGCTCAAGTCTGGATGGCCTTGGGAGATCCCCCACCCCGACCAGGCCTGCTTTGTGGGCTTCGGCGGCCGCACCGAGAGCTACCGGGATGAGCACGGCACTTACCGAGTGCGCTGGATCCCCTCGGAACACGCCATCGGCGTGCCCCATGACGTGCCGGTGCTCGGCTACCGGGTCAACACCTGTGATCGACTGCGCCTGTGGCGGGCTGACGCCACCGAATCGTTCGACTTCTACGCCTTCAACAGCGGCGATTACTACGGTGCCGTCGAAGAAAAAGTTGGCTCGGAAACACTCTCGAAAGTCCTCTACCCCAACGACGGCACCGATGAGGGTCGGCGCCTGAGGCTCAAGCAACAGCACTTCTTCGTGAGTTGCTCCCTGCAGGACATGCTGCGCAGCCTTGAGCAGCGCGGAATCCCCGTGCAGGAGTTCCCCGACCACTGGGCTGTGCAGCTGAACGACACGCATCCGGCCATCGCCGTGGCGGAGTTGATGCGCCTACTGCTCGACGACAAGCTGCTCAGCTGGGATGCAGCCTGGTCGATCACCAGCCGCTCCCTCTCCTACACAAATCACACCCTGTTGCCGGAAGCCCTTGAGCGCTGGGGGGTTGAACTGTTCGGCTCGCTACTGCCGCGTCATTTGGAGCTGATCTACGAGATCAATCGACGCTTCCTACAGCAGGTGCGTTTAAAGTACCCTGGCAATGATCAGATTCTGCGCCGCGTATCGATCATCGATGAGGGTGCCTTCCGTTCCGTTCGGATGGCGCACCTAGCCACCATTGCCTCACACCATGTCAATGGGGTTGCGGCCCTGCACAGTGAACTGGTCAAAACCGAGCTGTTCCCCGACTTCGCCGCCCTCTGGCCTGAGAAGTTCACCAATGTCACCAATGGCGTCACACCACGCCGTTGGGTGGCGCTGGCCAACCCGAAACTCTCGGCGCTGCTCAACGACGCCATCGGTGACGGCTGGGTGAGTGACCTGGACCAACTGCGGGGCCTTGAGCGCTTTGCCGACGACAGCAGCTTTCTGGAGCGCTGGGAAGCCACAAAGCTGGCGGTGAAACGCAACCTCACCAGTTACATCCACCGCCACACAGGTGTGCTGGTTGATCCAGCGTCGATGTTCGACGTTCAAGTCAAACGCATTCACGAATACAAGCGCCAACACCTCAATGCTCTACAGGTGATCGCCCATTACCTGCGCATCAAAAATGGCACAGCCGGTAACACGGCACCACGCACCGTGATCTTTGGCGGCAAGGCAGCGCCTGGCTATGCAATGGCCAAGTTGATCATCCGCTTTCTCAACGGCATTGCCGAGACCATCAATGCCGACCCGGACATGGAAGGCAGGCTAAGGGTCATCTTCCTGCCGGACTACACGGTCAAACTTGGCGAGAGGGTGTACCCGGCTGCTGATCTTTCTGAGCAGATCTCCACGGCAGGTCTTGAAGCATCCGGCACTGGCAACATGAAGTTCGCCATGAATGGAGCCCTCACCATCGGCACATTGGATGGTGCCAATGTGGAGATCCGCGAACAGGTGGGGGCAGAAAACTTTTTCCTATTCGGACGCACCACAGCTGAAATTGCAGCGCTGCGCCATGACTATCGACCCTGGGAGATCATCCACGACACGCCAGAACTCCCTGAGGTGCTGCGGCTGGTGGAGCAGGGTCATTTCAGCAACGGCGACACCGAGCTGTTCCGGCCGCTGTTGGAAAACCTCACCGGTCGCGATCCCTACTTCGTCCTGGTCGACTTCCAGGATTACCTGCGTGCCCAAGATCAGGTCAGTCAGGCCTGGGCTGATCGGCAGCGCTGGAACCGGATGTCCCTGCTGAACACCGCCCGCACCGGCTTCTTCTCCTCGGATCGCTCTATCCGCGATTACGCCAAGCGGATCTGGCGAGCCGAGGCCTTCCCCGTCACGATCACCTGCGAAATGGATTGACTGTGCTGGGCAAGCCAGCCGGATGGCGCCGCAACCGCCCTGGCTGGATCCTCAGGATCCAGGGCGGTTACCGGTGCGGCTGCTCTGCGTAGGTCTTAAGCCAGCGGTGGATGGTGGTTTTCGAGATCCCCGTGGCGGCAGCCAGAGAGCGGGCGCTCCACTGGCTGCTGCCATCGCTGGGTTTGGTCTGCAGTGCCCGGTTGATCACTTCGGCCACCTTGTCGTCTTGGTAGATGCGCGGCCGACCAGGACGGCGCTCGTCATGCAGGCCTTCCAGACCCAGTTCGCGGTAACGCCTGCGCCACTTGCCGACCGTCATCCCCGTCAGGCCCATCCGCTTGGCGATGGCGGTGTTGGATTCACCGGCACCACAGGCCAACACGATCTGTGCGCGTTGCACGATCGAAAACGGCAAAGTGCGCGAACTGGCGAGGGTCTGAAGCTGTTGAAGTTCTTGCTTGCTGATGACCAGCGGCGGCATCGGACGGCCAGGAGCCATGGCTCAACTCCAGCGAACCTTCCGATTTTAGCCGTTACTTCCGGGTCGGCACCCGCAGGTCGCCCCAGCAGGGATCACGATCCGCCAAGTCGACGCAACCCAGACCGACTGGAGGTCCCATCCAGGGACCGGTGGCAACATAGGAACTGTGCGCTTTCGTTCAACATCCTTTCGCCCTTAAACGGGGAGAACAGGCCAGTGGAGCCCATCGCTGGAGCCTGGCAGCGGCTGGCGGGCGTGGGCGATTGACCCAGGCGCTCTATCCGCGAGGGTTTGACGCATCAGCTCGGCACAGCCCAACAGCTCCCGCCCAGTGGCATGGAGGGACCGTTTCAGCCGCGATGATCAGGCAGATCCGGAGTTTGATGCAACAGTCGATTGAGCCTCAGCCGATCGGCGTTGAGGGGATCGGGAGCGAGCTCGCCGGCCACCTCGCGGAATTTCTGCTCAATCTCCTCTGGCACCCGCACATCAAAGATGCGCTCCATCAACGCCTCGATCGAAAACAGATGGGCATTGATGTTTTCCAGATCGGCCATGGCCTGCTGGACGGCATCCGCTTCCGGTGCCGCGGGCCCACGACCCGCCTCAACGGGGGCTGAAGCCGTTGCCGGGCCCGGCTCGGCGTCGCCGTACTGCTTCTGGAGCTCCTCCAGCACGCGGCCGGCCAGGGTGCGAAACGACTGCAAGGAGGCCCAGCTGAGTTCCTGCTGCTGGCGCAGGCTGGGATTCTCCCGGATCAATCGGTCGTGTTCCCGATAGAACCGTTGGCAGTCAGGGCATTGGCAGGGCTCTTCAGGCACCGCGTCCCTTCACTGATCAGTCCCCATCATGGCACCACGGGCGCGGATGCTGAAGCTTGCTAGGAGCCGGGGGCGGGGGTCTCAGAGCGGCGATCGGCCCGCCGGGGGGTCCGACAACGGCGGTTCCTGGCCCTGGCCTGGATCGGCATCCTCCCCCTCAACGCTGGCGGGCAAGGGAATCTCGATGGAACTGACCACTTGAATCACATCGCGCAGGCGCATCGAATCGGCAAACCAACCCATGGCTTGTTCCACTTCGCCGCCGCGCTCAGCCTCGTAAGCCTGCTCTTCGTGGGCTTCCGCCAGCACCGCCAGCCAGCAGAGGCAGCGGGCCTGAACCACGGAGAGATCCATCTCGGGCGGCTGACTGGCGGCGATCTGTTCGCTTTCCTGCTGCACCAGCAATCTCAGGCGCAGATCATGGAGCGACGTCATCGTTAGTGCCGTGGCGATGTAAGCCACGCTAGCGGCAGTGGCCAGGGCTTCACCAGCTCCAGCGGTAGTGGGGTGGGGGGGCCCAGAAGCAGGCCGGCTTGACGCTCCGGTGGGCGATCATCCTGCGCAACGGAGCACGGCACACACGCAGGAAAAGCCCCGAAGCATGGGCATCGCTCGTCGGCATATCGGCAAGCGTGTGGCAAGCATCGCCGCGCTTGATCCAGGGCTGCCTCAAAGTCCTCTCCAGCGGCCCGATCTCACGGCCTCGGTACCGCCAAGACTCACGCCAGGTCCGGCTGGATCATCCCGGAACGCAGCAGAACCTGAGCCTTGCGAGTTCAGAAGAGCAACTTTCAGGCAGCCCTGGCGCTTGATCAGCAACCAAGCTCCGCAGAGCCAACAATCACGGGATGAGAAATGCTGACTGGCACCAAGGACCGCCCAAAAGCGAGGCACCGGAAGCCCGTGCTTGCCATGGGTCATGACGCATTTCTCTGATGCGGAACTGGGTGGCTGATCAGGTCTGCGCTTGGCCCCGCGGAGCCTCGCTGCTGATCAGGTGGCGGGGTCACTCGCGCCGCCCGACTGCCGAGCCCACCGCCCGACCCATGCTCCCCCAACAAGCGTCTGCAGCTGTTCGGGAGCGCGTTGACTCCAGCTTGCAAGATTCGACGAGAACGTAGGCGGTTGGCAAATGGCAAGGATCTCAGCGAGAGGTCAAAGATTGGCTTGGACTTGGCGCGACAAGCCCACGGGGCGGCCCTGCTCCTGCGTGATCCCCCGATGGCGAGTTCGCAAGCCAGCATATCGATTTGCAGCGGGGCCCCAGTCGCCTGAGTTGGGGCCACTCCTCAGCCTGCAGTCTCAGAAAATGCAGCCGTCTGCCCACGGTGGCGGCACGGCCTCGCCAGAGCCCTGTTTTGAAGGAGCAGCTGGGCAAACCCCGTGATTGTCGTGGCGCTGGGCGGGGCCTCTGCGCAAAAGAGAGGGGGCCAGTGTCGTTGTGTCTGATGTGTAGCCGCAGCAAGCGCGAACCCAGCGCCATCGGGCAGACACATCCACAAACCCAGCGAGCGTCTGGATACGATCAGAGGCTGTCGAGATCGGCCTCAGCGTCCCCTTCGCCAGGTGGATGGGATGACAGCGGGGTAATCAAGAGTTTGTCGACCCGTTTGTCATCCATGTCCATCACCTCGAAGCGATAGCCCTGCCAATCGAAGTGATCAGCCGGTCGCGGAATCCGCTCCAACACCTGCATCACAAACCCAGCGATCGTGTGGTAGCGTCTTTGTTTTTCCTCGCCAAAAATTTCGGCATCGATCATCTCCGCAAAAGCATCGACAGTGAGACTTCCATCCACCAGCCAAGAGCCATCTTCGCGGGTAGTAATTAATGGTCCCTCTTCATCTTCGAGGGACGGGAGATCACCCACGATGCCCTCCATGAGGTCATTCAACGTGACGAGGCCTTCGACACCACCAAACTCGTCGGTCACAAGGGCAATATGAATGCCACTGCGCTTGAATTGCTCAATCACTGATAGGGCACGCATGGTTTCTGCCACGAACAGAGGAGGCTGCATGATCGCCTCAAGATTGATGTCTTCGGTGCTAACACGGGCCGACAGAAGACTGCGCACACTAACGATGCCGAGACACTCATCAAGGGTGCCTCGCGCCACGGGGAACCGGGAGTGACTGCTCTCCATCACCTCCTGGAGACTGAAGGCCATCGGCTCCTCCAGATCGAGCCAGCAGATTTCAGTGCGCGGTGTCATCAGGGTCTTGACAGTGCGATCGCCGAGGCGCAAAACCCGCTGCACCATGTCATGTTCAGCTTCCTCGATCAGGCCGGAATCGGCGCCCTGACGGATCATCGCCTTGATTTCATCCTCCGTGATATCCGGTTCGTTGCTGATCGGGATCCCCAACAGCTTCAACAGGGCATCGGTGGAACTGCCCAGCAGCTGAACAACCGGTGCGCTGACCCGCGAAAGCCAGCGCATCCAAGGAGCCACGGAACAGGCGAGGCGCTCTGGATTGGCAAGGGCGATGCGCTTGGGCAGCAGCTCTCCGATCACCAAGGTGAGATAGGTGATCACCGCGACCACCAAGGTGAGGCTGAGGCCCTCTCGATAAGGGGTCAACCAGCTGATCGGCCGCAGCAGCTGGCTCACCTCGCGGGCCACAGTGGCGCCGCCAACGGCGCCACTGAGAATCCCCACAAGGGTGATGCCAATCTGAACGGTGGATAGAAACTCGTTGGGCGAATCCGCCAAACGCAACGCCGTGCGGGCTGGCCTTTTACCGGCATCGGCCATCTGTTGAAGCCGATGCCGTCGGGAAGAAACGATGGCGATTTCAGCTCCCGAGAAGACACCGTTCGCTACGATCAGCACCAGGATGGTCAGAATCTCCAGCGCCAAGGAGTGGGGTGCCCTCGAAAGTTCGCCCCAATTTACAGGGATTCGCCGGCAAACCCAGGCTCCCCCCATCCGGAGCCAGGGCCGGCAACCTTGTCGCACTAGTCTCCCCTTGGAGCAATCGCTGGATTGGCGTCCACCCAAGCCTCGGCCCAGGGGCCTTGCTCACACCGGGGCCGCCGTGCCCTGGCACCGGGGATCCTTGGCCCTGGGGCATGCCGCGGCGTCGGCTTCCCGGCGGTTGCGATGCGCCGGAACCGCGGGCGGCTCGCCGCAGGTCCCAAGCGTCTGGTCAACCCCCTGGGCCCTGGCTAGGCATGGGGTTGCGGATTCCTTGCCCCCATGACCCTCGAAGCCTTTGCGGCTGAGCTGGTCGCCCATGCCAACGCCCTCGCCAGCGCCGGCAAGGGATTGCTGGCCGCCGATGAATCCACGGGCACCATCGGCAAGCGCTTCGCGGCGGTCGGGCTGGAGAACAGCGAAGCCAACCGCCGCGCGTACCGCAGCTTGCTGGCCAACTGCGATGGCCTTGAGCAATACATCAGCGGCGTGATCCTGTTTGAGGAAACGCTGTTCCAAGACAGCTGCGACGGGCCGGCCATCGTGGCCCTGTTCCAGCAGCGGGGGATCATCCCCGGGATCAAGGTCGATCAGGGCGTGCAACCGCTGGCGGGCGGGCTGGCGGGGGAAACCTGGTGCACGGGCCTGCAGGGCCTGCGGGAGCGCGCCGCCCGCTCCTACGCCCGCGGCGCCCGTTTCGCCAAATGGCGGGCTGTGCTGCGCATCAACGCCGAGGGGGCTCCATCCGCCCTGGCCATCCGCGAAAACGCCTGGGGCCTGGCGCGCTACGCCCGCACGGTTCAGGAGGAGGGGCTGGTGCCGATCGTGGAGCCCGAGATCCTGATGGATGGCGACCATCCGATCGAAACGACCGCCGAGGTGCAAGAGGCGGTGCTGCGGGAGGTGTACGCGGCGCTGGCCGCCAATGGCGTGCTGCTGGAGGGCAGCCTACTGAAACCCTCGATGACCTCCGCGGGAGCGGAATGGTCCGGCGCCCGCAGCGCCCAGCAGGTGGCGGAGTTCAGTGTGCGCACCCTGCGCCGCTCAGTTCCCGCCAGCGTGCCGGGGATCCTGTTCCTCTCGGGTGGGTTGTCGGAGGAGGAGGCCAGCCTCAACCTCGACGCCATCAACCGGGTCGGCCGGCGCTGCCCGTGGCACCTCAGCTTCTCCTTCGGCCGGGCGCTGCAACAGTCCTGCCTCAAGCAATGGGCTGGCCGCGACACGGCCGCCGGGCAGCGGGCCCTGCTGGCGCGGGCCCGGGCCAACAGCGAGGCCAGCCTCGGGGCCTACCGGCCGGGATCCCAACCCTCCGATGACGCCAACCTGTTCGTGGCCGGATACAGCTACTGAGTTTCCGCGACGCGGCCCCGTGGCGCAATCCGGGGGAGCGGCCCGGGCCCTGCTGCCATCGGTGGGGCCGGCTTGGCGTCGCGACAGTTCAACCCGAGTTCAGGCCAACGATCGCCAGTCCTCCCGCCGCATCCAGCTAATCCAGTCCGCGGAGATCTGCTTCGGACAGACCGCCTCGCATTCCAGCTGGTTGCCACAGCTGCCAAAGCCCTCCGCGCCCATCGCCGCCTGCATCGCCCGGGCCCGCTGACGCCGTTCCGGCTGCCCCTGGGGCAACTGGCCCAGGTGGGCCAGCTTGGCGGCCACAAACAGGCTGGCGGAGGCGTTGCGGCACGACGCCACACAGGCGCCGCAGCCGATGCAGGTGGCCGCATCAAAGGCCAAGGCCGCCTGGTCATGGCCGATCAGCAACGTGTCGGCATCAGGGGCGCTGCCGGTGTTCACCGAGCAGAAGCCACCGGCGGCGATGAGGCGATCCAGGGCCGAGCGATCGACGCTGAGGTCCTGCAACACGGGAAAGGCGTGGGCCCGCCAGGGTTCCAGCACCAGGGTCTCGCCGTCGCGGAAGTGGCGCAGGTAGAGCTGGCAGACGCTGGTGCCGGCCCGGGGGCCATGGGCCTGGCCGTTGATCAGGAAGCCACAGGCGCCGCAGATACCCTCGCGACAATCGTGGTCGAAGCCCACCGGTCGCTTTCCGGCCTGCACCAGCCGGTCGTTGAGCAGGTCGAGGGCCTCCAGCAGCGAGAGATCGGGCGACAGCCCTTCCAGCCGGTGGGTCTCCCAGCCGCCGGTGGCAGCGCCATCCTGCTGGCGCCAGATCTTCAGGGTGAGGGCCAGGGCCATCAGCGGTAGTTGCGGGTGCTGGGGGTGAGCAGGGTGAACCTCAGCGGTTCGGCATGGCGTTGCGGCGGGCCGTCTGGGCGGTACTGCCAAGCGGCGATGTGGGCAAAGCGTTCGTCGTCGCGCCGCGCCTCGCCATCGGGGCCCTGGTGCTCCTCGCGGAAGTGGGCGCCGCACGACTCCTCCCGAGCCAGGGCGTCGCGCAGCATCAGCGCGGCCAGGCCAAAGAAGTCGTCCAGCCGCAGGGCCTTTTCAAGCTCGGCGTCGATCGCGCTGGCGGGCGGCAAGCGCAGCTCGTGGTCGAAGGCCTGGCGCAGAACCTCGAGGTCAACGAGGGCCCGCTCCAGACCAGCGGCGCTGCGGCTGATGCCGCAGGCGTCGATCATCAACAGCCCCAGCTCGCGATGGAAGGCATCCACCGGGCGGCTGCCGCGGATCGCCCGCAGCGCGGCGATGCGCGCCTCGGCCGCGGCCAGAGCATCGCGGCAGGCTGGATGGTCAGGGGCGATGGCGGGCTGGGGATGCCCGGCCAGCCAGGCCGGCACCGTGGCCGGCGCAATGAAGTAGCCATCGGCCAAACCCTGCATCAAGGCGCTGGCCCCAAGCCGGTTGGCGCCGTGTTCAGAAAAGTTGGCTTCGCCAAGCACAAATAACCCCGGCAAGGTGCTCATCAGCTGGTAATCCACCCAGAGACCACCCATCGTGTAATGGGGGGCGGGATAGATGCGCATCGGCCGCTGGCGGGGATCATCGCCACTAATGCGCTCATACATCTCCAACAGATTGCCGTAGCGCTCCTCGATTGCCGCCGCCCCGTCGCGCTGGATCGCCTCGGCCAGATCGAGATACACCGCCCGCCCCCCCGGCCCGACGCCATGGCCCGCTAAGCAGAGTTCGCGGGCGCGGCGCGAGGCCACATCCCGGGGCACCATGTTGCCGTAGCTGGGATAGAGGCGCTCCAGGAAGTAGTCGCGTTCGGCCTCCGGGATCTGCTCTGGCGCCCGGCTGTCACCAGAGCGCAACGGCACCCAGATGCGGCCATCGTTGCGCAGGCTTTCGCTCATCAGTGTGAGCTTGCTCTGCCAGGCGTCACCGGCGGGGATGCAGGTGGGGTGGATTTGGGTGAAGCAGGGATTGGCGAAGCAGGCGCCCTGGCGATGGGAGCGCCAGATGGCGCTGGCATTGCTCTTGAGGGCATTGGTGGAGAGGAAATACACATTGCTGTAGCCACCTGTGGCCAGCAGTACCGCCTGGGCCGTGTGCACTTCCAGGGCGCCGCTGCGGCCATCGCGGCAGACCACGCCGCGAGCGACCCCGTCGACCACCACCAGCTCCACCAGCTCGCGATGGGGCAACAACCGCACCCGCCCCGCCGCCACCTGGCGCATCAAGGCCTGGTAGGCGCCGTAAAGGAGCTGCTGGCCGGTTTGGCCACGGGCGTAGAAGGTGCGGCTCACCTGGGTGCCGCCGAAGCTGCGGGTGGCCAATAATCCGCCGTACTCCCGGGCGAAGGGCACCCCTTGGGCGACGCATTGATCGATGATCGCGCCGCTGATCTCGGCTAGGCGGTAGCAGCCCGCCTCCCGGGCGCGGAAGTCGCCGCCGCGCAGGGTGTCGCGGAAGAGGCGGGCGACGCTGTCGCCGTCGTTGGCCTGATTGCGGGCGGCATTGATGCCTCCCTGGGCGGCGACGGAGTGGGCCCGCCGCGGGCTGTCGTGATACGTGATCACCGTCACCCGATAGCCCTGTTCGGCGAGGCTGGCGGCGGCGGCGGCGCCGGCCAGACCAGTGCCCACCACCAGCAGCTCCAGGCGGCGCCGGTTCGCCGGACTGACAAGGGGCAAGCCGTCGCGGTAGCGGCTCCAAGCACCCGGCAGGGGACCGCTGGGGAGGCGAGGATCAAGGCCAACGGCGGCGGGATGGGGCCGCGGGGCGACGGCGGTCATGGCTGGGCCTCCAGCTGCCG
>JBKCTK010000288.1:0-5896 GCA_046319055.1 Synechococcaceae cyanobacterium
CTGCGCTCATCAGGTCGGGATTGAAATCAACATCGACATGCCACTGGTCCACCTTCCAGTCCGCCGGTTGATTCCAAGTGCCATTGCCGTTGATATCAGCCCATTTGAACTCGATATCACCAGCGCCAGCTGTTGGCAGCACCTTGAACAGGATCTGCTTGTCGGTGGCAACCGGGTTGCTGTCGTGCCAAACGTTCGTATCGCACGTGCCCCCAGGACCAAAGGTGCAATTAAAAGCCTGAGCCTGTCCGCCGGAGAGCACGGTGGCGCCGCCCACCAAGGTGGTCGCGGCCAGAGCAACGTTGGGCAGAGATTTGGAGAAGCGATTCCCGAGCCGGGATGCACCTGACATCAAAAAGTTCATGGTTCTTAAAGAGGTTGAGTGAGCGGCCCGTGAGAAAGCCGGCTGTCGAAACCCTAGGGCAAATGAAGCGGTTTGCACTCAAGCCAGTTGCAGCATCTCGGCGGAATAATGCACCAGATTGCAGCGCCATGCTGCGGCCAATAAGCAAGCTGCTGCAGCCTGCAGCGCCAGCCCGGCAACGCAGCTGCAGGACGTGGCACAAGCCATCCCGGGATCGAACCCTGGGGCCTTGGTTCGATCGCCCCAGGTGTGCCAGCACTGGCGATCTCGTGCTGCCAGAACGCCTGCGACAGCCCCCGTCTATCGAGACCGTGGCGTGAAGTGCCCTCTTGCGAAACGGTGTTGCGAGAGCGTCTTGCGAAACGTCTTGCGAGAGCGTCCTGCGAGACCTTGTGACGAAACCTTGTGACGGAACCTTGTTGCGAAGTCGTGTTACGAAATCGTGTTAGGAGAAATTGTTGCGAAACCTTGCTCAGCAACCGGCTTGCGCGACGAGCTTGTTGTGAACCCTGGTTGCGCGAGCGTGTTGTGAAACCGTGCGGCGAAACATTGGGGGCGTGGCGCGAGCCCGCCACGCCAAAGCCAGCCGGACCCCCGAACCTTCAACCCCCAGGCCAAGCCAGCAGCACCGCGCCAGCGCCCATCAGCGCCACCGCCAACCATTGGCGCAGGCCCAGCTGCTCGCCCAGCAGCCACACGCCAAACACGGCGACCAGCACCACGCTCAGCTTGTCGATCGGCGCCACCCGCGACACCGGGCCCAGCTGCAAGGCCCGGAAGTAGCAAAGCCAGGACACGCTGGTGGCGGCTCCAGATAGCACCAGAAACATCAGGCTGCGTCGGGGTAGGTCCGTCAAGCCCCGCAGCTCCCCGGTCGCCAGCAGCAGCGGCGTGAGCAGGGCCACCACCACCCAGGTTCTCAGCCAGGTGGCCAGGTTGCTGCCGATCCCCTCCAGCCCCAGCTTCGCCAACAGCGAGGTGAACGCCGCGAACAGGGCGGCCAGCACCGCCCAGACCTGCCAGGCGCTCGGGAGGGGAACCACAGCATCCGCATCGGCTGTCTCCATGCTGGTGCCGCCGCTCCAACCCAGCCAGCGACCCTGGCCCGTTCCGGCACCTGAGAACACCCATCGGGCAGAGCCGGAGGGGTTCCGAGCAGCCGGCGGCCGATCGCTTGATCGGCCGGGGAGCGGCCTATTCAGGGGTCGCCCAGCCCCGAACGGGGGCGGGCAGCTGCACGCAGAAGCCAGCGCGGTGATGGAAATCGGCCTCGGGGGCGGGGTGGGCCAGGGCCCAATAGCTGATCGCGCCATCCACGCTTTCGAGCACCGCCGTCACCCCCAGCTGCAAAGCGGCATCGCTCGCCTCGGTGGACAGCAAAGCCTCCAGATCCAGATCCAAGGCCAGCTCCAACACCTGCTCCTCGCCGGCGGCGGCATTCCCCTTGGGCTCGCCGCTCGCCTGCGCAAGGCTCGGCTGGTCAAGGCTCGGTTCTCCACAGCTGGGCTGGCAATGGCTGATCAGACGGCGGCTTTCCAGACACTGGATGGCGGCCTCCGGCCGCAGCCCCCGGCGATACCCGTCCAGCCGGTAGAGAGTCCAATGGCCGCTGGGGCAGAGATTCAACTCCCAGTAGCCCGCTTCGTCCGGCCGGGCTAGAAAGCACTCCAGGCAGGTGCTGGTCCAGAGCGCGTCGCGGCGTTGCGGTTCCGCCACCGGTTCGGGCAGGCGCAGGCCCGCCAGGGCGCCCTGGAGGCGCCAGCGGATTTCGAGCCGCTCCCCCTGGCGCCGCAGGCTGGCCCCCAGCCGCAGCGGGCCCGGCGCCGCATGGGGGTCGAAGGGATGCAGGCACAGGGCACTCGGATCGAGCTCAGAGGGCAGGGTCATGGGCTGGAACAGCACTCGCGTCGCTGGGCGCTAGTCCATCGCAACGCCAGGCCCAGGTCCACTGGCGGGGCCACCGGTTCGACGCAGCAGCGCCTGGATCGCCCGGGGAGAGGCAGCGCAACCGACCCGGCAGCGCAACCGACCCGGGCGCCCAAGGGTTCCAACGTCCTGAATCGCTGGGGGGCAAGGCCGCAGCGCAACGCCGCCCGCAAGGGCCTCAACGCAGCGCCCGGCTCGCGGCGGCCCGAATCGGTTGCTCCTGCGCTTCGATGCTGGCGGTGAGCTGGAATTGCACCAGCGCCCGGCGCAGGTTGTGGCCCGGGGCCTCGCATCGGAAATACACATCGCCGGCCAGGTGGTCGGTGAGAAAGCGCAAGCCCAGCTCGAAGGCGATCAAGCGCACCGCATCAAACACCAACGCCACGTCGTCGTCGCTCAACACCTCGCGGGCCACCGCCCCATACCCCCGCAGCAGCGCCTCGGCCAGCTCGGGATCGAAGCGCACCTGCCGCCAATGGCGCGTTTCCTCCCCCAGCGGATTGGCCACCGACCGCAAGCAATCGCCGAGGTCGTAATGGAGCAAGCCCGGCTTGACCGTATCGAGATCGATCAGGGCGATGGCCTGGCCGCTGGCGCGGTGGAGCAGCACGTTGTTCACCTTCGGGTCGCCATGGATCGGCCGGGTCCGCAGGCGCCCCTCCGCGCGGGCCCGCTCCAGCACCTCCACGATTCCCTCTCGCTGGCCAACGAATCGCTGGGCCCAAGCCAGCTCCTCAGCCGCTGGGCCATCGCCGCCGGAATCGGGGCGGGGCCGCGGATCGGCTTGCACTTCCAAGTAGCGGCGCCAGTAGAGCGGCGTGACATGGAAGCCCTCGAGGGTGTCGGCCAGCTCCTCGGCCGGCAGATCGCTGATCAAGGTGTGGAAGGTACCCAGGGCCCGGCCGATCTCCTCCGCCTGGGCCGCATCGCCGACCCGCTCAGGGCTGTCGCAGCCCTCCAGAAAGGTCGTGAGCCGCCAAAAGCCCGTGGCGTTCTCATGCCAGGGATCGTCTCCCTCCAGGGCCGGCAACACCTGGGGCGTGCGCCAAGGGCGGCCCTCCAGTAGCTCCGGGGCGGTGGCGAGCCGTTGCTGGATGTGCTCGGTGACCCGGCGCATGTTGGCCATCACCAGCTGGGGCTGGGGGAACACATGGGTGTTCAGCGCCTGCAGCACCAGGGCTGGGGGGGGCTCGGGTCGCCGGGAGCCCTGCCATCCTCCCTCGGATGCCGCTGGCCCTGCGCCGAGGGACAGGGCCCTGGCACGCTCCGGTTCCAGGCTTTGATCCGCCAGCTCCTGCCTGAGAGCCGCGGGCGCCCCAACCTCCAGCTCCACCAAATAGGTGCGGTTGACGTTGCCGTGGCCCAGGGGCCGGATGCGAGCCACCGGCGCCGGCAGCGCAAAGCGTTCGGCGATGGCCTTGAGATCGGCCTCGCTGAGCTGGGCCTCGCTGGGGTCGGGCATGGACGGCGCGCTGGCGGCGGGGTCGGGCGCATGTTGCCAGCGCCATCAGCGCGGCGCTGGCCAGGACCACGGACGACCGAGGCCCTCGGGCACCTCAGATCGGCTCCAGGCGCAGCAAGGCCTCCAGTCGGTCGTTGTCGCTCCAAAGCAGCGTGGGTTGCCAGCCGCAGGCGCGCGCCTCGGCCAGCAGGTCGTCGAGATCGGCCGGCAGATCGCTGCTGGCCACATGGTCGTAGATGGCCTGGCTGGCCTCGGTGCCGATCGACGCCGCCCAGCGCCGCACACGGGCCAAGTTGCGGCGCATGTGTTCGGCATGGCTGTCGCCATCGTGGCGCACCATGTCTGCCAGGAGCACCACGCCACCAGGCCGCAACCGCTGGCGCATCGCCTGCAGCACGGCGCGCTTGCCGGCCTGGTCCAAATGGTGCAACGCAAAGCAACTCACCATGATCGCCAGCTGGGGGCTGAGGGGATCCAGCAGCCAGCGGCTGAGGTCATCGCAGAGCCAATCGCAAGCGAAGGGGGCCGGCTCCAACGCCTGGCGGGCCAAGGGCAACACCGGCGCCGACGCATCCAGGCCAACAAAGCGATCCAGCGGCAGGCTGCGGTAAACATCGGGCAGCAGGGCCAGATCGCCGCAACCCAGATCGATCAGATCCAGGGGCTGGTGCGGCCGCTGCTGGCGCCACCGGTCGCAGGCCGCCCGCAACTCCGGCTCCAGCGCGGCGGTGAGCGAACGGTGCTCCATCAAGTCGTGGTTCAGCATTCGCCGGTAGCTCTGCCAGGAGCGCCGAAACAGCTCCAAGCTCTCGGCCGCCGCGTTGGCGTGGGTGGGGCCGTCGGCGGCTGGACCGTCGGTGGCTGAACCGTCGGTGGCTGGGGTGGCTGGAGCGTGCGACATCGTTAAAGATGGGATCGATCGTGATGGAGAGAATCCTCAGATCCAGGGGCAGGGAGGGGATCCACACCAGCCTGCCAACGCAAGCATCGGGATGAGCAGGACCAGTTTGGCGTGAAGAGGGGCGCGTATACCCCGCGATGGAGATGGGCCATCCGTGATCCGGAGGTGGGGAGTGGGAACGCAATCGGCACTAGCAAGACAACAAAGCCTTGCTGATCGGCGCTGTCGATCTCCCCTAGATCTTTGCCCCTAGATCTTTGCTGATCGCCGGATGGCCTGATCGGAATGGATGCGCTCAGCGCCCAGGGATTTCGGCGGGGCTCCCAGCCCCAATGGTGTTGGCGCTTGGACGTTGGCGAGGGCCCCAGAACCCACTCCAACCCTTGTAAACCGACCCACCACGCCCATGGAACCATCAGCAACAATGGAGACATCGCCAGCCGTGCCATGAGCCAGACCCCGAACAGCCCAACCCCCGGCGGCACCGCTGAGCAAGCCCTGGCCGCGCAAACCCTCGCCGCTCCAGCCCAGGCCGCGGGCCATCCCCACAACTTCGACGTCCAAAAGGACGTGCACCGCCAGATCCGCAACGATCCCGACTACGACGACTGGGAATACGGCACCGAACCCCTTCCCCACGAGGCTTGGACCGCCGCCCAGGCCGCCGCCGCCCAGGCGAGCGGTGGCGCGGCAGTCCCGGACACCGCAACCAGAAACCCGGCCGCCGCTGCCGACGCCGGTTGAGCCCTTGACTCGCCGGTTGAAGCGCAGACCAACACAAACGCATGGGTGTCCCTTCAGCCCGGCGGGCTCACCCCAACCAGACGGCGCAAGGGCCGAGGGCTTCACGGCCATGGGGCCAGCTCTCCAAGGGTGACGCGACCGATCTGCGCCAGAGCCCTTTCAGCTCCGGGGCCGTTCAGCCGCAAGAAACCCTTCAATCCCGCCGCGCCGGCGCTCCATCCCCATCCGTCGCCCCAACCCGGCGTCTCGGTGCCGCCTCAGCCGAAGCCTCCGGAAACCGGTAGAGCGGGCCGTGGCCACCGGCCGGCTCCTGGCCGCTCAGCACCCGCAGCAAGCGGCGCCGCTGCTGCCGCGCCAGCAGCGCCACCAGCGATAGACCCGCCAGGCAGACCCCAGCCAGCAGCAGCCACACCAGCACCGCATGGCCCTGGCGTTGCAGCAACGCCCCCGCCAGCGGCGGCGCCAGCACGGCGCTCAGCGCGAAGCATTGGGAGAACAG
>JBKCTK010000289.1:0-4708 GCA_046319055.1 Synechococcaceae cyanobacterium
GCCGCATCCAGCCCGGCCGCCGCGACCGCCGCCACAGCCGCGACTGCCGCGACCGCCGCGACAGTGGAGCCCCTCGATGCGCTGCCGGAGGGAGACGACTACTTCTCCGTGCGAGGCGAGCTGATCTTCACCCGCCCCGAAACGGGCGACCTGGTGGTCAAGGTGCGGCAGCAGCCCCGGCCCGACGGCAGCCGCCCCACCCCGTTCAAGCTGCAGCTGCGCGGCGAGGTGCCGCTGGAGCATCTGCGCCACTTCGTTGCCCTCGACATGCGTCGCCAGGGCCAGCAGCTCTGCCTGGAACAGTTGGAGGTGCTCGAACCGATCAATCAGCGCGGCAACCGTGGCGGCAAATCGCGCCGCACCGGGGAGCGGGGCGGACGCGGCGCCAGCGGCCCCGGGGCTGGAGGCGCTGGGAGTGGAGGGGCTGGCGGTGGAGGCGCCCCGGCCGCGCGACGTCCCGCTGGCGCTGGCCCGAACCCCGCGCGGGATCACGGCCGCCCGATCAGCCGCTCGCCGCGCTGAAATGGCGCCCAGCACGACGACACGGCTGCCATGAGCGAAGCAGGGGCCTTCCGGGCCGGTTTGGCCGTGGTGTTGGCGTCGGCTCTGGCCGTGTTCGGCCCCGCGGTGGGTCTTTCGCCTTGGTGGATCAGCCTGTTGGTGCTCTTGGCCCTGGGAGGTTTGAGTCTTGATGCGGCGCGGTTCTCGGGGCGCGGCGGCCACCTGTTGGCCGAGGCGCTGCCCGGGGGCGCAGCGCGCCTGCGACGCATCGCCATCCATGAGAGCGGCCATCTGCTCCAGGCCGCCGCGGACCAGTTGCCGGTGCGGCGGGTGCTGGTGGGCAGCCTGGCGTGCCTGCGGGCCGGGGTTGACAGCGGCGGCTGCACCGAATTCGAGCTGCCGGCCACCGCCAAGCTGCCGCTGCCGGAGCTGCGCCGCTGGAGCCGGGTGCTGCAGGCGGGGGGCTGCGCCGAGCGGCTGATCTATGGCGAATGCCTGGGGGGTGCGGATGACAGCCGCTTGCTCGGCCGTCTCTGGGGCCTCTCCGGTTATGACGTGGAGACGGCCCAGCGGGAGCAGCGCCGGGCCCGACGGGAGGTGGAGCAAGCGCTCAGGCAACAGCGTCAACAACTGGAGGCCACCGCGGAGTCCCTGTTGCAGACGACACCGCGCCTGGGTCGCGCCACGTCGTCTGAGCAGCCCCTGGAAGGGCCATCGCCAACGCCGCATCAGCCCGACGCGCCAACCCGGTCAGGGGATTTGCCGGTGGCCGAGCCCAACGCTGCGAGCCCCAAACCATGACCCTGGCCCTGGTCGACTGCCCCACCGGCCTGGCGGGGAACATGCTGCTGGCGGCGTTGTTCGACCTGGGGCTGCCGGAGGCGGTGGTGGAGCAACCGCTCAGGGCCCTTGGGCTGGCGGAGCACTATCGGCTGCTGCTGCAGGAGCAGCATCGTGGCGGCTTCCGCGGACGCCACCTGGAGGTGGAGGGGCTTGAGCCGGAGCCGCCCCATCGCCAGTGGGGTGAGCTGCGCAGCCAGTTCGAGCGGGCCGATTGGCCCCTGCCGCTGCGCCAGAGGGTGCTGGCGGTGTTTGGGCTCCTGGCGGAGGCGGAGGCCGCGGTGCATGGCACCGCGCCGGAGCGGGTGCATTTCCACGAAGTGGGAGCCATCGACGCGATCGTGGACATCGTTGGTGTGTGCGCCGGCCTGCTGCACTTCGGCGTGGAGCGGCTGATCTGTGCCCCTCCCCCGGCGGGCCACGGCAGCGTGGAGACCGCCCATGGAACGCTGGCGGTGCCGGCGCCGGCGGTGCTGGAGATCGCCCGCCTGCGGGCGGTGCCCCTCGCCAGCAGCGAAGGCTTCGGCCCCGGGGAACTCACCACACCCACCGGGCTGGCGCTGATGGCCTGCTGGGCCGAGCGGTTTGGGCCCGCACCCGCCTTTGTGCCGCAGCAGACGGGCGTGGGCTTGGGCAGCCGCCGGTTGGAGCGCCCCAATCTGCTGCGGATCACCTTGGCTGAAGACATCGCCGCACAGGTCGCCGAAGAGGTGGCCCAAGACGGTGCCCAAGACATTCCCCAAGACGTTGCCGAGACCAGCGCGACAACCCTGCCGGCACGTCAAGACGACGTGACGGACCCTGCGGAGGCGGAGCTGCTGGTGATGCAACAGGCCCAGATCGATGACGCCACCGGCGAGGATCTGGCTTTTCTGGCCGAGGCCTTGCGCCAAGCCGGAGCGGTGGAGGTGTTCAGCCAGGCAATCTGGATGAAAAAAGGGCGTCAAGGAACCTTGGTGACGGCGCTGCTTGCGCCTGAGTTGGCGCCGGCCCTGCGGCAGGTGTGGTGGCGCCACAGCACCAGCCTGGGCCTGAGGGAGCAAGCCCAGCGGCGTTGGAGGCTGCCCCGGCGGATCGAAACCTGGAGCCACGAGCTGGGCGAGATCCGCCTCAAACGCAGCCGCTTGCCCGGCGGTGGCGAGCGCCTGAAGCCCGAGCACGACGATCTGGTGGATCTGGCCCGGCGTCAAAATCTCTCCTTGGAGGAGGTCCGCGATCGGCTGCGTGGCCGCATCGGGCAAGCGTGATGAAGCAGGTGGGGAGGGCGCTGGCCCAGTGGCGCTCTGGGGTCAACCGGTGGTGGCGTGCGCGAGGCGAAGACCTGAGCAGGCGCTTGCCGGCACCGCTGGGCCGCCGGGAGCCTGGAACCCTCCCGCAGCAACCCGCTGCGGAATCCGGCAACGGCCTCGCCTCGGAAACGGGGATGGCAGCCCCGGCCGCTGCCGCGCCCCTCGCGTCGCTTCAGCCCCCCAGCACCGGAGACTGCGAAGGCCACCGCGCGACGCAGCCCCAAGGCGCCAGGACCACCGCCGCCTCGCTCAGCGGCGGGTTGCGGGCCAGCCTGCGGCGCACGCGCTCCCTGCTGCAACGGCTGGCGGGGGCCCTACCGGGGGGGGCGCGCCCGTGGATCGCCCTGGTCAGCCTCGGCTTTGTGATGGCCGTCTTGGTGGCCAATGGCCGCGAGCTGTTGCAGCTGCAGCTCGATGGCCAGGGAGTGCTGTGGCTGGTGCTGGCGACGGGTCTCACCCTGGCCAGCCTGGTGATGAATGGCCTCGCCCTGGGGGGCGTGCTGAGGTGGCTGGGTGGGCAGCCCCGTTGGGAGGCCACCGTGAGCCTGTTCGTGGCCAGCAACCTGCGCAAGTACCTGCCGGGTGGCATCTGGCATTTGGCGGCTCGTGTCGAGGCCTTGCGCGGCGCCCAGGCGCCGCTGGAAGCACCGATGAGCGCTGGAGGGGCCCTGCTGGCCACGCTGCTGGAGCCGTTGCTGGCCGCCACCGCCGCCCTGGTGCTCGTGGCTTTCGGAGGCTGGCAAAACGGCTTAGGGCTGCTGGGAGTGTTGCCGCTGGCGCTGCTGATGCCCGGGCGGCGGCGGCAGTGGTTGCCGGGGTTGGAGCGGCAACGGGCCCGGCAGCTGGAGCTGGCCAACGACCTCGAGCAAGACCCAGGTCAGACCCTGCCTCTGGCTGGCTACCCGTGGCAGCCGCTGTTGCTGCAGCTGGTGTTCGTGCTGCTGCGCTTCAGCGGCTTTGCGTGTTGTGTGTGGGCGTTTGAGCTGCAAGGCATCATCCCCTGGACCACCTGGTTGGCCGGATTCGCCCTGGCCTGGACCGCGGGGTTGGTGGTGCCCGGGGCACCAGGCGGTTTGGGGGTGTTCGAGACTGTGCTGCTGCTGCGGCTAAGGGTGGCCCTGCCCGATGCCCAACTGCTGGCCGTGGCGTTGAGCTACAGGCTGATCTCCACCGTCGCCGATCTGTTCGGGGCCGCGCTGGTGGAAGTGGATCAGCAACTGCCGTTGGCCTTCAATCGCCTGGCGGCTGGCTGGTCGCGCGGGCCGCGTTCCGGGTTGGCGTCGTGGCCACGGCGCCGGCTCATCGGCCAAGCCAAGGATGCGGCCAAACATGCCACAAATCAGGCCACAAATCAGGCCACACCTGGAGCCGCTTCCGCCATCGAGCCCTCCCAGGCGATCAAGGGCCTGCCAGCTGGATGCCCAGAACTCGAACAGCGGCCCTCCACCCCACAACAGCAGCAGAACCAAGAGCCCAGCGGCCTGCGGCGGTTGCTCAGCTCCGCGATCCCTTGGTGTCGTAAGGGGCCTGGCCCCGGAGGGCGAGAGCGTTCTTAGGGGTTAAGGCCATCCGGCGGGCTGGTGAGAGGGGGTTGGCGGTCAACACCATCAGCGGGAAAGGATCTCAACATCGAAGAACAAGGCAGCGACTGCTCACATCTTCTGCATCTGGATCGTACGCGGGAGCTTACTGAACTAGCGAACCAGGCCAGGTCTCTTGAGAAATGCTCAAGTCAAAGTCTCCAGCGTTGATGAGAAGGGCGGCTTGTTTGCGGCTTCCCACCAGCAATGAGGTGTCCCCTTTGTCAGCACATAGCAACCCTATAAACCCTGCAGATAGCGCTTAAGGACCCTCGCCACATCATCTACCGAGCCTTGCACCAAGAAGGTTGCGCTAGTACTCCAACGGCGCTAATCAGCCTCCATGTGCAGCAAAATGCAGTTCAATACGAGCTTTCAGTGGTTTCTCTGACTTTTCGGCAACTGACCTTCCAGATCAAGTAGGGTTGACAGCAGAGCAATCCGAGCTTTGCAATGCCAAGCGGACCCGTTAAGTACAACTTGCGAGGTCGCTCCACT
>JBKCTK010000290.1:0-3133 GCA_046319055.1 Synechococcaceae cyanobacterium
CGTGTATTCGATCCAGTGCGTGTGGGGCCTGGCCCTGGCACACCGCCGGCTGAGCGGCTCCACCACGCGGGTGTTCGAGCTCGAGCAGCGGGTGCTGCAGCTGATGCGCGGGCTGCTCAACGCCATGCTGCGCCAGGCCCACAAGGTGGAGCGCTTCAAGCACAGCCTCGAACCGCTCGATGCGCTGCACGCCAAATACGACACCGGCAGCGGCGAACCGGTGGTGCCCGACGACGGCTGGGGGCATCTGCAACTCGACGCCACGGCGGTGTTCCTGCTGCAGCTGGCCCAGCTCACCCGCTCCGGCTTGGTGGTGGTGCGCAGCCGCCACGAGCGCGATGTCATCCCAAATCTGGTGTACTACGTCGCCCGGGCCTACCGTGTGGCCGATTACGGCATCTGGGAACGTGGCGATAAAGGCAACGATGGCCAGCCGGAGCGCAACGCCAGCTCCATCGGGTTGGTGAAGGCAGCCCTCGAAGCCCTGGAGGGCCTCGATCTCTACGGCCCCCACGGCGATGGCAGCTGCTGCCTGGTCATCCCCCACGACGCGATCGTGCGTTTGCGCCGGGCCTTGCGCAGCTTGTTGCCGCGTGAATCCGCCAGTAAGGAGGTGGACAGCGCCTGCCTGGCGGTGATCGGTTACCCCGCCTGGGCGGTGGAGGACCCAAGGCTGCAGGAGCGCACCCGCCGCAAGATCCGGGAACAGCTGGGGGGGGCGTATGGCTACAAGCGCTTCCGCCGCGATGGTCACCAGACGGTGGTGGAAGACGTGAGCCGGCTGCACTACGAGCCGGAGGAGCTGGCCGAGTTTGAGCACATCGAATGCGAATGGCCGTTGTTCCTGGCCTATGAGTTCGTCACCGCCTGCTGCGAGCAGCGCTGGCGGGAGGCCCGCCACTGGCGCGGCCGGCTGCGGGAGCTCAGCCTCTCCGTCGACGGGGTGCCCTTGCTGCCGGAGCTCTACCTGGTGCCGGAGGAGCACCTCACGGCGGAACGGCTCCAGCCCGGCAGCCAGCCACGCCAGCCGAATGAGAACGTGCCGTTGCTGTGGACCCAGAGCCTCACCTGGCTCGGGGATTTGCTGTTGCACGGCTTGATCGAACCGGATGATCTCGATCCCTGCCAGCGCCGCCATCCGGTGCCGCTCGGGACCACCGAGGTGCTAGTGGGTCTGGTGCCGAGTGATGCCGCCGTCGCCCAGCGGTTGGTGGCGGCCGGTCTGCCAGCCCAGCTGCCCACCGCCATCGGCCGCGTGGACGGAATGCCAAGCCTGCGGGTCGCCAGCTCCCGCGAACTGGCCCAGCGCATGGCGGCCGTGGGGGCCAACCCGGCGTTAGGGCTGGGGGGGCATCCGGCCGTGCGCATGGACACCATGGCCACAGCCCGGCTGTACCGCCACGGCAACGAGTCGTTGGCCTTCGTGCCAGCAGTGCTGGAAGACGACACCTTTTATCTCGCCGATGATCCCCAGCAGTTGGTGGACGCGGTGGCCAGTGAGGTGCGCCTGCTGCAGCGCCATTGGCGCGGCACCGGTTCGCCGCTGCTGCTGATCCCGGTGCCCACGGCCCCTTTCCAGAGCGATCCCGAACCCTTTCTTGAACTCGGCCGCCAACTGCGGGCCGGCCTGCTGGAAGGCGTGCCGGTGCAGCTTGCGCCGCTGGAGCAGTTGATCCCCCAGGCCAGTTGGGTGGAGCTCCCGCCCCAAGCCATGGCGGCCTGCGAGCTGCGGCCCGCCAGCCATACCCTGCTGCCGGCCGCCACCAGCCGCGAGCCGCTCACCGCTCGCCAGGAGCAGGAGCTGGAAGATATCTCCGTCGCCGAACTGGCGGCGCGGCTGTGGTACAGCACCTCTCTGGCGGAGCAGGCCGAGCTGTTGGAGCAGCTCGGTCGCCGGCTGGGGCCCAATGCCCGCCTGCAGGGGCCGATGGGCGGGGCTCCCGTGCAGTTGATGGCCCTGCTTCAGGAGGTGTATCGCCGCGCCCTGGCCCTGCCGGATTGGAGCATCGTGCGGCGGGTGGCGGGAGCCATGGGCCTGGTGCACCCCCAGCTCGAGGACGCTCTCACCGACCTGCTGGTGCGCCAGCGGCAGGTGGTGGGGGGCCGCAACTACACCAGCGAGTCGCTGATCAGCGAACCCCAGGGCAGCCTGGCGATCGCGGCGATGATCCGTCGCTTCAGCGGCGAAGACGGCCGCGACGGGATGCTGCAGCAGGAGCTGTTGCTGGCCCTCGACAGCCTGGCCCGGCTCGAACCGGATCTGCTCAGCGGCAGCCTCACCCTGCAGTTGGGCCAGCTGTTGCTGCTGCTCACCGGCGAGCTGGCCGCTGCCGCCGACCTCAGCCCCAGCGAGGCCTTCGAGGCCCTCTGCCGCCAGCCGCCCCATCGCATCCGCCGCGACCTGCGCGCCGTGTTGGCCGATGTGGACCACGCCCGGGCGGCGCTAGAGCGCAAGGAGCAGCTGCACCTGCGCGGCCGGGTGCGCTGGGAGGTGCCCGATCCCCTGGCGGAACTGCCGAACGGTTCCGACTGGTTGCTGCATCGCAAGCGCCTGGGGGCGCTGCAGCGGGTGCCCCGCGATTTCTATCCCGGCATCTGGGATCTGTTGCATCACTGCCGCGGCCTGGTGATCGGCGACAAGCTGGAGCGCCGCAACCGCCTCTCCAGCACCCTGGTGCGTCAGAGCACCCCAGGCGAGCGCAACTTTGCGGCCCGGGTGGAGCATCTGCTGGGCAAGATCGAGGCGCCGGAATACCGCCAACTCTGCACCGAAACGCTGCTGACCCTGATCGCCTTCGTCACCGCCAACCCCCATGTGCAGGTCGATGACGACCTCGCCCTCGACGTGGTGATTGGCCATGCCGTGCGGGCGGGCTGGCAGGAGCAGCACCCCGCGGTGCCCGCCGCCGACTATGGCCAGCACAAAGCCCAGGCCTGGAATACCTTCTACCGTGCTTCACCGGCTACCTGCCGCCGCTGGCAGCTGCTGGCGCTGCAACAGCTCACGGTTCAGTAGCGCCCGCCAAGCCCAGCGCGACCGCCAAGCTGTGGCGGTCGCGCTGGGCGTGGCGGGCGCTACTGTACCGTGAGGTGTTGCAGCGCCAGCAGCTGCCAGCGGCGGCAGGGTGCCGGG
>JBKCTK010000291.1:0-2146 GCA_046319055.1 Synechococcaceae cyanobacterium
CGGCCCCACCCTGCACAGCGTGCTGCGCATCGCCGCCGCCGTGATCGGCCTCGGCACGCTGGTGCTCTTCCTGTTCGGCTTCGAGGAGATCGCCGATCCGGGCCAGCGGCTCTGGGCCTCCCTGTTTCATTGCATCAGCGCCTTCAACAACGCCGGTTTTGGGCTGTGGACCAACAACCTGATCGACTACCGGGGCGATCTGGTGGTGAACGGTGTGATCGGTTCCTTGATCGTGATCGGAGGCCTCGGCTGGAGGGTCTGGGAGGAACTGTGGCGCCAGCGCCGACTGCTCGGCACGGGGTTATGGCGGCGGCGGCGGCAGTTTTCGTTGCAAACGAGGTTGGTGTTGCGCAGCACCGCCTTGCTGATCCTGCTGGGGGCGATCGGGCTGCTGTTCACCGAGCGCTTTGCCGTGGAGGGACTGGTGGAAAGCCTGAGCTGGTGGGAGCGCATTCAGGCGACCCTGTTCCAGTCGATCACCTGCCGCACCGCTGGCTTCAACACCCTGCCCCTCAGCGCCGCCACCATCTCCGACGCCGGTCTGCTGCTGATGATGTCGCTGATGTTCATCGGCGCCAGCCCCGGCGGCACCGGCGGCGGCATCAAGACCACCACCTTCGCCATCCTGATGGCGGCCACCCGCTCCAGCCTGCGGGGCCAGGAGGCCGTGGTGGTGCGCAACCGCGAGATCCCGCCGCGGGTGCTGCTGCGGGCGGTGGGGGCCACCTTGGCTTCGCTGCTGTTCGTGCTGCTGATGGCCCTGCTGCTCGGCCTCGGCAACACCGTCGATGGCGGCCGGGCCCAGGTTTCTTTTACCTTTCTGGAGAAGCTGTTCACTTGCATCTCCGCCTTCGGCACCGTGGGGCTTGATGTGGGGGTGACCGCCGATCTGAACCGGTGGGGCCAGCTGGTGTTGATGGTGGGCATGTTCGTGGGCCGCATCGGCATCCTGTTGTTGCTCAGCGCCCTAGGCGGCGAGCGCCCGCCGCCACGGGTGGGCTACCCGCGAGAGGAGCTCTACGTCTGACAGCCCATCGCCTCCCCCATGGCCACCTGCCGGCCGTCATCCAGCTCTTGCCGCCCGTTCGGGGCGTTCCGCTCCGCTCCGTTTCTCCCATGCCCGCCCCAACCCGCAGGCCCTCGCCTGAATCCGGCTCCGAGCCAGGAGCCCGCCCATGACCCGCCTCTGGCCCTGGGGCGGCGAGGCCACCGTGACGCCGGGCGCGTTTGCCGTCATCGGCATCGGCCGTTTCGGGGGGGCCGTTTGCCGCGAGCTGTTGGAGGCCGGAGCCGAGGTGCTGGCATTGGACGCCAACGCCAAGCCCCTGGAGCAGTTGCGCCAGAGTTCCCCGGCGGTGGAATGTCGCGTGGTCGATTGCACCGACGAGGACGCGTTGCGCGCCGCGGGGGTGTTCGAGGTGGATACGGTGGTCGTGGCCGTCAGCGAGCCGCTGGAGGTCAGCATCACCGCCACCTTGATCGTCAAGGACGCGGCGGAGAGCCGGGTGCGACAGCTGATCGCTCGGGCCAGCAGCGATTTGCATGAAACGATGCTGTTGCGCATCGGCGCTGACCGGGTCGTGTTCCCCAGCCGCATGCAGGGATCGCGGCTCGGCCAGGAGCTCGTGCGGCCCAACCTGCTGGAGCGGCTGCGGCTGGATGAACGCCACAGCATTGAGGAGATCCGGGTGCCGGGCTCCTTCGTGGGCCGTTCGCTGGTGCAAATCAATCTGCGGCGCCACTACGGCGTCACGGTGTTGGCGGCGGGACCAGCCGGCCGCCTCACCGTCAGCCCGCCCGCCTCCTATGTGCTCTCCGAGGGCGAGCTGCTGGTGGTGATGGGCAGCGCCGAAGCGCTCGACAAGCTCACCAGCAGCTGAGGCCATGCGGGTGCTCGGCCTGATGAGCGGCACCAGCGCCGATGGCGTCGACGCCGTGCTGGCCGACTTCCAAGGGCAGCCCCAACGGCCCCGTTGGCGGCTGCTCGCCAGCGCGGCCCTGCCCTATCCAGCGGATCTGCAGCAACGCTTGGTGGCCGTGGGCCAGGGCCAGCCCCAGGCCGCGGCGGAGCTGCTGGATCTGGCCGAAGCCCTCACCGAGCACCAGGCCGCCGCCGCCCGCCAGTGCGACCCCGACGGGCGGGCCG
>JBKCTK010000292.1:0-15918 GCA_046319055.1 Synechococcaceae cyanobacterium
AACGTGCTGGCTCCCGAGGCCGTCACCAACCCCCACACCCGCGACCGCTACCTGATCAGCACCTTGATGGAGGAGGCGATCACCTCCAGCCAGATGGAGGGAGCGGCCACCACCCGCGATGTGGCCAAGGACATGATCCGCACCGGTCGTCGGCCGAGGGAGCGCTCCGAGCGGATGATCCTCACCACCTACCGCACGATGCAGCGGATCCGCGAGCTCCGGGAGGAGCCGCTCACGCCCGCGCTGGTGCTGGAGCTCCACGGCATCGTGACCCGGGATGCGCTGGACGATCCTCTGGCCGCCGGCCGCCTCCGGGCGCCGGGTGTGGAGGTGGTGGTGGACGATCTCTACGGCACGGTGTTTCACGTGCCGCCTCCTGCCGAGCAGCTGCCCCAGCGGATCGAAGCCCTGTGCGCCTTCGCCAACGGCAGCACACCCGAGGAGTTCCTGCATCCTGTGGTGCGTGCCATCACCCTTCATTTCTGGCTGGCCTACGACCATCCCTTCGTGGATGGCAATGGCCGAACCGCCAGGGCGCTCTTCTACTGGTCGATGCTGCATCAGAAGTATGGGCTGTTTGAATTCATCTCGATTTCCTCGATCATCAACAAGGCTCGCGGCAAGTACGAGCTCTCCTTCCTCCATACGGAAACGGACGACAACGACCTCACCTACTTCCTGCTGGCCCAGGTGAAGGTGATTCAGCAGGCCAGCGCCAGCCTGCACCGCTACCTGGAGCGCAAAGCCCAGGAGATCTCCAGCCTGCAGCGCCGGCTTCAGGGGCTGGAAGGGCTGAACCACCGCCAGATGGCGCTGCTGCGCCATGCCCTGCGCCATCCAGGATTCCGCTATACCGTGGGCTCGCATCAGGCAAGCCATGGGGTCAGCAACCAGACGGCCCGCACCGATCTGCAGAAACTGGCAGCTCAGGATCTGCTCCTGCCCATACGCCAGGGCCGCAGGGAGGTGTTCAGCGTTCCCACCGATCTGGCCCGACGGCTGCCCGCTCTCTGATCGGCCTCTGCATCGAATTCCATGAGCGACGGTCCCGAGTTCGAGCTGGTGGAACGGCCGTTCCTCGATCAGCTCAGCGCCATGGGCGGGTGGAAAGTCACCACCGGCAATCGCGACTTCCCCTCAGCCACCGGCCGCGAGAGCTTCCGCGAGGTGTTGCTCACCAGCGACCTCAGGGCCGCCCTCCATCGCATCAATCTCGACCCCGCCGGCCAGCCCTGGCTCGATGAGGGGCGCCTCACCCAGGCCGTGAACGCCCTGCAGCGGCTCAGCAGCGCCCGGCTCACCGAGGCCAACCAGGCTGCCACCGAGCTGATCCTCAAGGGCACCGTGGTGGATGGCGTCGAGGGCTGGGACCAGGGCCGCGGCCGGACGGTGGCCTTCATCGACTGGGACCACCCCGAGAACAACACCTTCCGTGCGGTCCACCAGTTCGCCCTGCAGTGCCCCGCCGGCCGGGCCGACAAGACGATCATCCCGGACATCGTGCTGTTCGTGAACGGCATCCCGCTGGTGGTGGTGGAAGCCAAGAGCCCCACAACCACCACACCCCTGGAGAAGGCGATCGACCAGCTCCAGCGCTACGGGAACCGCCGCCGGGGCCTGGGAATCGTTGATGTGGACGAGGGCAATGAGGAGCTGTTCCACTACGCCCAGTTCCAGATCGCCACCTGCTTCGAACAGGCTCGCGTCGGCACGTTCTCCGCCCTCGCCTGCCACTACCTGGCCTGGAAGGACACCAGCCCCACCCCCATGGCCCAGGTGGCCGAGACCCTCGGCAAGCCCGTCGAGCAGCTCAGCGAGCAGGAGACACTCATCGCCGGGATGCTGCAGCCGGCCACCCTGCTCGACATCGTCCGCCACTTCACCCTCTTCCTGGAGGTTGGCGGGCGCACGATCAAGGCGGTCTGTCGTTACCAGCAGTTCCGCGCCGTGCAGCTCGCCACCCAGCGCCTGCTCACCGGCAAGACCCGCAGCCAAGACGGTGAATACGACAGGCGTGGAGGCATCATCTGGCACACCCAAGGCAGTGGGAAAAGCCTGACGCTGGTGTTCCTGATCCGCAAGCTGCGCTCGATCCCCGAATTGCGCAGCTTCAAGGTGGTCGTCGTCACCGACCGGCGGGACCTGGAGAAGCAGCTCGCCGAAACCGCCCAGCTCACCGGTGAGGTCCTGACACGTGTCAGGAGCGAGGTCCGCGGTGCGCGTACCGTCTCCGCCGCCGACGTGCTCCAGGAGGTCTTGCGCAAGCCCGGCAAGGATCTGGTGTTCGCCATGATCCAGAAGTACCGGGGCCAGGTGGTCGATGCCGACGCGGCCGATGACTCGGACGAGGAAGATGGTTCTGAGGAGGCCGCGACCGCTGGTGCCCCCTCAGGACCTCCCCAACGGATTCAGCCCCTGCCCTTGCTGAACGCCAGCGAGAGCATCCTCGTGCTGGTGGACGAGGCCCACAGGAGCCACACCAACACCGCCCACGCCAATTTGATGAATGCCCTGCCGTACTGCGCGCGGATCGGCTTCACCGGCACGCCGATCATCATGCGGAACCAAGGCCGCACGACGGCGATCTTCGGCGCGTTCATCGACCGCTACACCATCCGCGAGTCGGAGGCTGATGGGGCCACAGTGCCGATCCTCTATGAGGGGCGCACCACCGCCATGGGGGTACAGGGCGATCGCACCCTCGATCAGATGTTCGAAGACATGTTGGCGGAGTACACACCGGAGCAGAGGGAGGCGATCAGGCTGAAGTACGCATCCCCTGGCAGCGTTCTGGAGGCACCGGCCCTGATCGGCGCCAAGGCCCGCGACATGCTCCGCCATTACGTGGAGAACATCCTTCCCAACGGGTTCAAAGCCCAGGTTGTCGCCACCAGCCGCCGCGCCACGTTGCTGTATCGGCAGGCGTTCTACGAGGCCCGGGATGAACTGGTGGCTGCCCTCGAAGGAACCGGTTCCGAAGCCCTCAGCACGGCATCCCCTGGGGTGATCTTTATGCGAACGGCCGATAACTTGTTCGCCACCGAGGAGTTCCTGGAGCGTGCGCGTCCTTTCCTGCCTACCATCCGGGCCTTGGAGTTTGCCCCGGTGATCTCCAGAGAGCACAACGACACCGTTGATCCCTCCGGGGAGTGGTCGGCCCGCTCCAAGGTCGATGCCCGCATCGCCCGCTTCAAGAAGCCACTGTTCGCCGACGGCCCCAACACCCACGATCAGCCCGGTGCCGACCCCCTCGCTTTCCTGATCGTCAAGTCGATGCTGCTCACCGGCTTCGATGCCCCGGTGGAGCAAGTGATGTACCTCGATCGCTCGATCAAGGAGGCGGAGCTGCTCCAGGCCATCGCCCGCGTCAATCGCACCGACGTGCAGGGCAATGTCGCCAAAAGCTGCGGAATCGTCGTCGACTACTACGGCGTGGCCAACCACCTCACCGCCGCCCTGGCGGCCTACAGCCCCGAGGACATCGCCGGTGCTCTCCAAAGCCTCAAGGACGAGATCCCCAGGCTCCGCGATCAGCACCGCCGCACGATCGGCCTGTTCCTCTCCCGAGGCATCGAGGATCTGGCGGACACCGAGGGCTGCGTGACCCTCCTAAGTGACGAGAAACTCCGGGCCGAGTTCCACGTGACCCTCAAGCAGTTCCTCTCCACCCTTGATCTCGTTCTGCCTCGGCCCGAGGGGCTGCCTTATGCCAACGACGCCAAGACCCTGGCCTACATCCAGGCCCGTGCACGCAACCGCTACCGCGGCGATGAGCTGCTGATCGGCAAGGAGGTGGGCGAGAAGGTGCGCCGCCTGATCGACGAGCACGTGATCTCTCTGGGTATCGATCCGAAGATTCCGCCGATCGAGATCACCGCTGCTGACTTCGCCAGCCATGTGAACAAGGAACGCTCTCCCCGGGCCAAGGCCAGCGAGATGGAGCACGCCGCACGAGCCCACCTCCGCAAGAAGTTCGATGAGGACCCAACCTTCTACGGCCGACTCAGCGACCGCCTCATGGAGATCCTCCAGCAGCTGGAAGGCCGCTGGGAGGAGATGGTGGAAGCCCTGGAAGGGCTGATCCAGGAGGCGCTCCAGGGCCGTCAGAAGGACGACAGCACCGGCCTTGACCCCGAGACTCAAGCGCCGGTCTTTGACCTGCTTCAGCAAGAGATCGCCGGCGAAGAGAAGCTTCAGGGGGTGAAGCTGGATCACCTCTGCGCCCTCACCATCGAGATCGTGGACCACATTCAGCAGGAGATCGCCATCGTGGGCTTCTGGGATCCGCACCGGAACCAGGCACGCGAAGGTCTGCGGAGCTGGATCGTCCAGGTGCTCGACTCCGCAGACGTGCTGCCGTTCACAAGACTGGAGGCCGTCGCTGATCGCTTGATGGAGTTGGCGAAGTCAAACCACCACCGGCTCGCCCCATGAGCCCGGAGCTGCGGGTTGACGAGCTGAGCTTTGAGGTCAGGCGCAGCCCCCGGCGTCACACCTTGGAGCTGATCGTCGATCGTGGCGGTGAGCTGCTGATCGTCGCCCCCACGGACACGAAGGAGGACGCGATGGCCGCCTTCGTGCGGGCGAAGAAGTTCTGGCTTTACCGCAAGCTCGCCGAGAAGGAGGCCAGGCAACAGCCACACAGCGGCAAGGAGTTCGTCTCCGGCGAAGGGTTTCTCTACCTGGGTCGCAGCTATCGGCTTCTGCTGGTAGACGACCAAGCAACGCCCCTCAGGCTGGCCCAAGGCCGCTTCCTGCTGCGGGCTGATCGTGTCGTTCAGGGCCGTGAGGCCTTCATCGGCTGGTACAGCGCGCGGGCCAGACCGTGGCTGCAGAAACGGATCCGAAGCTGGGCCTCCAGGGTTGGCGTGGAGCCCCAAGGCCTCGAGATCCGCGACCTCGGTCACCGCTGGGGCTCCTGTGGCAAGGCAGGCACCCTCAACTTCCACTGGGCCACCATCCTGCTGCCCCCGACCGTGATCGACTATGTGATCGTCCACGAGCTTGCGCACCTGATCGAGCCCAACCACACACCGCTCTTCTGGCAGCAGGTGGGGCGGGTACTGCCTGACTACGCGCTGCGGAGGACGTGGCTCGCCGAGAAGGGGGGCGCCTACGTGAGCCTTTGAGCGATGGACAGCGGATCCACCCAGGCCACGCAGAAAAAAATCGGGATGACAGGATTCGAACCTGCGGCCCCTTCGTCCCGAACGAAGTGCGCTACCAAGCTGCGCTACATCCCGCTGGAGTCACTTTAGGGGATCGCCCGCCAGGGGCCATCCGCCTCGCCAACCAGGGCCCCACCGTCACGCCAGCCCAATCCCGCCGGACCAAGTCGCCTAGGGTCAAAGGCTTGGTGTTGGGGCTGGGCGTGGCAGATCGGCCACGCCGCTGCCAGCCACCTGCCACCACCAAGATTCGACGCCCCCATTTCCTCCGCTCCGATCCGCCCGGTCCCCCACGACGCCATGGCCGAGCCCCTACCTAGCGCCTCCCGGTCCGATCCCGATCGTGCCGGAGCCTCGCCGAGCCCAGCGGCCCATCAGCCGGTGGCTCCAGCGGGCCCGACCCATGGCGGCAAGCCCGCCTGGCTGCGGGTCAAGGCGCCACAGCGGCAGCGGATTGGCGCCGTGGCCGACCTGCTGCTCGATTTAAAGCTGAACACCGTCTGCCAGGAGGCCAGTTGCCCGAACATCGGCGAATGTTTCGCCGGCGGCACGGCCACCTTCTTGATCATGGGGCCGGGATGCACCCGCGCCTGCCCTTACTGCGACATCGACTTCGACAAGAGCGTGCGGGCCCTGGATCCCACGGAACCCGATCGGCTCGGGGAGGCGGTGGAGAGGTTGGGCCTCAGCCATGTGGTGATCACCTCGGTGAATCGGGACGATCTCGCCGACGGCGGCGCCAGCCAGTTCGTGGCTTGCATCAACGCGGTGCGTCGCCGTGCCGCCCAAACCACGATCGAGTTGCTCATCCCGGACTTTTGCGGGGATTGGCAGGCTTTGGCGACGGTGATGGAGGGGGCTCCCGATGTGCTGAACCACAACATCGAAACCGTACCCAGGCTTTACAAACGGGCACGCCCCCAGGCGATCTACAGCCGCTCGCTGGAGCTGCTGCGCAGGGTGCACGAACACTGGCCCCGCACCTATACGAAATCCGGGCTGATGGTGGGTCTTGGCGAACAGGACGATGAGGTGCTCTCCGTGATGGCGGATCTGCGCCATCACGGCGTGGACATCATCACCATTGGCCAGTATCTCTCGCCAGGGCCCAAACACCTCCCTGTCGATCGTTTCGTGACGCCGGAGCAGTTCGACGGCTTCCGCCTCCATGGCGAAGACGAACTCGGCTTCCTGCAGGTCGTGAGCAGTCCGCTGACACGCAGCAGCTATCACGCCGGCGAGGTGCAGCGGCTGATGCGGCAACACCCTCGCTGAGCCAATCCTGCCTCGGCATCGCCGGGATTACTGATTCTCAAGATTCACCCCACGGGTTTCGATTCGAAATTGCCAGGTGACGAACGCTCCCAGCAGGGAGGTGAGAGCGAGCAGCACCAAGAGACGCTCGCTGCCGAGCTGACTCTGCAGACTGGGGAATAGAAAAGCAGTGATCACGGCGCCCACCTTGCCCGAGGCGGCGGCGAATCCGGCCCCGAGGCCGCGCACACCCACCGGGAACAACTCGCCTGCTAGCAGATAGGTCTGGGCATTCGGGCCGAGGTTGGTCATGAACTGGAACAGGAAGAAGCCAACAAAAATCACCGGCAGATTGAGGTGGGAACCGGCACTCCCCGCAGTGGCGATCAACAAGCCAAGGGCACAGCCAAGGAATCCGAAAATCTGCAAGGGGATGCGGCCCCAGCGATCCGCGAGGACGATCGCCACAGCGATACCGGCCAGAAACCCGAGATCCACCAAGGCCGTACCTTTGGCGCCGAGCAGCACGTCGTGGAGGACGGCCGCCCCACTCGACTGAGAGTTTTCGGAACCGAAGGCTGTGGCAAGAATGATCGGGGTAAAAATCCCGATGCCATAGGTGGAGAGATCCTGCAGGAACCAGGGCACACTGGCCAGAATCGTCGCCCGTTTGATCTCTCCACGGAACAGCTGGCGCCAATCATGATTCCTCGACAAGCGTGGAGGTTCAGCGGTCTCCTGCTGGGTCAGCGCGATGTCATCGCGATGCAGCAACTTGCCGAGTTGGCGTTCCGCTTGGGCCAGCCTTCCCTGGCTCACCAGCCAGTGGCTGCTTTCAGGCATGAATAGACGCCCCCAGACCACAAGCAGCACAGGGATGACCGGGATGAGATAGAGCTGACGCCAAAGATCAAGGCTGGACTCCAGGGTCAGCAACAGCGCCGCGATCAACGTGGCCAGCACAGCACCAAGGGCCTGAAAGCTGAAGGCTCCCAGCACCAACCGGCCGCGGATCTCAGCGGGAATGCTCTCGGAGATCACCAGGTGGGCGGTGGGATAGTCGGCGCCCAGCGCCAGGCCGATCACGAACAGGCAGATCACCAGCATCGGCGTGGTCACACTGCAGGCTGCGCCGATCAGGGCCACGGCCAGCAGCACCATCTCGCCGATGAACACCGGCTTGCGGCCCCAGCGATCCGCCAGGCTCCCCAGCCAAAGGGCCCCCAGCAGGATCCCTGCCAGGGTGGCCGCCGTCACCAGGCCCTGCTCCGTGCTGGTCATCCCGAACTGGCGGGAGACCAGCGGCAGGCAGATGCCGCCCATGAACACGATCAGTCCTTCGAAGCACTTGCCTGCGGTGGCCAAACTCCACACCAGCCATTGGGTGGGAGAAAGGGTTGGGACGCCCAGAGGAGAGCGCCGCGTCCGGGTCGGGATCGCTTCGATGTAGTCCTGAACGGTCCTGGCGCCCATGGCGATGGCTGGACGACGGGGGGCCGATCCGCCGCTGGCTGAGCCGAGGTTACGGGTCCTCGCCGCAACGCTGGCGAGGACGGCGGAGGAACGCCGCTGCTTGGCCAGCGAGCAGGGATCGGCCGCGGCCGGCGAAGGCTTGGCGCAGCATCAGCAGACCTCTAGAAGGTGAGCCAGAACCTTGGAAGTCCGTACGGCTCGCTGACGCCAGGGCTGGGCTGGGCTCGGCCAGGGGTTAGGGGCCGAGGCGGTGGTTAGGGGCTGGGGGGTTCCCCCTGGTCGAGGCCGCTCAAGCCGCCACGGCCTGCCGCTCGGCCAGCCCCACCGTGGCCTTCTCGCTGGGGGGCACCAGCACCTTGAAGCGCAGCTTCCACTGGCTCCAGTCGGCCAGGATGCGCGCGGCCTTGCTGCTGCCAGTGGCCTCCAGATGCGCCTCAAGCAGGGGCTTCAACAGGGCTTCCTGCTCAGGGGTGGTGAGCTCGCACAAGGCCACTGTTTCGGCATTCAGGCGCGCAGCCAGCCCACCACTCTCATCCAGGATGAAGGCCAGGCCGCCGGTCATGCCGGCAGCAACGTTGCGGCCGGTACTGCCCAGCACCACGACAACGCCACCGGTCATGTATTCGCAGCAGTGGTCGCCAGCCCCTTCCACCACCGTGAGGGCGCCGCTGTTGCGCACACCGAACCGCTCGCCGGCGCGGCCAAGGGCGAACAGCTCGCCGCCCGTGGCACCGTAAAGACAGGTGTTGCCGAGGATGACCTGGTCGCCCGGGTCGCTGCCGCCTGGCGGGGGAACCAAGGTGATCCGCCCGCCATTGAGGCCTTTGCCGACGTAGTCGTTGGCCTCGCCCACCAGGCGCAGATTCATCCCCTGGAGCACAAAGGCGCCAAAGCTCTGACCCGCAGCTCCCTCAAAGGTGAGATCCAGCTGGCCCTGGAAGCCCTTGTTGCCGTGGCGGGCGGCGATTTCACCAGCCAGCCGGGCGCCGACGCTGCGATCGGTGTTCACGATCGCCAGCCGGCGGGCCAGCCGCCCGTGGCCCTCCAGAGCCGCCATCAGCTCCGGGTCGGCGAGCAGGTTGTCCTCCAGGATGGGGCCGTTGCCGTGGGCTTGGGGCTCATGGGCGAGCCAAGCGCGATCCAGCGCTTCCGGGATCGGACTGAGCAAGCAAGAGAGGTCGAGGGAGCGGGTCTTGGTGAGCGCCACCGGGCGGGGTTGCAGCAGCTCGCTGCGGCCGATTAGATCGTCCAGCCGCGCCACGCCGAGAACGCTGAGCAGCTGACGAACCTCCTCGGCCACGAACAGGAAAAAATTGACCACATGTTCGGGAAGACCGGTAAATCGTTTACGCAACGCCTCCTTCTGGGTTGCGACGCCCACCGGGCAATTATTGGTATGGCAAACCCGGGCCATAATGCAGCCCTCAGCAATCATCGCCACCGAGCCGAAACCAAACTCCTCTGCCCCCAACAAGGCGGCGACCACTACATCCCAGCCGGTCTTGAGGCCGCCATCGGCACGCAACAAGACCCGATCGCGCAGGCCGTTCTGAAGCAGGGCGCGGTGCACCTCAGTCAGACCGAGTTCCCAGGGGCTGCCGGCATGCTTGATCGAACTGAGCGGCGAGGCGCCGGTGCCACCATCGTGGCCAGAGATCTGGATCACATCGGCATTGGCCTTGGCCACACCGGCGGCGATCGTGCCGATGCCGATCTCCGCCACAAGTTTCACGCTCACCTTGGCGGCGGGATGCACCTGGTGCAGGTCGTGGATCAGCTGGGCGAGATCCTCAATCGAATAGATGTCGTGGTGCGGCGGCGGCGAGATCAGGGCCACACCGGGCTTGCTGTTCCGCAATCCGGCGATGTAGGCATCAACCTTGGGGCCGGGCAGCTGGCCGCCTTCGCCGGGCTTAGCGCCCTGGGCCACCTTGATTTCCAGCTGGCTGCCACTGCGCAGATACTCAGGGGTGACGCCAAAGCGTCCGGAAGCCACCTGCTTGATCGCTGAACAGGCCGAGTCGCCATTGCGGAGACCACGGATGGTCGGCAACGTGGCCGAGCGGCCGTCGCCATCCACATCGGTCAGCCTGTGGAAGCGGGCAGGATCCTCGCCGCCCTCGCCGCTGTTGCTCTTGCCACCAATGCGGTTCATGGCGACCGCGAGCACCTCATGGGCCTCCCGGGAGAGGGCCCCAAGACTCATGCCACCGGTGCAAAAGCGGGAGCAGAGGCTCTCCACGGACTCCACCTGATCCAGGGGCAGGGGCGTGGCGGCGGGCTTGAGCTCCAGCAGGTCGCGCAGGGCGGTGATCGGACGGTTCTCCAACAGCGTGCGGTACGTGGAGAAGTGGTCGTAACCCGGGCCAGCCGCCACGGCCGCATGCAGGGCCTTGGCCATTTCCGGGCTGTTCATGTGGTATTCGCCACCGCTGCGATACTGCACGAAGCCCATGAACTCCAGCTTGCTGCGATCGAGTTCGGGGAAGGCCTTGCTGTGGAAGGTGAGGGTTTCGCTGGCCAAATCAGCCAGGCCCAGACCGGCGATGCGGCTGGTGGTGCCGCGGAAGGCCAGCTCGATCAGGTCGGAACCGATGCCAATCGCCTCGAAAATCTGGGCGCCGTGATAGCTGGCCAGCAATGAGATGCCGATCTTGGAGAGGATCTTGCGCAGGCCATCTTCGAGGGCCTTGCGCACATTGGCCTGGGCTTGGTCGGGATCGAGGGGCGGCAACTTGCCGCGTTCGATCAGGGACTGGGTCTTCGGCTGGGCCAGCCAATGGCGGGTGGTCTCCCAAGCCAGCCAGGGACAGACCGCGCTGGCGCCGTAGCCGATCAGACAAGCCAGGTGATGGGTGGTCCAGCACTGGGCTGTCTCCACCACCAAGGAACAGCGCAGCCGCAATCCCTGGCGCAGCAGATGGTGGTGCACCGCCCCGATCGCCAGCAGCGGCGGCAAGGCGGCGATGGCGGCGCTGATGCCGCCAGCTTGGCCATCGGGCTGGAGGCGATCAGACAGCACCAGGATGGCGCTGCCGGCGCCGACGGCCGCCTCGGCTTGGATGCAGAGCCGTTCGATGGCCTCAGCCAGGCCCGAAGGCCCAGCGGTGATCGGAAAGAGTGTCGACAGCGTGGTGAGGCTCAGCCCCTGGTCGGCCAAGGACGCGAGTTCCGCCTCGTTGAGCACCGGCGTGGGCAGATGCAGCACGGCCGCGGCGGACGGTTCCGGCTTCAACGGTGAACCGCGGCGCCCAAGATGCATCTCCAGGCTCATCACCAGCTTTTCGCGCAGCGGATCGATCGGCGGATTGGTGACCTGGGCGAACCGTTGTTTGAAATAGTCGTACAAGAGGTGGGGCTTGGACGACAGCACCGCCAGCGGAATGTCGTCGCCCATGCAGTACGTGGGTTCTTTCCCACTGCCGGCCATATCTTCGATCACCAGCTCCAGATCCTCCGCGGTGAGGCCCGTGGCGGTCTGCTGCCGCAGCAACTCCAGATCCCCCAGGTAGGTCCGCTGCTGCCAGGGTGCGGCGCTCAGGCTGCGGCGATGCTCCGCCAACCAAGCGGCATAGGGGTAACGATCTGCAGCTTCCTGCTTAACCTCCCAGTTGTGCAGAAGGCGACCACTCTCCAGATCAACGGCCAGCATCTGGCCGGGCCCGAGTCGTCCCTTTTCGATGATTCGACTTTCGTCGAGCTCCACCACACCGGTCTCCGAACCCATCACCACGTAGCCATCACGGGTGATGCAGTAGCGAGCTGGCCGCAAGCCATTACGATCGAGGGTGGCGCCCACCATGCGGCCATCGCTGAACACCAGCAGAGCAGGGCCATCCCAGGGCTCCTGCAGGCAGGCGTTGTATTCGTAAAGCGCGCGGATCGCTGGGCGGGACTCCAGGTCAGGCTGGTCGTGGAACGCCTCCGGCACCAGGGTGAGCAGGGCATCGGTGATCGGCCGACCGCTGCGCACCATCAGTTCGAGGGTGGCATCGAGGTTGGCCGAATCGCTAAACGCCGCATTCACCAGGGGGCGGAGTTCGGCGGCGGCATCACCCCAAACGGCCTCCAGCCCGGCTTCGGCGGCGCTAGCCCAATTGATGTTGCCCAACAGCGTGTTGATCTCGCCGGTGTGCCCGAGCAACCGCATCGGTTGGGCCAGGGGCCAGCGGGGCAGGGTATTGGTGCTGAAGCGGCGGTGGTACACCGCAAACGGCACCGCAAAGCGGGGATCGCGAAGGTCGGCATAGAAACGGTCGAGCACTTCGGAGCGCACCATGCCCTTGTAGACGACGGTGCGGGCGCTGATCGAGGCGAAATAGAGATCGGAGGCGTCGGCGCCCCAAACCTCCCGCACCCGATCTACGGCCCGCCGGCGCAGGCGGAACAACAAAGACTCCAGGGCATTGGCTGCCTGGGGGTCGCCAGGATCAGCGTCCGGGGCCTGAACCAACCACTGTTCGATCCGCGGCGCGTTTTGCCTGGCCAGGGGACCCAGCACCCCTTCCTCCACCGGCACCGGCCTCCAGCCAAGGCTGCTCAGGCCAAGGCGCTGGGCCTCCTCTTCACAGAAGCAGCGCACCCTGGCGCAGCTGTCGGGATCGGTGGGCAAGAACACCATGCCCAACCCCCGCAGGCTGCCGCTCGCCGCCGCGGCGGCGGGCCAGATCGCTTCCAAGTAGTCCCACGGGATGGCCGTGAGGATGCCGGCCCCATCCCCGGAATCGCTGTCGCCGCCGCAGCCGCCCCGGTGCTCCATGCAGCGCAGGCCGCGCAGGGCCTGTTGCAGCACCCACGAACTGCTCTCACCGCCAAGGTGGGCCAGGAAACCCACGCCACAGGCATCTTTCTCGCCGGCAACGCAGGCGGGAGCTGGGCTGTCGCAGGCAGGCTGGCGAGGGGAGGTGGAGAGGGGAAGCATGGGCCAGGGGCTGCGTCAGAGAAGGGGCTTCGACATCCGGGCCCCGGCCTTGACCGGAAAGCGTTCCGCCGGGTCCAGAGTGGGCGCCGCTCTGGCGACGCGCGGCCGAAAGCGGCCCGTTGCGAAGATCGTAGGCATCAGCAGGCACAGGTTCTGCAGCACAGCTAGCTTTCCCACGCGTCCGACTGGCGGCAGACGATGGCGTCCTGGACGGTGCTAGGAGCGGCGCTGCTGGCGGCAACCCCCTTCGGACTGGGCACCGCGCCCCTGCCGCCTCCCCCTCCCGTGCAGGTGGACACGGCGGTGCCCAGCGGCGGGGCCCGGCCGTCACTCGGCCCCCAGCCGGCTCCCTGGGGCAGCCTGCGGGCTGGTGGTCGCTTGCGCGTCAACGGGCGCGACCAACGGGCCGGCTGGCGCTGGGGAGGCGGCCGAGGCCCCCTCGGCCAGGAGCTGTGGCTGCCCCTGGAGGTGCTGCAAGGTCAGCTGGGATTCAGCAGCCGCAGCGGCGAGGACGGCAATCTGGCGATCGAGTGGTTTGGCCAGGGACGGCAGGTGACCGCCGCCGAACAACGCGCGATCGATGACGAGGTGGCGATCGAAGTCGGCGGCATCCTGGCCGCGGTGGGGGTGCGGGTCAGCGCCGAGGGGGATCAGTTGCGGCTGGAGCTGCCTCCGTCCCAGGTGTTGCAGGTGCGCAGCGCCGACCAACCGGGGCGGCGCCGCGTGGTTCTGGATTTGGCGGGGCCAGCCGCCTTGACCACCAGCGAGGGTCGCCTCCAGCTCGATGTGGAAGCCGTGCCGACCGAACTCAGCGCACGCCTGGCGAGCCTGGGCCTGCCGCCCCGTCGCGAAGCGGGAGGGCTCAGCTTTGCCGGGGCGGCACTCCGCGGCGCCTTCACCTTGGGCACACCGCCACGGGTGGTGATCGACCTGCCGGCAGCGACGGCCGCCCAGGCGGCCCCCGAGCGAGCGGTCCCCATCGACCCGCGCCTCCAGGCGCTGCTGGGCGGCACAGTGCAGTGGAATCGCCAGGTGTTGGCGATCGGCAGCCGACGGCTGCGGATCAACAGCGTCAGCTTCGACCCCCGCAGCGGCCCGCTCAGCCTCCGGCCGCTGAGCCGTCCGGATGGGATGCAAGGTTTGACCCCGCTGTCCCTACTGGCCCGTCACCACGACGCCTTGGTGGCCATCAACGGCGGCTACTTCAACCGGGTTCTGCGGCTGCCGCTCGGGGCGCTTCGCACCGATGGGCGCTGGCTCTCGGGACCGATTCTGAACCGCGGCGTGGTCGCCTGGGAGCCCCGCGCTCTCCCCCGCTTCGGACGCCTGCAGCTGGAGGAATGGCTGACCGATGGATCCGGACGCCGCTTGCCCCTGTTGGCCGTGAACAGCGGCTGGGTGCAACGGGGGCTCAGCCGCTACACCGCCGATTGGGGTCCCCTCTACCGCGCCCTGAGCGGCAACGAAACCGCCCTGCTGCTGCGCAATGGCACCGTGGTTCAGCGCCTCGACACCGAGCAGCTGCGGCAGGGGATTCCCTTAGCCGCGGGCGACACCCTGCTGGTGGCCCGGGGCGGCCAACCCCTGCTCTGGTCGGAGGGCGACAGCCTGACCCTGACCACGCGGCCCAGCAACGACCTCGGGCTGGCGGCCAATGTGGTCGGAGGCGGCCCGCTGCTGCTGCTGGATGGCCAGGTGGCGTTGGACGGGGCTGCGGAAAACTTCGGCAACGCCTTCCTGAGCCAGGGCGCGCCCCGCACCGTGATTGGCAGCGATGGCCAACGGCTCTGGCTGGTGACGCTGCAAGGTGTCGAGGACGAAGGTCCCACCTTGGCGGAAACAGCGGTCTTGCTCCAGCGCCTCGGACTGAGGGACGCGCTCAATCTGGACGGCGGCAGCTCCACCGGACTGGTCATGGGCGGCAACCACACGGTGAAGGGTCGTGGCGTGGCGGGTGTGGTGCACAACGGTCTCGGCCTGGTGCAGCTCACTCCTCTCCCGCCCCGGGGCGACTCCTGAGCCCCGGCAGGGCGCCTGCTGGCGTCCTGGCCTGGGGCTGCCCACCGTCGCCACCCCCCCCCGACAGCCCCCAGGCGGGGCCTTCCCCAGGGCAGAACCCCGCCGGGGGCTGATCGACGCGGGCAACAGCGGGAGGAGCTTCCCGAGCGGCTGCCATCCCGGCGAAGCGGCGGGGGCGACAGCCGGGGACCGGACGAACCTGAGGGCGCCACCGGCAACCCGTCGCCCCCCGCAGGCTCTCGCCGGAGCGCTGGTGGAACGCCTGGCGCGGCAGACGTCGCGAACGTCGCCGTGCTGGGCGGGTCATCGGCTGCGCACAGCGAGCTTGAGGCGCCGCGCTCCGATTCGTTGGGGGAAGGCGCCGAGCCCCTGCCACCGGCGGAGACTGCAGGCCCGAACTGCCAGGATGGCCATCGCTCCCGCCCCGAACGCGTGCCCAAGGGCCACAATCTCCGCATCACCTCCAGCGCCGCCGCGGAGCTCTGCCGCCAGGCCGCGGTGGCGGGGACCCCGGGGATGATGCACATCGACCTCCTGCCAGGGGGCTGCGAAGCCTGGTCGATCCGGCTCAGGCCAGGTCACCTGGCCGGAACGCCGATCGCCAGGGCAGACGGGGTCACCCTGCACGCCCCAGCGGAGCAAGTGGGTCTGCTAACTGGCCTCCTGCTCGACTACAAGGGTGATCTGGGCGGCGGCGGCTTCCTGGTGCGCTCCGGCCAGGGCACCCGCCACTGTGCCTGCGGGGCAGCCTTCAGCCGGGAGTCGGAGCCGGGAACCACGGGGCAGTAAGGTGCGAGATTGTCGCAATCGGTCGGACGTCCGACCCGACAGTTCCGACCTGCCCACCGGCCTTCGATGCCCACCATTCAGCAGCTGATCCGCAGTGAGCGGCAGCGTTTAACCCGCAAGACCAAATCACCGGCCCTGCGGGCCTGTCCAGAGCGACGTGGGGTTTGCACCCGCGTCTACACCTCCACGCCCAAGAAACCCAACTCGGCCCTGCGCAAGGTGGCCCGGGTGCGCCTCACCTCGGGCTTTGAGGTCACCGCCTACATCCCCGGCATCGGCCACAACCTGCAGGAG
>JBKCTK010000293.1:0-3476 GCA_046319055.1 Synechococcaceae cyanobacterium
CGTGGTAGCCCTGGCCCAGACCTCAATGAAACGGATGCAGGCCTAAAGCTCGATCGGTCAGGCCGGCTTCGAGAAGATAGGCATGCTCTGCGGCACCGAGGATGGCTACGCGGCGATGGTGCTCTACATGGCTGCTTACCTCTTTATGAATCTGGGAGCCTTCGCCTGCGTCATCCTGTTCTCGCTGCGCACTGGCAGCGACCGCATTTCCGATTATGCCGGCCTCTACCAGAAGGACCCGTTGATCACCCTGTGCCTCAGCCTCTGCCTGCTCTCCCTGGGCGGCATCCCTCCGATGCTCGGCTTTTTCGGCAAGATCTACCTGTTCTTTGCCGGCTGGGCTGACCATCAGTACCTGCTGGTTGTCGTCGGCCTGATCACCTCGGTTGTCTCCATCTACTACTACATCTCCGTCATCAAGATGATGGTGGTGAAAGAAGACCAGGAAGCTTCAGATGTTGTGAAGGACTACCCTGCAATCAATTGGAGCCTGGCGGGCATGCAGCCCCTGCGAGTCGCCCTGATCGGCTGCGTGCTGGTGACCTCCGTGGGTGGAATCCTTTCAAGCCCTTTGTTTACCTGGGCCAGCGGCGCTGTCACCGGCACCCCCATGCTGCAACAAGCGATCGCCAGCGCCGGCAACACCGCAGCATCCCTGGGTTGAGGGGCCTCCTTCAGGCGACTTCGGCTTCCTTTCCCCTCCCACCGCCTTGACGCCCTTCACCACCAGCACTCCAGCTGCACCCTCTTCCACCTTGTCGCTGGTCACGAACCGACAGACCGGGCCGCTGGCTGAACTGCGTCACGTCAGCAAGGTCTACGGAGAAGGGGAGTCGCGCGTGATGGCCCTCGACGACCTGTCACTCACCATTCAGTCGGGTGATTACCTGGCGGTGATGGGGGCCTCCGGATCGGGCAAAAGCACGGCGATGAGCATCCTGGGCTGTCTGGATCGTCCCAGCAGCGGCTCCTATTTGCTGCACGGCCAGCCGGTGGAGTAGCTCAGCGACGATGCGCTGGCCGACCTGCGCAACCAGGAGCTGGGCTTCGTGTTCCAGCAATTCCATCTGCTACCCCAGATGACGGCGCTGGAGAACGTGATCCTGCCGATGATCTATGCCGGCGTGCGACCAGAGGAGCGGCGCCACCGGGCCCAGCAGGCCCTGGAGCGGGTGGGCCTAGGGCACCGGCTGCATAACAAACCGAACCAGCTGTCGGGCGGTCAACAGCAACGGGTGGCGATTGCCCGGGCGATCATCAACCACCCGTCGCTGTTGCTGGCCGATGAACCCACCGGCGCCCTGGATTCCCGCACCACGGAAGAGGTGCTGAATCTGTTCAGCGAACTGAACGCCCAGGGCATCACCATCCTGTTGGTGACCCATGAGCATGATGTGGGCGAGCGTGCCCAACGGGTGGTGCATTTCCGCGATGGCCGCCTAGCCGATCTACAGAACTGAGCAGACCGGGGCTGGGCCTTAGCCACCACCCATGGGAGGGCAGGTTCAGAGGATCTTGGGCGCAGGCAACACTTCGACGGCCGCGACGCGCTGCTCACAAGAACGGGGGAGTCAGGTCCGGGCCATGAGCCTCTCGTGGGCACAAGAGCCCTGGCGACACCAACAAGCAAGGCGCCTCGAAACCGGACGCCGCCCGCGCTCCAGCCCTGTAGCCACCAATCCCGGCAAGGTCATGCCCCTCGTGATCGCTCCAATGGCGATGGCGCAGCGGCAGCCAACCCATGGGGGCCCTGCGGGTGGGTTTTGGTGGAGCCAAGCTTTGTTGTTGATCAACACCGGCCATGCCGGAACACCGAATAAGCCAGGACCCACGGTGGAAGTCCCCGGCCTGGTCGGCTGGGATCTGCCTTCGCCCAACCGGCAGCAGCACGCCACCAACGACACCTCCGACCTCAGCCGCGGGTCTCCCGGGCTTGCTCCGCCGTTGAGCCCGCCGCCGGCGTGGCCATGCGAGCCGCTGAGGGGTTGGAACTGCGCGAGGCGGCAGCCTGGGCGGGGGCGCTCTGGGGGCCTTGTCCCAGGGCAGCGGGGCTGCGGCCGGTGGCCGGACGGCGTTCCAGGGCCTGCACCAGCTGGCCCATCAGCAACGCCACGGCATCGCCACTGAAGCCCCGGCCACCGCCGATGCCCGGCAGGGCGATCAGGGAGCGGCCCGGATCCAGGTCGCCCGGATCTGTGGCCACCCAGCCGCCCTCCTGGGGCAGGCGCAGCTCGAAATGCAGGTGAGGGCCGGTGCTCATGCCCGTGCTACCCACCCGCCCGATCACTTCGCCCTGGCGCACGATGTCGCCTTCCTTGACGTAGAGCTCCGAGAGGTGCCCGTAGAGGGTGCGGCGCAGCGGCTGGTCGTGCTCGATCTCAATCGCCAGGCCGTAGCCCCCCGCAAGGCCGCTACTCACCACCCGACCCGTCAGGGCCGCCACCACCGGCGTGCCCTCCGGAGCCGCTAAATCGCGGCCGCTGTGCATCAGCCAGCTGCCCAGCAGCGGATGCAGGCGCCAGCCGAAGCCGCTGGTGGTGACCGCCGAACCGATCAGGGGATACAACAGTTGGGCATTGCCATTGCCGCCGATCGGCCCCGGCCGCGGCGTGACCCGGAACACATCGGTGAGCCGGAAGCTGCCTCCCGACCCGCTCAGCAGCGCCGACACCGGCACAGAAATGGGCGGCAGGGGCGCCGCATCGATCCCCATGCGCTCGCCTCCGCTGGCGCTCAACGGTCCAGCGACGCCGGGCTGACCCGGCAGCTCCTGCAGACCGGCTTGGCCGCCGCGCCCCCGGAACACAACGCCCGTCTGGCATTCGACCGCCGTAAGGGCGCCCGAGGCGCAGGCCTCCTGCCGCAGTGCTGGAGCCACGTCGATCGTGCCGCGCACCCGCACCTCCCGGGGGGCGATCGTGCCGTCTTTCACCAGCGCGTCGATCGAGCGGTCGACGGAGATGGCGGGCCGGCTGCGCTGGTCGTCGGCGCTAGGCCGCAGGGGCGAGGGCGTGGCCAGCTCAGCCGAGCTGGCAGCTCGCGCTGGGGTAGGTGCGGGGGCCGAGGCGGCGGGTAAGGGCGGTAGAGCGGGAGGCGGGGGAAGGGAGGTTGCCGCTGGAGCCGCGGCGGGAGCTTCGGGAGACGCCTGTTGGGCCAGCACCAGCGGCACCCCCAGCAGCGGTGCGGCCATCAGGGCCGAGAGGGTGAGCAGGGCGGGTGAGGGCTTGGCGGCCATAGGGAGGGCTGGTGATGCGATCCAGACCAGCGGCGCCGATGTTACAAAAAGTGCCGTCGGCCGCTGGTGCCGGTGATGACGCCCTCAGAAACGGCGGTCCAGCCAGCGCTCCTGGCCAGCGCGGACCAGCCGCAAGCGGCCATCGGCAGCCAGGCCCCCCGGCTGCCACAGCTGGCCCTCCAGCTCCAGGGGCGGGCCCGGCCAGAGCAGCGCTTCGGCGGCCTGCCGCACCGGCTCCACC
>JBKCTK010000294.1:0-4080 GCA_046319055.1 Synechococcaceae cyanobacterium
CCCGATTGCTGATGGGAGTGATCAGGCGCTCACGGAGATGCTCAGGCCAGGCCAGGAGGTGGTGAGCGAAGCGAAGGGTCAACGCAGCCACTGGCCAACGCAGCCACTGGCCAGCGAGGCCAGTGGTCAGCGAGGCCAGTGGTGAGCGAAGCCAGTGATCTGCGAGGCCAGTGGTGAGCGAAGCCGGCGCTCAGAGGGTGCGCAGACAGGCGGCAATCGCGTCCACCTCCCGCAGGGAGCGAATCGCCGTGAGGGCTTCTTGGAACCTGGACTCCCGCACCTCATGGGTGATCACCACAATCTCGGCGCGAGCCGTGTCCGCATCGCCAGACGGATCGGTGTCAAAACCCTCGTATTGCACGATCGACTGGATCGACACGCCGGCCTGGCCGAAACAGGTGCCGATGTGGCCGATCACACCGGGTTCATCGCGGGTCAGTAAACGCACATAGTTGCGATGCCGCGTCAGCGCTGGATCCACCAGGCGGCAGCGCCGCCAGCTGCTGGCCGCCAGTAAGGGATCCAAGCCACCTGAGCCCACCTGGCGGATGCCGGCGATGTTGAGAATGTCGGCCACCACGGCGGAGGCGGTGGGACCGGCCCCCGCCCCAGGCCCGTAGAACATCACCTGCCCCACCGGCTCCCCTTCAACGAGGATGGCGTTGTTGACGCCATGGACCCCGGCCAAGGGGTGGTGACGCGGCAACAGGGTGGGGTGCACGCGCACATCCAGCGACAGCTCGGGGTGGGCGGGGCTGTCGCCGGCCGGCTCGCGCCCCCCCGGGCCACCGGCCTCCAGGTCGGGATCGACCCGTTCGGCCACGGCCAACAGCTTCACCACATAGCCCAAGCGGGCGGCGTAGTCGATGTCGCGAGCTTCGAGGCGGTCGATGCCCTCGGTGGCGATGCCGGCACGGGGCACGGGACCGCCGTAGGCCAGCCCCGCCAGGATGGCGATCTTGTCGGCCGCGTCGCCGCCCTGCACATCGGCGGCGGGATCCGCCTCGGCGTACCCCAGCCGCTGGGCGTCGGCCAGCACGCTGGCGTAGGCGGCCCCCTCGTCCGCCATGCGGCTGAGGATGTAGTTGGTGGTGCCGTTGATGATGCCGCTGACGCGGCGCAGGCGATTGGCGCCCAGCGACTGCTTGAGCGGTTCGATGATCGGAATGCCGCCACCCACGGCCGCCTCGATCAGCACGTAAACGCCCCGGGTTGCGGCGGTGCTGGCGATCTCCTCGCCATAGCGGGCGATCACGGCCTTGTTGGCGGTCACCACCGACTTGCCGGCGTTGAGGGCCCGCAGGATCAACGAGCGGGCCGGTTCGAGGCCGCCCATCACCTCCACCACGATGTCGACGCTGGGGTCATCCACCACCGCCTCCGGATCGTCGCCCACCACCCCGGGCGGCAGCTCCAGGGGCCGGGGGCGGGAGAGATCGCGCACGGCCACGCGCCGCAGGGCGAGGGCCGCCACCAAGGGATGGCGCCCTTCGGGGCTGGTGAGGATGGCCGCCACGCCGGCTCCCACCGTGCCCAATCCGAGCAAGCCGACGCCGATGGCCATGGAACAGGATCCCGCAACGGTTGATCCTAGGGAGACACCCCGCGCGGTTCAGCCGCTGGCCGGCGCATCCTGGGCCAGGGCCCTGGCCTGGGCCTGCATGGCGCGAAAGATGTTGTGAAAGCCATTGGCCCGGGAGGGGGTGAGGCTGGCCTGCAGGCCGGTGTCCGCCAGCACAGCCGGATCGATCGCCGCGGCCTGTTGCGGCGTCAGGCCCTCCATCGCCTCGATCAACAGGGCCAGCAGGCCCTTGGTGATCGCCGCATCGGAATCCCCCCGCCAGTGCAGCGCCCCATCCCGCAGGCTGGCCACCACATACACCTGAGACACGCAGCCGCGCACCTTGAATGGCTCCTGGCGCAGCTCCTCCGGGAAGGGCTCCAGCTTGCGCGCCAGCCACAGCACATATTCGTAACGACGCCGTGGGTCGGCGGTGCCGGCCAGCCGCTCGACGATGCGATCGAGCGCGGGACTGCCACTGGCCATGGGTGCAACCCTTCCGCTCAGGGGCGCCGCCGGGGCCGGCGGCTAAGGCCAAGGCCGGAGACCGCTAGCAGGCCCAGCAGGGTGAGACCCGCCAGGGGCGAGGCGGCCCGCAGGTCATGCCACAGGGAGGGGAGGGGCTGGGAATTGGCGTGGCTGGGGCCTCCGGCGCTGGGCAGCTCCAGGTAGTCGCGGTGGCCGGGGCCGGCATCCACCATCACCTCCCAGCCGGCATGGGAACCGCCGGGCAGGTTGAAGGCGAGGCGGCCGGCGGCATCGGTGCGGCCGAGGGGAATGCTCGAGGCGCCATCGGGCGATACCAGCTTCACCGCGGCGTCGCTGGCGGGCACGCCGCTGGAGAAGGCGCTGCTCAACTCCAGTGCGGGGCCTTGGGGGTTGGGGCCAGCGGCGGCGGCGGCCTGCCGCAGCGGCTCGAGGGTGGATTGGATGCCGTGGGCGCGGGCTGGCTGCCAAGCCTGCAGCGGCAGCACCAGCAACAACAGGGCGGTGGCAGCGGGGCGCAGCATGGAACGGTTCAGTGGGATTTCCAACGACTGTCGCGCGTTTTGCCCGCCTGCACCATTCTGGCGATCGAGGAGACCATCATCGACAAGGCGTCATCGCTTTCACCCCGGCCGGCCATCTCCGCCGCGAGGATCCGTTCGGCGGCGGTGGGGGGCTGGGCGGTGAGGGCCATGGCCCCATAAGGCTGACGGCGGGAGAACGCCAACGGCGCCGCGGAGCGTTCGAGGGGCGTCAGATCCAAGGGAGCGGGGCGTGCTGGCCTGATCCTGGCAAATCGCGGCCGCCACGGCAGCCTGAAGCGCTGCTCGTAACGAGCTTGCAATGGTTGCGGGCCGCCTGGCCTGGGGCAAGGGCCCCGCAGCCGCTCAGCGGCGCGGCTCCAGCAGGGTCAGGCCCCGCTCATCGAGCCAGCCGGCGAAGGGCACATCCCAAGGATCCCGCGGCAGCTCTTGGCAGACACAGGCCGCGGGCAGCACCGCCAGGGCCGGCACCGCCCGCCACACCGGGTCGGCCCGCAAGCGGTCATACCAGCCGCCGCCGGAACCGAGGCGGATGCCGTGCTGATCGATCGCCAGCGCCGGCACCAGCAGCAGCCCCAACGCGTCGGCCTCCAGCTCCCGCCAAGGCGATCCCGGCGGTGGCAGCGGGGCGGGGATGCCACAGGCATCGCGGCCGCGGAGCACTTCTCCCGCCCAAGGCAGATAAATCAACCGCTCGGGGGGGCCAGCCAGCGGCGGTGGCGGCGACTGTGGCGGCGCCAGTAGCGGCGACTGTGGCGCTGACTGTGGCGCTGACTGTGGCGTTGAAGGTGGCGTTGAAGGTGGCCGTGGAGTTGGCGTGCCGGCCCCCGGCGCGAGGGTGCTCGGTGGCGCTGGCAAGCCGTCATCCGACGCGAGACTGCTCAGCGGCTGTGGCAAGCCGTCAGCGGGCGCGAGGTTGCCCGGTGGTTGTGGCGAGCCATTGCCCAGCGCGAGGCCGCTCGGGGGCTTGGGAGACCACGGCCCCCCGGGTGGCGGCGGGACCCCGGCCCCGGCCGGCAGCACGGCGGGCAGAGCCATCCCAGCGGGGAGCCGTTCGGCCAGGCCCCCCAGGGCCAGCGGCACCAGGTCGGGTTCGCTGCCCACCGGCCAGTAGAGGCCAAGACGACGGCCGGCGGGCAGCAGCGGCGGCAGCGCGGCCAGGGCCCGTTGGCTCAGGCCATCACTGGCGGCTGGGAGGGCCTGCCGCCGCAAGCGGCGGAAGTGGCGGCGCAGCTCCGCTTTCTCGCCCGCATCCCCCCCAAGATCGCCCAACCCCTGCGGCCCCCTGGCGCAACCTGTGCCCCATCGTCGCCAACACCAGGCGCAAGCCGGCGGCAGGCTCAGCGCTGGAACCAGCCGGTCAAGGCCACGGCCAGGGCGTCGGCGGCATCGTCCGGGCGGGGCGGGTGCTCCAGGTCGAGCTCGCGCAACACCGCCTCCAGCACATCCTGTTTTTCAGCATGGCCGTGGCCCGCCACCGCCAGCTTGATC
>JBKCTK010000295.1:0-2262 GCA_046319055.1 Synechococcaceae cyanobacterium
GGGCAGCACCGAGCAGTGGCAGTACCAATCCAGGCTGGGCCGCCCACCGGGGTACGTGATCAGCACCGTGGCATGGGGCCGCACGTGTCGACTCAGGAGGGCGGCCACGGGCCGCACCTCAAACGACTCCGCCAGTTCCCACAGCCAGTGGGGCGAACTGAACAGGGCGAGCAACGCCAGCAGCTGGCCCGCTAACAGGCTGACCACCAGGGCGCGGGGACGGCCTTGAAGGGCGAACAGGGCGGTGAGCCCGAAGGCGAGCGCCGCCAAGCTCACCACCGGCAGCCAGCTGCCCTGCCCTGGCAGCGCCAGCAGGCGCAGCGCCACCACCAGGCCGATCAGGGCCAACAACGCCCAGGTGGCGACCCAGAAGGGGCGTTGCAGCAGGCTGGCCCCGCGCCAGCTCTCGGCCAGCGGCAAGGCGGCGGCCAAGGCCACAAACGGCAGCAACGGCAGGATGTACCAGGGGAGCTTGGTCTGGGTGATCGAGATGGCCAGCAGATACAACCCCGATGGCACCAGCAGCAACTGGCAGCAGCGGGTCTGGCCGCGCCGCCACGCCTCCCGCACGCCGAGGCCGGCGAGCGGCAGCCAGGGGAACAGCCCCTTGATCAGCTCAGGGATGTAATACCAAAAGGGTTGGCTGTGCCCTTCGATGCCGCTGGCCACCCGCTTGCTGAGCTGCTGCTCGAAGCTCACCACCAGGTAGGTGTTGCCGTATTCGCGCACCTGGAGCGCAAACCACAGCACCACCGGCGCCAGCCCCAGCAGCAGCCCCAGCCCCAGCCAAGGGCACCGCAGCGATCCCAGGCCGCTATCTAGGGCGCTGAAGGCCAGCACCATCAGCAGGAACAACAGGCCGAGGGAGCCCTTGCAGAGCAGGGCGGCGCCAAAGCCAACGCCGATGGCCAACCGCCAACGGGGGCGATCCCGGCCGAGCACGGCTGCGAGCAGCATCAGCAGCAGGAAGCTGGTGCTGGGGCCATCCATCATCACCAGCCGCGCCAAACGGGCGGCCGGCAGAAAGGTGAGTAGGGCGAGGGCGGCGATCACCGCCGTGTCACGCCGCTGGAACACCTGGCGGGCGATGGCATAGGTGAGCGGCACGGCCAGGCTGGAGACGACGGCGCTGGGCCAACGCCCTGCCAGTTCCGTGGTTCCCCCCAGGTGATACCCGAGGGCTGTCAGCCAGAACAGCAGCGGTGGCTTGATCAGAAATGGCTGATCCAGGTAGTGGGGATGCAACCAGTCGCCGGATTCGAGCATCTCCCGCGCCACCACCGTGTAGAAGCCCTCATCCCAATCGCGGTAAGCCACGCCGCCGAGCTGGTGCAACCACACCCCCAAGGCCAGCAGGGTCACCAACAGGGGGGCCAGCCATTCGAGCTGGGGGCTCAGGGCGAGGGCGAGGCGTGGCCCCAGGCCGGGCTTCCGCTCCGCCGGGGATTGCGGCGTTAGCGGCTCCGACCGCTGGTGCCGCAGCAAGGTGGACATCGGGGCGGACGGCGGCTGGGGATCAGGATCGCAATCCAACAGGGGCGGTCAACAGAGGCGCTCCACGGGGATGGCTGTGGCCTGGCACCGAGCCGCGCCAGGCTTGCCTCGGCCGCAGAGGGCTCGTTGCGGCCAAAACGGCTCTGGCCTCGACCGCAAGGGGCGAGCGCCGCACCTGTTGTGGGTCCGGCCGATCTGCTTAGGGCTCATCGGGCCTTCCCCCTTGGCAGCGCTTGCTCCCTGGAGTGTGGCTCCTTGGAGTTTGGAGTGTCGCTCCCTGGCAGCCCTTGCTCGCCGGCAGCGATCGGCCCGCTGGGGCGCTCAGACGGCCAGGTACCCCTCCAACTCGCCGGAGCGGCTGCGGATCCCCTCCAGGGCACGGCGCTCAAGGTTGCGGGTCTTGTCGCGGCTCATGCCGAGGTTGCGGGCAATCGAGGTGAGACTCATCGGTTCCCCGCCACCGATGCCGTAGCGCAGCCGCAGCACCTTGCCCTGCAGCTCAGGCAGCTGAGCCACGAGTCCCTCCAGATCGCTGCGCAGGCATTCCCCGTCGACGACTTCGTTCGGGCCCACCATGTCGGAGGCGAGCAGATCGAGCAGCTCGGTGTCTGCCGCTTCACCCACCTTCGATTCCAGGCTCAGGGGTTGGCGGGCGCGGCAGAGCAAATCCTTCACCTCCTCCTCCGGGATCTCGACCGCCACAGCCAACTCGCTGAGGGTGGGGGTGCGGCGCAGCGCCAGCCAGACATCCCGCCGGACTCTACTTCC
>JBKCTK010000296.1:0-4485 GCA_046319055.1 Synechococcaceae cyanobacterium
CAGATAGTCTTTGAATTGGGGCTCTACGGGACTGGTCTTGAACATCGGGTTGACCATGCCATATTTGGCTACGCCACCCTTGATGATGTCAACATGGAGATCGAGATAGCCTGACATCTCAATAGCTCCACAGAAAGATATCTCACCATCTCCTTGAGAGAAGTGGATGTCACCCATCGACAGCTTGGCGCCTTCTACATAGACAGGGAAGTAGATCCGTGTGCCTCGGGTTAGGTTCTTGATATCGCAGTTGCCACCGTGCTCGCGGGGAGGGACGGTGCGGGCGGCTTCATTGGCTACCCGCTCGTAATCTGAGGCTGCAAGTGTACCCAAGATCGCGCTGTTTGGATTGGGCAATGCTGCCAGCACGGGTTCGCTGCCGGAGAGGCCCGCCCCGTAGGTGCGTCGATCTGGTGCGGTGTTTACAAGTTCGGTTTCACGCCGATTCCATTCCTTCAGCAACTCATGGGATGGGGCGCAGCCAATCAGGCCTGGATGTGTGATCCCAGCAAAACGGACCCCTGGAATGTGGCGGGATGAGGTATAAATACCTTCAAAGTTCCAGATTGCTTTGGCCGCTTTGGGGAAGTGATCGGTTAGGAAGCCCCCGCCATTTTCTTTGGCGAAGATTCCCGTGAATCCCCATTCATCGCCGCGTAGAGCTCCTACGTCGAGAATGTCGACCACTAGGATATCCCCCGGTTGGGCCCCATTCACCCAGATCGGTCCACTGAGTACGTGGACAACTTCTAGGTTAACTTTCTCGATGTCGGCGGGATCATCGTTGTCTGCGATCTGACCATCGGTCCAATCCTTGCATTCGATCCGGAAGACATCTCCGGGATTCACGGAGGCCACGGCAGGAATATCGGGATGCCAACGGTTGTGCCCCGGCATGTCCTGCTGATCCATCGGCTTGGTCAGGTCGACCTTGAACAGAGTTTCAGGCATCGGATGAAAGCCCCATAGGCCTGTGCATCCAAGGGCAGTCAGCGGGGTTGTTGTGTATAGCCTGCTACATTTTGCCCGGTGCGGCTGTCCTGCCGTGCCGGGCAACACTTGTGGCCGGCTGTTGTGGTTGATACGGACTGAATCGTGACGATCTTTGCCACTTGTTGACTAGTTCTGTGACGCCGTTTTGCGTTGGTCGCTGAAGCTGCCACGCCTACAGATGTTGTCGCGCAGTCGAGCCAACCATGGCTGATCGTCACCTGCCTTGTCGGCTTCGATCCGACCGTCAAAGTGAAACAGCACCTGCCAACGCGCTTGGCCTGGCAATCGCTTCCCGTAGAGGTTGTCATAGCTGGGCCACCCCTCAGCCTGAAGCCCCGGCATGCTGCAGATGCCATTGACGACCAGGCGCCGGTCCTGGGAGCCTGGCACTATCACGCGAACGACCCCTCCGTAGAGCCCATTGGGCATGCCAGGGCGGAAGCGACGTTCCAGCACGACGCGGCTGGTCCCGCTGACCACCAGTGTGTCGCCTGGCTTGGCCTGGGCTACGGGTTTTTCGCTGTTGCCGCTGCAAGCGCTAACGACCGCGGCGAGTCCCAGCGCGATCACGGCGCGGCCTTGGCCGGCAGGTCGCTGGGCCCGAGAGCGGCTGTGGGTCTTGGCTGGATGCATGGCCTTTCGGATCAGAAGCGGGGCGTGGAGCTTGACGTTCTCACCCTTGAGTTAACGACATCGCTGCATCGCTCGGGTTTCGCCAGAGCTGCTCTACGACGTTAGGTGCGGAAAATATTGACCTGTCTTGTTGGCACATGCTGGATCGTGAACTCCCAAGCTTATAGCTGTTACACATCACTCTGCAGCGTCTCTGATGTCGTTATCGCGGACCAGGTGCTCGCAGTTCTCTCGAAAACCTGGTGGCGGTATCGGCTTCACGCTTTTTTGCTGTCGTCGCTCGCTTGTTACCCGATAGGAGGCGGCTTGATGTAACTTGGACTTGCTGGATTTCTGATCCTGACGCGTTCACTGGGTTTATGTCAGGTAGTGAACTGTTTCAAATCTTCGCCTTTGGCATTGGCTAGAGAGCTGCCTCTGGGGCCAGGATTGATAGGGATTGCATCGTTTTCAGGGGGATTCGATGGGAGTCACGGTCTGCGGCCCCATGCAGCCAGCTGGGATCGCATCGCAGCTCAACCTTGGCGTGCCTCGGGCGACGCGGCAGGTTTCTCAAGGGCCGCCAGCTGCCTCAACGGGATCGATTGGGCACCAGCGCACGGGATCCCCCACCGCCAGGGGGCCGGGCTTGAGCACGCTGAGCCGTAATCCGGCGGTGACCCGGTTGTAGCGGGCGCAGGCGCGCAGGATTTCCAGGTCTTCCTTCAGCTCGCCCTGGGCCAGGGTGGTGACCACACAGCGGGGGCAGCCGCTATCCACCCGCAGCCGCAGGCTCTCACCGATCCCCAGCAATCCCCCCTCCCAACCTTCCTCGACGAATCCGCCGACCACGCCGCTGGGCTCGATCAGCAGGTTGGGCCGAAAGCGCTCGACGGCGAAATCCAGGCCTGGTGCCAGCCGTCGCAACTCCGCCAGGGTGGCGGTGCTGAGCGCATGGACGGAGCAGGAGTCGAAGAAGGTGCCCGAATGCAGGACCAGTTCGTTGGTGATGTTCTGGAAGTCCCGGCCCTCCACCGGCGGCCAGTACTGGTCGAGGCTGGCTTGGGCTGGCGCCTGATCGAGCAGCGTCACGGCGCGGCCCAGTCGCTGTGAAAAATGCTCCACAAGGGCGGGATCATCGCTGCGCAGGCCGCTTGCCTCAGCCTCGGGCCCGTCGAATGGGCCTTCCACGAGCAGTGGCGGCAGAGGTTCACCGGAGCGGGGCTCGGCCAGGTAACGAGCGCTGTAGGCGAGCAGCTCGGCCCAAAGGCGCGGGTTTTTGGCGCTGGCCACGCGCTTGCCCGCCCCGTCCCAGAGGGCGTAGCCGCGATCGCCCACCACGCCGCGCCTGTCCACTTCCAGCCGTTCCAACCGCTCCCCCAGCATCGACTTCAGCGGGTAACGCCACAAGCCGACCACATGGCCCACGAGCTTGCCCCCGGTGGGAGCTTCAACCAGGGGAGGTAGGGCCATGGCGCAGGAGCAGTGGCGGATACAACACTGGTTCCCCGCCGCGCCGCCCCGGGTGGCAAGCGCTACTAAGACCTGGCTGGCGCGCCAGACCAACCCGGAGGCTCCCGCGTCAGGCACTCCTGGCTGCCCGCCTGCCTACTTGCATGGGTGCCGGACGCCGGAGAACGCCTTGGGGTTCTGAGGCAGGGCTGCCTCAAACGTCCTCCCCAGCGGCCCGATCCCACGGCCTCGGGACCGCCCGGACTCAGGTCAGGTCCTGCTGGATCATCCCGGAACGCAGCAGAACCTGAGCCTTGCGCGTTCCTAACAGAAACTTTCAGGCAGCCCTGGGTTCTGAGGCGAGTGGATCGCCTCAGCGGCGCGTCAACGTGGCAGGCCGAGCAGCCGCTGACTCTTGCCGGCAAGGTCTGCCAGCGGTCGTTGACGCTTTGGATCACCCCTGCAAAGCCACTTCTCGGCAATTCGAAAACCTGATCAGCAATAAACCTCCGCAGAGCCAACGATCACTGGCTGAGGAATGCTGACTAGCACTCATGAGCGCCCAAAGGCGAGGCGCCGGAAGCCCGTTCTTGCCAGGCATGAGAACGCATTCCACTGAGGAGGAGCTTTGTTGATGATCAGGTTCGAAAATGAAAACTCCGGAGATCTAGCCTAGGGAAGTTGCCGGCAGTCTGATTTTCGGTCCTTCACCCATTGCCCCAGCCTGCTTTGCATGATCCTCTGGGGATACCCTGGTGAGTTGTGAGGGAGGGGTATTGTGACAAAGCTATGCAAAGCTATGCAAAGCTATTGATCTCGGGGGCAATGAGATAGAGATGCGGTGATTCCTCGGGATGGGCTTCTGCAAGAAATGCCAGCCTACGGCTGATCACTGCCTGCCATCAAGGCGAGGAAGGCTTGGAGCCGGTCGCGATTGGCGGGGCTGGGGTCGAGTTGGACGCGTCCGGATAGCAGAGCGCATGCATGGAGGCGAGCAATTCCCTGCCTTTGGCGTTCTGCCGTCTCAGCAGCTCTGTTTCTCGCTCGATCTGCAAGATTTCGTTCTCGATCTGCTCGGTCTCTTTCTTGATCTGCTCGCTGTCTTTCCTGATCTGCTCGCTGTCTTTCATGATCTGCTCGGATTCGCTCCTCAGCCGCACGATGTCGCTCTCGATTTGCCTCGTACGCCTCTCGCTTGCGGCGATTCTCTGATCTTCTTCGATAATTCTCATTTCGATATCGGCGATTCTCAGATCTTCGTCGATAATCTTCATCTCGATATCGGCGAGTTTCCTCTCGTAATCGGGATCGCGTCGCCAGTTGAGCATCGACAACCACAAGCGCCAGCGAGGCAGCGATGAGCCAGACCCCCCATTGCTGCTGCAAGGGGATGGAGCGATCGGCGAGGGTGATGTGGTCATAGGAGGA
>JBKCTK010000297.1:0-2326 GCA_046319055.1 Synechococcaceae cyanobacterium
GCTGGCGCAGCCAGTGGCAAAAGAAGGGGCTGCTGGTGCCTGCGACATCACGGCCCCCAGAGCAGTGGTCACCTGCCGACAAGCTGGCGACGGTGATCCAAACCGCGGGGTTGAGCGGGATCGAGCTGGGAAGCTTCTGCCCCGAACGATGATCTCCTGCCAATCCTTGGGCTCTATTCAGCTCGGCTGCTGCGGACGGAGCTCGACCCAGGGCTCTCCCTCACCCAGATGATCCCTCGCTCTCAGGAGGGTGGTGGCGAGAACCTCCTGCAGGGCCGCATTGCTGCAGTTCCCCAGACGCAGCCAGATCACCTGCGGCGGAGGCCCCTGTTCCTCCAGCAGGCGGATGAAGTCACGGTCCTGGGTCATCACTACAACTCCAGCCTCCCGAGCCGCACGGAAGATCACTGGGTCACTGGCATCCCGCAGTCCGACATCACGAACCGCAAAGGCCTGGATGCCCCAGCCCTGCGCGTTGATCCAGCTCGTCAAAAGCGGCGGCAGCTGGGCATCCAGCCAGAGCGTCATCCCAGCAGAACGGGATGATCGATCTCCCGGGCTGCATAGGCCAGGGCAGCTTTGAGATCCTCAGCTTCCAGATCCGGAAAATCGGCCAGAATTTGCTCGCTGCTCTGGCCGGCGGCATAGAGGTCAAGGATGTCCTGCACGCGGATCCTCATGCCCCGGATGCAGGGCCTGCCGCCGCACTGGTCCGGGTTGTGGGTGATGCGGCTGTTCATGGCTCAAGGCTAAGCGCCTCTGCCGGGCGGGTCGCGATCCGGTTCTGCAGCGGCCATCAGCCACCGCGGCGGCCGGGCCCCCCTGTGTCAGGAAAGCTGTCCTCCCGGCTTCCGGTGCTGGCAGCCGCCATGACGATCACCGATGGCTCTGCCGTGGCAGCGGGAGGCTCCCCTTCAGCTGGACCAGATATCGAAAGGGTCAGCATCCAAATCCCGGTATCTCTCCATCGTGCCCAGCCATTCAGGCATCTCCTCTTTGATCTGCCGATTCATGGCAGACAGCTCCTCGGGCTTGACCAGTCCCTTTTCGCTCATGAAGGCATAGAACTTTTTCAGGCTGGCCGCATTGGCTTTGAGCGATCGTGCGCTGGACCACGCCGCTTTGCGGATGAACCAGTCGCCCAAAAATTGCGCGATGGAGTCAATGCCCTCAGCAGGCCTGAGCGTGTCACAGGAAAGAAGGAAATGGTTCACAAAGAAATCAACATTGTAGCAATGGCTTTTGATCGTTGTTTCCGAGAGTCCCGTATCAGCCAACCAGGCGCGGAATTCGCCAAGGAGAGCGCCATTCTCCTCGCGGATGTGCTGACACTGAACGTCATGATCAGAACCGTCGTCGAGCATCTGTCTTCGCTCCTTCGTCGTTGGCCAGAAGGAGCCAACCCAGCCTGTCACAACCTCACGCCCGCATGGACCATCAGGGGCAGCCGCGCTCAGGGACTGGGTGGGGCGCTCGGGACAGGCCACCAGAGGGGGGCAGGCGCGAAAAGCTGGGCTCCCTTGACGCCCCGCTGATCCAGCGGATCCCCCGAGGGGCGGGCGCCGGGTTGTTTGAATGCAGGCTGCTTGAAGGCACAGACCCTGCCGGCGGTGGTTGGACATGGCGCACCCAGTTGAGGAATCCAGCAGTCCACTCGCCCTGTTGGCGGGAAGTGTGGGCCTGTTGGCGGTCGCGTTGTTTTTTACCGGCTGGATGTACCGCTGGCATTACTACACGTTTTTCCAGGTGGAGCCCACAAGCCTGGGGTTGTCGGTGGAATCCACCTTCATCGCGGCGTATGCGGTGTTGTTTGGCAGCCCCTGGGCGGTTTTGCGGCTCCTGCTCGGCCTGGCGCTGGCCGGGGTGGGCATCGTCCTCACGTTCTGGGCCCTTCGTGCCTGTCGGCGCCGGCTGCGGGGGCCGTTGAAGTGGTGCGGGGGCTTGTTGGTGTTGCGTGAAGAGCAACAGAAGCAGCTGCGGGCGCTGGCCTCGCTGCTCGATGAGCTGGTGATCGTGCTTTGGCTGCTGCTGGTTCTCAAGGGGCTGGCCGGGATGCAGGGGCTGGCCGACGCCCGCCGCGACGCGCTCGAGGAAACCTCCACCCTGCCCGTGATCACAATTGCGATGCGGGGCAGCGAGGCGGTGATCGGGCGGGATCTGGACCAGGAGCTGGCCAATCCCCGCAATGTGCGGCTGCTGGGCAGCCGGGAGCGGTATGGGGCCCTGCTGGGCCGCGAGCTCCCTGAACCGGAGAGAGGCACCACCTGGCGGTTGCTCAACGACGCCGGCGGCCAGCTGTGGGTGATCCCGACCCTGCGGGCGGCGG
>JBKCTK010000298.1:0-9256 GCA_046319055.1 Synechococcaceae cyanobacterium
TCACTCAACACCGTGCCGCTGAGACTGAGCACGGCCACCTCGGTGGTGCCGCCGCCGATGTCAACAATCATGGTGCCGACCGGTTCGGTGACCGGCAGGCCGGCCCCGATGGCCGCGGCCACGGGTTCATCGATCAGATGCACCTGGCGGGCTCCTGCCAGGCCGGCCTCGCGCACGGCCCGCCGCTCCACCCCGGTGACGCCGCTGGGGATGCCGATCACCAGGCGAGGCGCCTGAACATCGCGGCCCTCATTGCCCTTCTGGATGAAACTCTTGATCATCTGTTCGGCGGCATCGAAGTCGGCGATGACGCCATCGCGCAGCGGCCGCACGGCACGGATGTTGCCCGGGGTACGGCCCAGCATCAGCTTGGCCGCGTCGCCCACCGCCAAAGGCACGTTGCGCTCCACATCGAACGCCACCACCGAGGGCTCCTGAAGCACGATGCCCTTGCCGGACACATACATCAGTGTGTTGGCGGTGCCGAGGTCGATGCCGATGTCGCGCGAGAACTGGAAACGGCGGAAAAACACGGTGGCGACGAACTCGGAACGGCCGGGCAGGGTTGGATCATAGGGGCCTAGGCCGGGCCAGGCCCGGACGGTTGGGGCCAGCTGGACCGGCGGCGTCCGGGGCGTCGAACCCCAAGCCCGAAGCCCTGACGTCGCGGCAAACGTGGCGTCACAGCTGGCGATGTGACAGCTGGTGGCATTTGTCTGACGTGGCCCTCTTTGGAGGTGCCGCATCATTGATCCACCACATTGGGAGCCATCCATGGGCGTCAACTCGATCACCCTCGTCGGCCGTGCCGGCCGCGATCCAGAAGTCCGCTACTTCGAATCCGGCAGCGTCGTGGCCAACCTCACCCTGGCCGTGAACCGCCGCAGCCGCGATGAGGAACCGGACTGGTTCAATCTTGAGATCTGGGGGAAACAGGCCCAGGTCGCCGCTGACTACGTCCGCAAGGGATCCCTGCTCGGCATCATCGGCTCGTTCAAGCTCGACCGGTGGACGGACCGCAGCACCGGGGAGGAACGCAGCAAGCCGGTCATCCGCGTCGATCGGCTGGAGCTGCTGGGGAGCAAGCGGGATGGCGAGGGCGGCGGCGGCGGCTTCAGCGGCGGCGGCAGCTTCGGCGGTGATGGCGGCGACGAGGTGCCGTTCTGAGGTCTCCTGGCGCTGCGCTGCCGCCGCCGAGGGATCGCTGAGCGGGCCCCGGGGCGTCCATCGGGCCGGCCGGGATGCGGCGATTCATCACGCTCCCCCTTGTGCCAGTGGCGCAGCCGGGTTATCAAGCGGCACGAAGCCCCCGAAGGCGCCTTCACGGGCGCCTTTTTTGGCTCCGAATGCCCGCTTGGCCACCCGGCGATCCTTTGGCGCAGGGCCTCAGCAAGCCCAACACGGGGCGGAAAGCACCCGGGTGAACCCGACCCTCCCCATCCGCTCCGGGCAACGACTTGGGCGCAACCGCCGCCCAGGCGAGTCTCCAGAGCTTCCCTAAGCAACCTTTTGCCCCTTCCCTTGGCAAACCTTCTTGAACCCGGGATGTCCAGTGGGGACCAGGGGGCAACCTTGCGGGGTTTGAACGGGCCCAATGCTTCCCCAGCGGATCAGCCGTGGGGTCCTGCCTGACGGGACAGGGACAAGCTCGCGCCAAGGCCAAGGTTGAACCGGGTTGCGCTCGTCAGCCCTGCGCTCTGGGTGGGAGAGGGGGCTCCAGATAAAGCGGGGAGGCTGGCCCGTCGTGGCGGCGTCCCATTGGCCCCAAGTTCAGCCGCGACCGCGACGACGCCAGATGCGCGTCCCCAACCAGACCAGCACCAGCAGCACCAGAGCGGCCAGCACCTTGTTCACGATCCCCTCCACCGGCTTGATGAAGGCCAACACCTCTTCCCAGCGACTGCCCAGGGCCCAGCCAGCGGTGGTCAGGGCCAGGTTCCAGATGAGGCTTCCGGCCGTGGTCCAGAACAGGAAGGGACCGAACGGCATCATCTCCACTCCCGCCGGCACCGAGATCAGGGTGCGGATCGCCGGGATCAAGCGACCCCAAAACACCACGGCGGCGCCATGGCGCGTGAACCACACCCGCGAGTGCTCCAGTTCCTGGGGGGAGACCCCGACCCAGCGACCATGGCGTTCTAACCAACGCTTGAGCCGTTGTTCATTGACCAGGCGCCCGATCCCGTACCACGGAAGTGCCCCCGCCACCGTACCCAGCAGGCCGGCCAACACCACCAGAGGGAAGCTCAGCTTGCCCTGCCCCACATAGAAACCCGCCAGCGGCATAATGACCTCTGAAGGGATCGGCGGAATCACATTCTCCAGAACCATTGCGCTGAAGATGCCCCAGTAGCCCCAGCGCTCCACGAGCTGCTCGACCACGGTGTTGAGAGAGCTGAGCAACGACATCGAAAGGAGCTTGCTGCGGGGGGATCTGGCGTGACCCTACGGACTGCACAGGCCTGGCGACCGGCCCGGGCGTGCGGCGCCCAGGCTGGAACCAGCCGAGGAGCACGCCCTGGTGGCTGGCCAAGCCAGCCCAGGCGAATGGTCCTTCACCCATTTTGGGCGAGACCCTGAGAGCCCAGTGTTCCGGTGAACGGGCGCAAGCCCATGGGGCGAACGAACCGCCGCGCATGCCCGCGTGTGGGTCACGACGTCGTAGCGGGCCCTCCCCCAACGATGGACGGCCATGCGGGATGCCTGAAAGGGCTCAGCAGCGGCCTGGTCTCAAGGCCTCAGCTCCACCAGACCCTTCTGGATCGCCACGGAACGCAGCTGACCCCGAGCCTTGCGAGCTCAGGATTGCGGTTGTCAGGCAGCCCTAGGACAGCCATCGAACCCATATCCGTGAGCCAGTCTCCCGGAGGCAAGGCCCAAGGCATCCAGCACGGCAAGAGGCGTCCTCACGAAACAGCATGCCCGCAACAAATCCAGATCAAGCAAACGCATATTCGGCAAATCTCACGACCACAACCGTGACGACATTGAGCTCCGGCATCGCTGGATATCTGTTCAAGGCGCGAGGGCAAGGCGAATGAGGGCAGGGTAACGGAATGGCTCGAAGGTCAAGGCTGGTAGAGCCGCATTGCCAGGCGATGGTCCCGCTCCGGCCTGTTCCATGAGCCCTCTGCTGGCTGCCCTACGGCATCACGTTGGAGATACCCGGCACCAGCTGGCGCCAACCGAACAGCAGCGCCCCCAGCATCAAGGCTGTCACCCGACCAGCAACCGGCCACCCAAGCCTGACCCATCGTGCTGCACTGTTAGCTCAAGACAAGGGCTCGATCGCCAATGACTTGACCATCCCTCCAAGGATTTCAGGCATGAAGAACAATGCGATCTCATTCAGCCTGCCGACTCCTGCAGTGTCAGCATTGCAGGTGAATCGACCTCAGAAAACAATGGCTTATCTTGGCATATGCCGAAAGCCGAGACCGGCAGGATGCGCTGCATAAGCCCGAGAAACGTTGGAGCTTCAAGGCGCAGCTTGATGGTTTTAAGACGACACGAAAGCATGGCGAAGCAGCGGCTCGTTGTCATCTTGAGAGTGGCCGTTGATGGACATGGCATCCCCATCTCATGGGCCACTGGCGACCATGTCCCGAAGACGAAGGCGGCAAGAAGGATTCAACTGATGCGCGGTCTTGGGCCTTGATCCAAGCAGCTCTACCTGCTAAAATAAAAGCATCTCAACCATGATCGAGGTGCAACACGTCAATTGGCCTGAGGGGCTGGTTAGAAGCTCAACGCCGGTAATGGCAGAGCCGTGATCCGCGGGCTCTAGGGATCATAAGGTCCCCATTCCCTCGACTTAAGACTCGCCCCTGGGAGCCTGCTGGAATCAGCCATCCGGATCAAAACAGAGATCACCTCTTGATGAGCTCTAGACCATGGAAGCAACAGAGAATTTTTAAAACCAGCTCATTGGCAAGCCAAAGGAGTTCCCGCCTGTCGCTGAGGCCACGTCAGCATGCAGGACGGCTGAGCAGCTCCATCACATTCTCACACAAGAGCCCGACATGCACGGTGTTGAAAGGATATTATTTTACAAATTTACGCCGTTACGCAGGCAATGAAGATGGCGAACCATCGGGCCGCGTGAATCTAAAATCTTTGCCATCCGCCGCCAGGCCCCCGATATGGCGAGAAAGATATGGTACACGTGCACCATCGGAGCCGCCAGGTATGATCGCTGTTTATTCGTCAGGACTGCACAGACTCAGCATGACGAATTCCCATAAGCGCAATAAACTACTTCGCCGAGATTGCCGCTGCCAATTTCTCGCCTTGAAGTGGGATAAATCCTGTCGCCTCTCTTAGGAAGTCCCCCTCAAATTATGATTCTATGTTGCTGTTAATTTCTCAAGACGATGGTCGCCGTCGGTGCTGCCGACTTCTGTTTCCGCCATGAAATCACGTTCCATCCCCTCAGCCTGTTTATCAAATGCTTACTTTTCTCGAAGACGCTCTCCAGTGAGCACCATGTTCCGCAGTAATAGATCCCCCTGCCACCCTGTAATCCCAAACACCTCTCCCTTGATCGGCAATCTGTGATGCCATGCTTCACACCTCTGAAAGGAGTATCAACCCAATGCTAGGATTGTTCCAACGCATCAACTATCGCTGTCAAAGGATCCGTAAGTCCTTGGTTCAGCGGATTAAGCCTTGGTTATTGGAGGGCAAATCGCCTGCCACCCGGCTGACCCTCAGAACGGCACGAAAAGAGTGGCGCTTAATCGCTATCAATTTCGTTTCCAGCATCTTTGAAGCTCTGACCGAGGGCGCAACCCTCGGGATCATTTTTCTCGCCGTTGAACTTCTCTCAAGTTCTGGCAATATCTCATGGAAAACAAAGCCATTGGCTGGTTTTCTCGCTTGGCTGCCTGATTTAACGCATCAGATGCCGATGAAATATCTGTTCTTGATGCTGCTGATGCTTGCTTTGCTTCTGCAAGCGCTGCAAAGCTTCAGTAAGTATATTAACTTGGTGACGACCAACTTGTTCGGCGCGCGAATCTATTCAGTCATCACTTCTATCATCCATACCCAGATTCTTTCGCTTACTTTTGCATGCTCCAGCAGTTTCCGGGTTGGCGACCTGCTGAACACAGTTAGCTCCTCGCCCAGGGCGGTTGAAGCGCAAATTACTCAAATCTCAGCAATCAGCGTGAATATAATTCTCGCATTCTGCTACCTTTCTGTCCTTCTTGCTTTATCGCCTTGGCTTTTGCTTGCGGCCGTTGTCTTGGGAGTTGCGTTGACTCAGTTCCAATCAAAGTTGGTTCCAGCTATTAAGAGATTATCGCTTAAAGCAGTTGAAGCAAATGTAGAAGTATCCGCAAAAATGACTCAGGATATTCAGGGCCTGAGATTGATTCACACCGCGGGGCTTACTCAAGAGTCTTCTGAGCAGCTCGATCAGAATATCGCTGCATACGAAGGATTCATTAGACGGCAAGTGTTCATCAGTCAGGCGCTTATACCATTAACATCGTTTCTGCCAATTCTCGGAATATCTCTAATTGCTGGACTTAGTGCCATTCTTTTTGGGACGAAGAGCACGGGTGTGCTTCCGAGTCTCGTGACTTTTGTACTAGCCTTGCAAAGGCTGAATATGCGATTCTCGGCAATTGCTGGTTGCTTCAATACCCTCGCGGCCAATGCTGGTAGTGTTGAAAGATTAGACTTGCTGCTGAAAACGGATGATAAAGAATTTAGGCGGCTTGGGGGCCTGCCCTTCCATGGATTGCTGCAGTCAATCGAGCTTCGTGATGTTAGCCTTCGTTATTCACCCCAGAATCCGCTTGTCCTTTCCCATATTAATCTGGTCATCCCCAAAGGTCGCACTGTTGCCCTAGTTGGCAGTAGCGGCTCAGGCAAAAGCTCCCTCGCCGACCTGCTTGTTGGCTTGTACGATACGACAGCTGGAAATATCTACATCGACGCTGTCTCTTTGCAGGATTACGATCTATCCAGCTGGCAAAAGCATATCGGTGTCGTCAGTCAAGACACGTTTCTGTTTAATGCTAGTCTGGCTGAGAATATTGCCTACGGTTCTTTCAACTGTTCCCACGCTGATGTTGTCAGAGCTGCTGAGCTTGCTCAGGCCGACCGCTTCATCAAGCAACTACCGATGGGTTTTGAGACAATCGTGGGAGAACGTGGCTACAAGCTCAGTGGCGGTCAACGTCAACGCATCTCCCTCGCAAGAGCCCTGCTAAAAAAACCTGATTTTCTTATCCTTGACGAAGCAACAAGCGCCCTTGACTCCAGGAATGAACGGCTGGTGCAATCCGCAATTGAGCAACTTTCGTCAAACATTACGATCCTTATCATTGCACACCGCCTCAGTACGATCGTCAAGGCCGACCTCATTTGTGTGATGGAAAGTGGTCGTATTGTTGAGCAAGGAGACCACGAGACCCTCATGCACAGCCAAGGCAAATACTATCAACTCTGGCAGCAGCAGGCTCATTCCGTGCAGACAGGGCTAGCCGTAAAACCATAAGGAATGTCCCTGGCGCGCTGCACAGATCGCTTGCGTCGCGACCCAGCCAAAACCCCGAAACCACGATCTGGATTCCGGGTTCCACTCCATCGGCCGGCTGCCAGTTCGCGATAACACCAATCCCATCGGGCTCTACTCCCGTCCAGTGTCGGGCCTGGTGCAGCCTGTACCACTAACGGCCCCGGCCGCCGCGACCACCAGTCCGACGCCCGGAAACGCGGCCACGCCGCGCTGGCCTGAGCAGTCTGGGCAGCTTGGGCAGCGGATCGCCATCCTGGAGAAGATGCAGCCAGCTGCTGGCTTCAATGCCCACCAGAGCTGCCACCAGCAAGGGCCGCTGCTGCTGCCACAGCCACTGGCCCAGCTCAACGAGTTGGCGGGTTGAAACCAGCCCCAAGGGCTCCAGGCCGCGGCACACCAGCAGCAGCCAAGCCACCAGCCAGGCCAAGCGGAGGCCGCTGCCCAGAAACGGGCTATGGGACAGCAGCGAACGGTGGCGCAACAGCCGCCGGTAGGGCCACCAGATCAGCCCCAGGGGTCCCCAGCGACGGCTGGCCCGCGAAACAAGATCGAGATCCGGGGATAACCAGAGGCCACCCAGCAGGAAGGCGGAGCCGGCGATGGCGCTGCCCCATGGCCCCAGGGCCGGCCACCACAGCAGCGCAAAAGGGAGGGCTACCAGGCCGGTGGCGCGGTCATGGCTGCGGCCACTGGCCATGAACAGTCCCGACAACATCCCACGATATCGAGGGCGTCAGGGCAGAATGCAGGCACGCGCGATTAGCTCAGCGGTAGAGCGCCTGTCTTACACACAGGATGTCGCTGGTTCGAACCCGGCATCGCGCATGGTTCAAGCACCCCAGGGGTCTGCCTTGTCAAAGGCAGCCCCTCGTTTGAGGATCCCCAGACCTGCCCCATCCTCCGCCGGAGGCTTTCAGGCCAGAAGGCGAGGATCAGGCCATCGCGCAGGTCCACGCCGGATGATCTGCTCCCCCAAGGCAGCGTCCGCCTCCCTCAGGGACGGATCCGGCTCTGGGCAAACCTCCCGAGCCACGGCTGAACCCGCGCGACGCCTCCAGCGATGCTGGGGGGGCAGCGGCAGGGTTGAGCGAGGGTTGCGATGCGGCAGGACCCCAAGCCAGCGGAGCGATCCGCATCCAGCGATTCGCGATTCGCATGCTGTTGCATCGTTTTCGATTGATTTGGCAAAATGCCTTAGGTGGTGAGAGAAGACCTGAAGATGGTTTCCAGTCCCTGTGGCTCCTGCGGTGAACCGATCTTTCCAGGAGTGAGCTCCTGCCCCCATTGCGGCGCCTCCAACCGATTGGAGCTGAAGACCTTGACCCGTCACTGGCCAGGGCTACTGATTGGTGCGCTGGCCCTTGGCGGCATCACCGTGTTGTGCTCACCACGCCAGAAAACCATCTCTTGCGTTGATGCGAGAGACCCAGATAGCGCCGTCGTCGATGGGGCTGAGCCGTTCACGGACCTCGCCATGGCCAGCGGCGACCGGTTCAACCTTGATCCCGACGCAAGACTGATTGAGTTTCCAGGCAATAAAGATATAAAAGCACAGAAAATCAGCTACTCAGTGCAGGGCAACACGCTCATCTTCTCCGATCGGCTGGGCCTGAAGTATGTGTTGAACACGAAAAGCGGTGGGCTGGAGGTCTTCACCAAGGCCGGAAATGAAGGCGGCTTCCGCCGCAGCGCCAGGGCCATCTGCACGGGCTTCTAGCGGCGTCCACCTCCTGATCGCTGCAGCCCAGCCTGCGCCATCCTGGAGGGGTTCAGCCGCGACCGTCCGGGCGCTGCCCTCCGTCCTCCGTTTCGCCGACAGTTTGGTCGACTGCATCCCTCCATGGCTTTCGCTGCCTCCTCGCGCTCCGCTTCAGCCCCGCCACCGGTCGAGCGGTTCGAGCTGATCGTGGTCGGGGGTGGCCACGCAGGCTGCGAGGCGGCGCTCACGGCCGCCCGGTTGGGCGTGCACACCGCCTTGTTCAGCCTCAACCTCGATCGCATCGCCTGGCAGCCCTGCAACCCGGCCGTCGGTGGCCCAGCCAAGAGCCAGCTGGTGCATGAAGTGGATGCCCTCGGCGGTGTGATCGGTCGCCTGGCCGATGCCACCGCCTTGCAAAAGCGCATCCTCAACGCCAGCCGCGGCCCGGCGGTGCGGGCCTTGCGGGCCCAGACCGACAAGCGCCAATACGCCCGCCAGATGCTGCAGCTGCTGCAGCACACCCCGAACCTGCAGTTGCGCGAGGCGATGGTGGTGGATCTGGTGGTGGATCTGGAGGGCGATCCCGCCGCCGCCGGCAGCGGCCAGCCGATCGGTCGGGTGACGGGCGTGCGCACCTATTTCGGCAGCGTTTACAGCGCCGCGGCGGTGGTGCTCACCACAGGCACCTTCCTGGGGGGCCGAATCTGGGTGGGTCACCAATCGATGCCGGCGGGCCGCGCCGGCGAACAGCCCGCCGAAGGTCTCACCGAAGCCCTACGGGCCCTTGGCTTTCACACGGACCGGCTCAAGACCGGCACCCCAGCCCGGGTGGATCGGCGCAGCGTCGATTTGGATCGGTTGGAGCAGCAGCCCAGCGATGCCGCCGATCGCTTCTTTTCCTTTGATCCAGCGGCTTGGCAGAGCGGTGAGCAAATGGCCTGCCACATCACCCGCACCACCGCCGCGACCCATCGGCTGATTCAAGACAACCTGCATCTCACCCCCATCTACGGCGGCGTGATCGA
>JBKCTK010000299.1:0-1802 GCA_046319055.1 Synechococcaceae cyanobacterium
AGGGTTGGGTACCGCAGCGGCGGGGCTGCGGCAATCGCCGGGGATCCCCGGCGATGCGAATCTCCCCCCTTGTCCCCGGCTCGCAGCGACCAGCCATGAACCCTGACGCGCGATTGACATCAACAGATTATTCACTTGCCAATTAGCGGATCGGCGGACAGGGCACCCGCCCTGGGAAGTGCTGATTCATTGACCTGACCGCGATGATGACACGCCAACCGCTCCTGGCTCAAGCTGCTGGTGATCGGCTCCAGGTGGACTCTCGCTTGCGCAGGTCCCGGGCTCACCGAGGTCCCCGCGACCATCGCTTCTGGGGCCTGCCGCCATCCGCCGGCGCCTGCTCCCCCCTGCATGGCTAAAAAAGTGGGTGGGCGGCATTCGCCAATGTCGTTGACACTGAGCATCCCGGTGGCAATGATGGAGATGTGAAGAGAAACACCTCTTCACGTCACTCAATAATTTCCAAGAATCACCCATGGCAACCACTCGGATTCAAGTCACGGCCGTCGATAACGAGATCATTCTGATTGCAATCCCAACCGGGGGGCTCGCCAGTATCGAGTTGTTCCATTACAGCATGGGATACAGCAAGCCGGTCGATGTCACCATCCTTCCCGGCATGGTCTTACCGACTGGGAATTACACGCTCTCGATGATCGGGATCAACTGGGGCGGGCCTTCAACCTATTCGGTAACAGTCACAACCGACGGCGTAGCCCAAACCTACACCGGAGGCGGCAATGCCACCATCGGCCCAAACTGGGTTAACAGCGTGCCGATCAGCATTGTTGCGGGGCAATAATCCTGGCAGCGACCATGCCAGAATCCATGATCTGGCATGGTCGCATTGACCACTTGCCTTAGTCACCTTATCGGGCAGGCCGCGCCAGGCGCAGCCAGCCTTCATCGCGTCCTGGTGCCTTACTCTCGCTACCAGTTTTCCTCCCGCCCCGGATCGGCCCCGCCACGAGGCATGCGATGACCCCACCCCTGGACCGCGAGCAGCTGTTCATCAGCTACAGCCATGCCGATCGTGATTGGGTGGACAGGCTGCGGAAGATGATTCGGCCGCTGGAGCGCAGCCATGGCCTGCGCCTCTGGGACGACTCCCAGATTCCCGCCGGTGCCAAGTGGCGGCAAGAGATCGAAACGGCGCTGGCCACGGCGAAGGTGGCGCTGCTGTTGGTGAGCGCCGATTTCCTGGCCTCCGAGTTTGTGACCAACCACGAATTGCCGCCGCTGCTGGAGGCGGCGGAGGCGGAAGGCCTGAGCATCCTCTGGGTGCCGCTGCGGCCCAGCCTGGTGGAGGTCACACCGATCCAGGCCTATCAGGCCGTGCTGTCTCCCAAGCGGCCATTGGCGTCCATGAACGCTGGGGAACAGGAGGAGGCGCTGAAGACGATCGCCCTGGCCATCCAGGAGAAGCTCGCCAGCCGCCCGGCTACGCCCCCACCAGCTCCCGCCAAACCAGCCTCCGCCCAATCAGCTCCCGCTCCATCACAGCCCGCTCCACCAGCTCCCGCCCAAGCACCGGCCGCGACGCCCACGCCCCCTGTTGCCGCCGTGCCGCTGCAGCGCTTCTCCACTACCACCTGCCGGTTGCACCAGGAGAACGGCCGCTGGCGGATGGAGCGCCGCCCCATGGAGGTGGAGGGCTACCGGGAGGAGCTGGGCCCGGGCGTGGCCCTCACCATGGTGAAGATCCCTGCCGGTTCGTTCCTGATGGGTTATCCCGCCAACGAGCCGGAGCGCTGTGAGGATGAAGGTCCCCAGCATGACGTGCATCTGGGCGCCTTCTTCCT
>JBKCTK010000300.1:0-5345 GCA_046319055.1 Synechococcaceae cyanobacterium
CACCCAGGCGCCGGCCTCGTAGCTCAGCCAACCCAGCCAGGCGCCTCCCTCCTGGACCAGCTGGTCCAAGGCGGCAAATGGATCCTGCCCATCCGGATCACCGGGCAGCCCGCGACAGATCACCCGCCGCAGCGGCGCCCCCCCCAGCCCCCCTCGGCCCCCCCGGGCACTGCCAGCCCCTTCCAGCAGCACCAGGCCGTCGCGCCCCAGGCGCTCGGCCAACGCCCGGGTCAGGGACCAGGGTTCCCACCAGGGCAGCTCCTGGCGCAGCGGCATGCCGGGGCCGGCCATCGCCTCAACCATCGCCAAAAGCATCGGCCGCCATCGGCCGTTCCGCGGCGGCGCCGGGCGGAGTGGGCAAGGCGAAGCCAAGCACCTGCCCCGCGCCGCGGGGATTCCGCTGAGGGGCCCCAGGTTCGCTGGCGGGGCTGGAGGCAGCTTGGGGGGAGCTTGGCCGCTGGGAGCCGCTGGGGTCTGCCTGGGCTGAGCTCGGCGGGGCGGCGCCTGGTGGCTCCTGCCGGGCGGCCCGGGGTTCGCTCGCGTGGCTGGCGAGGTCGGGGCGGCCGGCCTCCCGCAAAGCCGCGTCGCGGATGCGGCAGCTGTCGCAGACGCCGCAGGGCTGCTCGCCGCCGCTGTAACAGCTCCAGGTGCGATCGATCGGCACCCCCAGCCTCAACGCTTCGCGCACGATGTCGACCTTGCTGAGCTGGATCAGCGGCGCCCAGAGGCGGGCGCCGCGGCCTTCGCGGCCGGCGCGGCTGGCCAGCTCGGCAAGGGATTGGAAGGCGGCCAGGTAGTCGGGCCGGCAGTCGGGAGAGCCGGAGTAATCCACGGCGTTGACCCCGAGCACCAGCCGCTCGGCGCCCCGCGCTTCCGCCAGGCTGAGGCCGATGGCGATGAACACGGTGTTGCGGCCGGGCACGTAGGTGCTGGGAATCACGCCGTCCCGCACGCCGTCTGTGGGGATCGCCTGGCTTGGGTCGGTGAGGGAGGAGCCGCCCCAGGCCGCCAGGTTCACCTCCACCCGATGGTGCTCCGCCAAGCCGAGGCCGGTCGCCAGCTCGGCGGCAGCCTGCAGCTCGCGGCGATGGCGCTGGCCGTAGTCGAACGACAGACCGATGACCCGGTCGCCGCGCTCGATCGCCAGGGCAGCGGCGGTGGCGGAGTCGAGCCCGCCGGAGAGCAGGGCGATGGCGGTGGGCGACACGGCGGCCCGGCAACAGCCCCTGCAGGCTGGCAGATCCCGGCGACCGGGCGCGTGGGGGTGGTTGGGGCGCCGCGGCAGCGCTGGCGAGGGCCATACCAGCAGATGGCGTCGTGGCGGTTGGCCTCCTCGGCAGGGTTGCCTCAACGTCCTCTCTGGCGGCCTGGCCTCACGGCTTCGGCGGCGCCAGGACTCGCGTGAGCCCCTGCTGAATCGCCTCCGAACGCAGTCGAACCCAAAGCCTTTCGAGCTTGGCCGTGAAACTTTCAGGCCGCCCTGGCCGCCCCGGCGTTCTGCCATCAGGATGCAGCGCAGCCCTGCATTGCCCCGCGTGTCGCTCCTGCCCCTCCCGCGCCCGTTTGCCAGCGGTCGGCGCCGCTCCGGCTGGACCCTGTCGCTGCTGCTGGGGAGCCTGGTTCTGCCGTCGCTGGCCCAAGCGATCCCCCGCCTCGACCTCAAGCCCTATCCGGTCCCGGCGGCGGGGGAGCGGCGCTGGGTGATCCAGCTGCCGGGGGTGCTGCAGCCCAGCAGCGATCCGCGCATCTCCGCCAATCCGCTCGATTGGCGGGTAGAGCTGATCGTGGGCAAGGAGATCGCGGTGGACTGCAATGGCCCGCGCCTTAACGGCAGCATCCGCAGTGAATCCCTCAAGGGCTGGGGCTATGCGATCTACCGCGTGGGTCCGGTGACGTTGGGTCCCAGCACCCGCATGGCCTGCCCGCCGGACCAGGGCCCCCGCCAGGCCTTCGTGACGCTGAATCGCAAGCCCTTTGTGGTGCCTTACAACGTCAGTCTGCCGATCGTGATCTACGCCCCGAAGGATGTGCAGGTGCGCTGGCGGCTCTGGAAGGCAGAGCGGGAGCAGCGCGAGGCGCAACAGCTGTAACGCTCAGAGCCGCTGGGCTGCCGAGGCGCGGATGCCGGTGGTTCGGATGCCATGGAGAAAATGCCATGGTGAAAATGCCATGGTGAGGATGCCGTTAGAACGGGTCGGAGGGCGCCTGCCCCGGCCCGAATGCTGACGCTTTCAGCGCACCCCCAGCCACTTGTGGCTCTGCAGGCTGAGCCGCCAGGACGGATGTTGCCGCACGAAGGCGAGCGCCAGCTCCTGACCGCGACCGCAGTCCCAGCCCGGCTGCAGCAGCAGGGCTGGACCAACGGCATCCCCCTGGCGGGCGGCGCTGGCGGCGAGGGCCATGGCCGTGGCGAACTCCAGGTCGTCGGGTTCGTGCACCACCACCTTGAGCTCCGCGCAGGCGGCCAGGGCCTCCGCGGTGGGCGGGGCGTGGCGCTTGGGGGAGAGGGTGATCCAGTCGAAGCGCCCGCTCCAGCAACCAACGCCGCTGGTTTCCAGGTGCAGGGGCAGACCGGCAGCCGTGAGGGCATCGCAGAGCGGATCGAGGGGCTGCTGCAGAGGTTCACCGCCGGTGATCACCACGAATCCGGCCCCGGCGGCCAGGGCCTGGCGCGCTTCCGCGGCGAGTTCGCTGATGGGGCGGAGAGGATGGGCGGTCTCGGGCCAGGAGTGCTTGGTATCGCACCAGGGACAGCCCACCGTGCAGCCCGCCAGGCGGATGAAGAAGGCGCTGCGGCCGGCGTGCAGGCCCTCACCCTGCAGGGAATGGAAGGTTTCCACCACCGCGAGGCTGGGGGCCACGGGCTGGGAGGGGGCCGCTGGCGTCAACGGGGTGGTCACGGGCGCAAGCGACTGGGGTAGCGCGACGGGCCCAGCCTGGCAGCGCTCCGCTGGCCTCGCGGGTCTTGCTGGGCGCATCACTGGCCTTGCTGTGGCCTTGCTGGGCCTCGATCAGGGGCGATCCTGGCCGGCTGGCTGGCCTGGGCCTGGAAGGTGGGCAGCGCCTCGAAACCGACGAACTGCCGCTCCAGCTTCCATTGGGCCTGAGCCCGCTCGTTGGCCGCGAGCTAGGTGGAGCAACCTGCCGAGAGGCTGCCGCGGCCGGGCTGTCGCCGCGGCAGCCCGGCCGCAGGCGGCTGTACTGCGGCGATTCCCATAGGCTTTGACCCGGCAGGTAGCAGGACTCCAAACGATTGGGCGCCAGCCGCTTGAGGTCGCGGTAGCTCTGGTTGTGGCGCCGCAGGGCCAGCCGGTATTCATTGCTCAAATCGATGCGGGAAATGCCCTCATCATCGGAGGGCAGCGCCAGCGGCACGCCGGCCCGTTGCTAGTCGAGAAAGGGATGATCCTGGTTGGCAACATTGAGAAGCACCTCGTTGCTGGTGAGGCCGATCTCCACCAGCACGCCACGGCGGCGCATCAGCTCCAGAAGCTGAAATGGCTGCTCCTCGTACAGCACCGCCCCGCCATGGCCGATGCGATTGGCCTGGCCGATCTCCAGCGCCTGGCGGATGTGATAGCGCAAGCGATCCGGGGGCACCAGGCCGAGGGGGAGCTCGCCGGTGTGCAGGGCCAACTTCACCTCAGGATGCACGGATTAGAGATACTGCAGCATGCGCATCTGCAGCGTGTAGTCGCGCAGGGCGATCGGATTGTCTTCGGGGGCGACGCGATTGATGCCAACCACCTGGTTGCTGGCTTTGGCCAGCTCTAAGGCCTAGACGAACTCGGCGAACACCTCCTCGGGAGGCTGGCTGCGGGTGGTCTGCTGCAGGAAGCGCACCGTTACATCGCAGCCCGGCTGGGCCTGGGGGGTGCCACAGGCCATGGTGGTAGCGGCTTCGCGGCGGATGGTCCGCAGGTCCTGCTCACCCTGACGCACCAGCTCCAGCAATCCTTGCTTCAGCAGTTGTTGGCGGGTGCGGGCAAAATCACCGTTCCAGCCCACCTGCTGACCGAGCTTGCGCACGCCACCGCCTGGCAGGGTGATCATCAGTTCCAAGTAGAACACGTGTTGGGAGGCGGCCCGATTGGCAACCTTCGCCATCATGTCGTCCTGACGACTGAGCGAGCCAGAGATCAGATCAAAACCCGCCAATGCCTGGAAGAACGGATCGTGGCCGGAGCGGCCGGCAAAGGGAAGATTGCGGGTCGATCAGAGATTGACGAACTGGTCATAGATCGGCGGTTTCTTGACCATTTCGGAAGCGGCAAACAGCGTGCCCCCCGCGTTGCAGTCACTGGGCTTCACCAGGGTCGGCACAGCCGGGTCGACGCAGTAGCCATCCCGGGCGGCCCACTCCAGGTCATGCTCCGCATACACGGCCCCACTCAGGTGGGAGTGAACATCGCCCCCCTTGGGCAGGCGCTGCACGAGCGCCCTCAGGGCCGTGGGGCGATGGCGGTTCTGCTCCAGCCATTGCGCCACGGCAGCCTCGGAGGCACTCAACGCGGGATCGCGACCGGGGAGATCGCGCGCGCCGGCATGGGGGCTGAGGCAGTGGAACCCCACCAGAAGGCCGGCAGCCGCCGCGGCCATGGGGATGGGAGGGCGCTGCAAGGGCAAGGGCGACGAACGACCGGAAATCAATAGGGGAGGCCCGCTGTCTCCTCCGCCATCGCGCTGGCTTGCAGCGGGTCTTCCCAGCTGGGGGTGGCAGGTGCAGAGCCCTCGGAGCGGGCGCCGCCATCGGCAGCTGGCCGGCCCCGGGCGCCCGGGGGGCCGGGCCCTCGGCCGCGTTGGCTCCGGCAAAGGGTTGATCGTCCAGAACGAAGCCGTGGGTGGCGATGTGCAGGAGCCGCGGCGCCTTCTGGGCCAGCACCACAGCGGCGGTGGCGGCCGGGCCGAGGATCACCGCGCCGACCCCCAGCACGGGGGCGCGGGCGCGGGCTTCCTCCTCCGTGCCCGTCAGGGGTTGCCAGGGATTGAGGCCCCGCAGCCCCGCCAGCTGCCGTTGGAGAGGGGCGAGCACAAGGCGGCTGACCGCTGCCAGCTTCTGGGGAGCCTCGGCCTGTTGATGGGGATCGGCGCTGGCGACCACGGCCGCCGCCACCGCGGCATCGCTTGGAGCCGCGTCTCCCAGTGGGATGGCGCGGATTGTGCCATCGGGCTTGAGCAGCAGGGCGAGATGGCGGGACGGGCCCCGTTCAGCCTTGCCCTTGGTGTTGTTGGGGTAAGGCCGATAGTTCTGGAACTCCAGCACTAGGCCCTGAGGAGCGGCGGCCTTGAGGGCGGCTGCCACCTGGGCATGGGTGACGGGATCGATCCTGAGGGCGGGCAAGAGG
>JBKCTK010000301.1:0-15586 GCA_046319055.1 Synechococcaceae cyanobacterium
GAGCAGGAGCGCCAGGCGTTGGTGCTGTACGTGAACCCGCGCCAGGCCAAACGCCAATGCGGCCGCCATCAGCGTGTGATTCGCATCCCCGATACCCAGGTTTTCGAACTGACGGCACCCAAGCTGGCGGCCCAAGGCATCACCAGGGTGGTGGTGGAAGGATCACTGTTTGCCTTGCCGGGCTGTTGAGCCCAAGCGATATCCCCCAGCTTGCCGTTAGGAGGCTGCCGTCACCAATGGCGTCCACTGGCTAACCCCCTGGAGCCCCGGTTGGGATGCATCGCGGAGCTGGCGGGTCAATCCTCCCGAACCGCCGCAGCGGCCGCAGCCGGACCCAGCAACGCCATGGCGCTACCTCCGCTGAGCATCCCCACCACCAGCGCCAGACCCACCAGAAAGCCGCTGGGCAGAGGCACACTTTGGCCAAAGCCCAGGCGCAGGCTGGGCCGGTCAGCGAGATTCTGGGCGCCGAGGCAGAGCACCAGCAGCAGCAAGCTGGCCACAAGCCAGGTGGAGCACAACAAGCGCAAGCGCAGCAACATTGGCGGGCTGTCTCTGAGTTCAGTCTGACCGATCAGCCAATGGCTGTTCGCTGGCAGGGGCATCTGGCCGGTGGTCCCGATCCGCTGGGACGAGGCGAAGGCGGTCCATCGGGTCGGCAGGCTCGCCGCTGACTTCGCTGACTTCGCAGTCATCGCGGTCATCGCGGTCTCCCTGGTCCTGGCCACCCCCAGCGGCCGCGATCGGATCGTGATGCAAAAGCGCGTAGAGGTCGCGACGCCCCCAGCCGCTGCGGGCAGCCAGGCGCCGACAGGCTTCCGATCGCGTCACTCCAGCCTGGAGGAGGGCCAGCAGCTCCCGCCGCAACATGTCTTCATCCCAGCTGGTGGTGGGGGCCTCGGGTGCGCCAGCCACCACCAGCGTGCATTCCCCCTGGGGCGGCACGCGCCGGAAGTGCTCCAGCACCGCGGCGACGCTGGGGCCGAGGTGCTGCTCGTGGCGTTTGGTCAGTTCCCGGGCGAGATGCAAGGGCCGATCCCCCCAAATCTGCAGCAGGTCTTCCAGCAAGGCGACCAGGCGATGGGGAGCCTCGAAGAGCACCAGGGTGCGGGGCTCCTGGCGCAGGGCTTCCAACCGCTGGCGCCGCTGGGTGGCCCGCGGCGGCAGGAATCCCTCAAAACAAAAGCGTTCGCAGGGGAGACCGCTGCCCACCAAGGCCGTGGTGACCGCCGAGGGACCCGGAATGCAGCGAACCGGATGGCCGGCGGCTCGGGCGGCCGCCACCAACACCTCGCCGGGGTCGGAGATGGCCGGGAGCCCGGCATCGCTGATCAGGGCCAGGGATTCGCCGTTGGCCAACGCTTGCAGCAAGGTGGGGAGGCGTTGGACCTGGTTGTGCTGATGGAAGCTGATCAGGCGGGAGCGGATCCCGAGGCGATGCAGCAACAACCCGCTGCGGCGGGTGTCTTCGCAGGCGATGCGATCCACCCCAGACAGCACCCGGCTGGCCCGGGGCGTGAGGTCGTCGAGGTTGCCGATTGGTGTGCCGACCAGGTACAGGCAGCCGGGCTGGGGTTCCCGGTCGGCGGCAGGGGCCGGCTGGCGCGGGTCTGGGGAGGATTCGGACTGCTGGAAGGGCAGAGGCTCAGGCTCAGGCACGGAGACGGAAGGTCTGTAACGATCATGACCTCACACGGTGCTCCCGTGCCACGGGGCTGATCCGGCCAGGCCTCGGCTGGCTCCGGCCCTGCGGTCCGCCGGAGCGCCACCAATCTGCCGTGACTGCAACCCAAGAAACCCGAAAACGATGTACAGAGCTTGTGCATCTCATCGACATCTCCAAGCCCTCCATGGCGAAAAAGCAAGGCAGCCGCTGCTGCAGCTCCAGCCCAAAACCCCAGCGGTCAAAACGTTGCATTTCTGCCATTCAGGCGCATAGCCGCTTGTTGTCTAGGCTACATTTGTATGCAGCGCGGTAGGAGGCGATGCCATGGATCTCATCAGCTTGATGGTGGCGGTCAGCTTGATGTCAATCGGGGCGCTGGTCACCTTGAACATGCTCTCCGGTCCACCGATCGCTCTATCGCGGCTCTCCGCCCAAACCCAGGCCGATGGGATTGCGGAAACTCTGCGCTGGCAGGCTTTGCGTGGCAAAAAAGTCGTGCCCACCTACTCGTCTAGCCCCACAGAACCAACGGGCTTAACCATTGATGGTGCATCAGTCACCATTCCCACGAACTGTTCTCTAAAGAGCACAACAGGTGATGGAAGAGTTGTGATGATTTCCTGCTCAGGACAGAACAGCGCTGGTTCGAGCAGCGATGATCGCTTCAGCAGGGGCAGCGCCGTCCTGATTGGAGCTGGAGCTGCTGACGAACGCGGCTGCGACTCCGATCTTTTTCCAGTGAACTGTCCTAATCCTTGACAAACAACTTCTGTATTGACCTAGAAGACTGTAGCTGCGGTGGCGAACGTTAAACTCAAAGACCAGCCGATCCCAATCACCAATAATGCAGTCTCTCAAAACGGCTTAATGCTCCGAACTTCGCATCTGAAAGGCGGCGATTAATCCACCTTTGCTCAACGACTATGCCGTAACCGAGCCGTTCTGAACATTTCACACATTAATACTCGAAGCCGCTCATGACGTTTTCAATGGCCAGATAAAGTTATCAGACCCAAGGGAATTGCTTAGCATGAGGTGTTAAACGAGACCCTGATGGACTGAGTGGATTCGGGAGTGACGTCCAACCTGCAGGGATACCGTGTGACAGAGCTCCAGGAGGCGGGGGTGGGAGTAAAATTGAGATTTCCGATCGTCGCACATCCTGGGATATTTGAAAGGTCAATTGGCGATGTAACCGTACTACTATAACCTATCTGAGACCAGTTTGACAGGCATTGGTCAAGTATGGATCTGGGATCAAGGCTAGATCTCGTATAGAGAGGCTGCCGGGCCGAGACGGTCTGACCGCTTGGATCGGTATCGCGTGGAGCACTGCACTTCACCAGCCGTGGTGGCGGAGGCGAAGCAGAAGCCGGCAATACAATCTCGCAAGTAATCACGATGGGCGCACTACTCGCGCTCGGCCTAAACTCATTGCCGGCATTTGAGGCTATTGTAGCCATGGAAGCACTAAGGTTAGCCGAAGTAATATCGCTATCGGCTCTAAATGTAGTGGGATTTTGCACAACATACTGTCGTACTCCGATCGCGGCGGCTTCCACGGCGGCGTAAATATCCTTGCCTCGTTGCGACTTAATCGGCGACAGGGTGAGAGTGGTAATTGCGGTTGCCATCATGGCGGAAATCACCATGGCTACCATCACTTCCAAGATCTGAACCATGACGGCGTCTCGCACCCTGGTCTTGAGTTTAGTCAGCCCTGCCGGCCGCTCGGCACAATGAAGGGTCTTTGCGCGGCTGCCTTGCCCCTCGCCCTCGACCTACCCGCCGGCATCACCCAGTCGGACCTGCTGGAGGCCTTGCGAGGCCTGGCCTGGGGTGCCGCCGACATCCTCAGGGCCTACGCCCGCGGCCTGCAGCCTCCCTACGGGTTCCCGATGGCCTTGCAGGTGCAGAACGATGACGAGGGCCCCGTATGCGCCGCCGATCTGGCGGTCAACCGCTGGCTGCTCGATGGCCTCAACGCGGCCTTCCCTGCGGCTCCCTGGCAGCTGCTCAGCGAAGAATCGGCCAAGGCCACCACGCTGGGACAGGCCTCAGCCAGTGCCTTGCCGCCACCCGCCGATGGTTGGTTATGGATCCTCGATCCCCTCGATGGCACCCGCGACTTCTTGCAGGGCACGGGCGAATATGCCGTGCATCTGGCGCTGGTGCGGCGGCAACGACCGGTGCTCGGCGTGGTGTTGCTGCCCGAAGCCGAGGAGCTCTGGTTGGGCCTGTTGGCGGAGGATGGGGGCGGCGAAGCCTGGTGCGAGAACCGCGCCGGCGAACGGCGGCCGGCGCGGCTGAGCGATCGCAGCAGCCCCCACGAGCTGGTGCTGGTGGCCAGCCGCAACCACCGCGACCAGCGCTTGGAGCAACTGCTGGAGCAGTTGCCGCTGGCGGAGCGGCGCTCGATGGGCAGCGTCGGCGGCAAGGTTGCCACCATCCTGCGGGGGGAGAGCGATCTCTATATCTCCCTCTCCGGCCGCAGCGCCCCGAAGGATTGGGACATGGCTGCTCCCGAGGCGGTGTTGCGGGCGGCGGGGGGCCAGTTCAGCCACGCCGATGGCCGTCCCTTGCTGTACAACACCGGCGATCCACGTCAGGCGGGCTGCCTGATTGCGAGCCACGGACCGATGCATGGGGACATCTGCTCTGCGGCGGCAACGGCCCTGGCCCGCATCGATCCCGGCTTTGCCGTGTGACAGGTCCATGGCGAGACACCCCGACAACGTCGCGACGCCGCGACGCCGCGACACCGTGAGGCCGTGAGGCCGTGACACCACTGGGCTGATGCTCCCCTCAGCCCCAACGGCCCCTCCATCCGCCGGCCTGGCCGCCGGGAGCGGCATTCGACAACCCGCTGACGCCGCCGACCACGGTGCACGGCCGGTGGGCTTCCAAGCGGTCTCGGCTCCGCCGGGCTCAAGTCAGGCATGACCATCCAGGGGAGCCATCCCAGCACCACAAAAAAAGCGGCCCCTCAGGACCGCTTCGACGCTGGGCCGCGACCTCAGGCCGGCACCGGCTCCTGCTGGGGCACGCCCCTGAGGGTGAGATTGATGCGGCCGCGATTGTCGATCTCGCGCACGCGCACGGTCACGTGATCGCCCACGTTCACCACATCCTCCACCTTCTCCACCCGCGCCTCGGACAGCTGGGAGATATGAATCATCCCCTCCTTACCGGGCAGGATCTCCACAAAGGCGCCGATCGGAATCACCCGGGTGACGGTGCCGCTGAACATCTCCCCTTCGCTAACGCGGCGGGTGAGGCCCTCAATGATCCGCTGAGCCTCCTCGGCGGCGGCTCCGTCGTGGCTAGCGATCGTGACGATGCCGCCATCCTCGATGTCGATCTTGGTGTTGGTGCGCTCGGTGATGCCCTTGATCGTGCGGCCGCCTGGACCGATCACGGTGCCGATCAGTTCCGGATCGATGCGGAAACTCAGCAGCCGTGGTGCATGGGGCGAAAGGGTGGCACGGGGCTTGTCGATCGCTTCCAGCATCTTTTCCAGGATGTGGAGCCGCGCCGGGCGGGCCTGGTTGATCGCTTCGGCCACGCCGGTCACCGCCAGGCCGGTGATCTTCATGTCCATCTGCAGGGCGGTGATGCCCTTCTCGGTGCCAGCGACTTTGAACTCCATAGCGCCGAGGAAATCGTCGATGCCTTGGATGGCGGTGAGGAGGCGCACCTCCTCGCCCTCCTTGATCACGCCCATGGCCGCGCCGCTCACCGGCGCCTTGAGGGGCACGCACGCATCCATCAGCGCCAACGTGCTGCCGAACACCGAGCCCATGGAGGTGGAGCCATTGGAGCTGAGGCACTCCGACACCACCCGCAACACATAGGGGAACGACTCCTTGCTGGGCAACACGGGCACGAGGGCACGCTCCGCCAGGGCCCCGTGGCCGATCTCACGGCGTCCGGGCGAACGCATGGGGCGGGTTTCACCCACGGAGTAAGGCGGGAAGTTGTAGTGATGCAGATAGGTCTTTTCGGTGGAGGGGTTGAGGTCGTCCATCTCCTGGGCATCGCTCGGGGTGCCCAGGGTGACGGTGGACAGCACCTGGGTGAGGCCCCGCTGGAACAGGCCGGAGCCGTGCACCCGCCGCGGCAACACCGCCACGGCGGCGCTAATGGGTCGCACCTCATCCAGATTGCGGCCATCCACCCGCTTGCCATCCTTGAGGATCTGCTGGCGCATCAGCTTCTTGGTGAGCCCCTTGTAGCTGTTGCTTAACAGCTTGGAGTTGCCGCTGAGCGACTGCCGCACCGGATGGTCGTCGGCCAGGGACTGGATGGTGGTGCTGACCTCATCCTTGATCGCATCGAGGCGAGCATCGCGCTCGGCCTTCTGGAGCGTGAATTCGCTGAGCACAGCGCGAATCGCCTTGTCGCAGTTGCTCTCAAGAAACTCGGGAACTGTGGGATCGTCGCTGCGGGCTTCGGGTTCCTGGTGCTTGATCTCCAGCTTCTCGAGGATGCCGAGCTGGGCCTTGATCAATTCACCCACCGCCTCGTAGCCGAAATCGATCGCCTCGATCACATCCTGCTCGGGGAGCTGGTTCGCGCCCGCTTCCACCATCACCACCCCTTTGGGGGTTCCGGCCACCACCAGATCGAGATCGCTGCGTTCAATCTCGCGGTAGCTGGGATTGAGCACAAAGTCGTCGCCCAGCAGGGCCACCCGCACCGCCGCCATCGGTCCATGGAAGGGGATCCCCGCCAACAGCGTGGCGAGGGAGGCACCGGTCACCGCCAGCACATCCGGGGGAACCCGCTCATCGAGGGACATGCAGGTGGCGACCACCTGGAGATCGTCGCGCAACCAGCCGGGGAAGAGCGGTCGCAGGGGGCGATCGATCAGCCGCGCGATCAGCGTGGCGCGCTCGGGGGGCCGGGATTCGCGACGCATGAAGCTGCCGGGGATGCGACCCGCGGCGTAAAGCCGCTCCTCGTAGTCGCAGGTGAGGGGCAGGAAATCAATCCCTTCCCGGGGATTGGAACGGGTGGTGGTGACCAGTACCGCGGTGTCGCCACACTCGATCATCACGGAGCCGCCCGCCTGGGGGGCAAAGCGACCACAGGTCAGCCGGATCTCCCGACCATCGAAGGAGATCGACTGGGTTTGTCCTTGCACGTGCCGTTATGTCTGTTTTTTGTCAGCCCCCATCTTCGCATCCGACGGGGTCCAGGCGTGGCTGTCTAGAATGTCGGGTCCGAATTGCAGGCGCCCCGGCAGAGCGCGAGCTTGCCCCAACATCTCGCGATAGGTGGCGTCGCTGACGCTCACGCAGCCGTAGCGCCGCAGATGGGGCGTGCTCAGCTGCACATCGAACATCGTGAAGCCGCTGCGGCGCAGCGCCTCCACCAACTGCACGAGCAACACGTTGCCGGCCTGGGGGCGGACATGGGCCATGGATTCGCCCATCCAGCAACGGCCGATGCTGATGGCCAGCAGCCCCGCCGCCAGGCTGTCGTCCTGCCAGGCCTCCACACTGTGGGCGAGTCCAGCGCGATGGAGGCGTTGGTAGAGGTTCGCCAGTGCAGGGCTGATCCAGGTTTCAGAGCGGTCGGCACAGGCGGAGACCACGGCGCTGAAAGCCCGGTTCAAACTGAGCCTGAAATGGCCACCACGCAAGAATCGCCGCAGGGATCTGGGGCAGTGCAAGCTGCCGTCAAGAGGGAGCAAGGCCCGTTCGCGACTGCGATAGAGCTGCAGAGGACCATGCTCCTGGCCATGGCAGGGCTCAGCCATGGGAAACCAACCCTCCGCGTAAGCAGCCCTCCACCAGGCGGTGGAACGCTCATGCAGAGGGTTGGGTTCGGGGGACACAAGGATTCGTGCGCGGAAAGCCGGCCTGGCTGGAGGCCGTTGGCGCGGTTCAGGGGCGAATCACCAGCTGGACTTGACCACACCAGGCAACTCACCCCGGTGAGCCCGCTCGCGCAGCTGGTTGCGGCACAGGCCGAAATCGCGATAGACCCCGCGGGGCTTGCCGGTGGCCCAACAACGATTACGCAGGCGCACGATGGCACTATTGCGCGGCAGGGCCTGCAACTTGCGGTGGATTTCAAGCCGCTGCATGGGATCGGGGGCGCCGTCGAGCTCCTGCTTGAGCGCGGCGCGCTTGGCGGCGAAACGGTCCACGAGTTTGCGGCGCTTCACATCCCGCGCAATCATTGACTTCTTCGCCATGCGGCAGCAGACCGAGATTTGGGGAGAGATTTGATCTTACCTGGTGGTGGGCAAGGCACGGCGCGGCGACAGCCGTTAGCCGCCACACCAGGCCGACAGGGGCCGGGCCCAGGCCTCCCTGGGGCGGCTGCCCGGCCCTCGGGGAGCTGCGAACCAATCGCCGGACCTACCGGGCCGGCCGGCACGGCGTACCCACGGGGTGAGCGATCGGATCGGGCGGACGGGGGGCAAGGCCCATGGGCTTGGGACCGGCACCAAAAGGTGCCGATGTCCGGCTGGGGCGGCGGCCCCGGTGCCCTCGCTCAGCGGGCCAACAGCTGCTGGATCACCGGCAGCTGCGAGGTGTCCTTGACGATCAGGATCAGGCTCAGCCCCACCAGGAAGACAAACCCCGACTGCAGGAAGGCCGTCTGGAGTTGCAGGGGCAGGGGCCGACCGCGCAGGCCCTCGATCAGCAGCAGCATGAACTGGCCGCCATCGAGCAAGTGCAGAGGCAGGGCATTGAGCACGGCCAGATTGATCGAGATCAGGGCGGTGAACATGAACAGGCTGCTGCCGCCCTGGTCAGCCAGCGCCGCGCCCATTTCGACGATCTTCACCGGACCGGACACCTGGCCAGCGGTTTCTCCGAAATGGGTGAGCAACGCCCCGAAGCCGCTGACCGTGCGCTGCGTCAAGGCCAGGAAGTCGGCATTGGCCTGGCGGATCGGCTCCAGGGGCGTGCGGGGCGCGCGGAAGATCTCGCTGCCATTGGGTTGCAGCTGGGCGCCGATGCGGCCGATGCCGCCCAGGTCGTCGGGCAGGAGCCAGAGCTGCAGGCGCTGACCCTGGCGCTCGCTGGCGATCGCCAGGCGCTGGTCTGGCGCTTGGCGGATGCGTTCCACCAGGTCGCTGACCGCCTGCTGACCACCGCCCAGCTCCTGTCCCTGCAACGCCACGATGCGATCGCCGGCCTGCAGACCGGCCTGGGCCGCCGGCTGGCCCAGTTGCACGGCCGCCACCAGCACGCCAGGGCTGGTGCTGAAGCCAGCGGGGATGCCGAGCACCAGGCCCTGGGCCAGCAACACCGCCCAGGCCAGGGCCAGGTTGGCCAGCACCCCCGCGGCGATCACCAGGGCGCGCTGCGCCAACGGACGGTTGCGCAGCAGGTGGGGATCGTCGCCGCGATAGGGCGAGGCCTCCAAATCTTCGTCATCGGGAAAGGAGACATAGCCTCCGAGGGGAATCGCCCGCAGAGCAAAAAGCACCCCACCACGGCGGCGCTGCAGCAGGGCCGGGCCGAAGCCGATCGAGAAGCCGCTGACGCGGATGCCCTGCCAGATAGCGGCGAGGAAATGCCCCGCCTCATGCACCACGATCAGACCCGCCAGGATGGCTAGTGCGGTCAGCACGCCCACGTCTGATCACTCCAAGATTGTGGGATTCATTCTGGGGGCAGCCGATCGCCGTCGCGGCCGCCAGCCCTCCGTCCCGCGCCGGGGAGTCCCGCGCCGGGTAGTGCCGCACCGGTTAGCGCCGCCGCGGCTGGGCGGCGAGCCCCAGGGGGCAGGCTGCCCTCGAAGCCTCTGTTGCGATCTGGGTGCCGCTGTCCTCAGGCTTCGCCACGGAGGCGCCGCTGCCGCAGCCGCTGGATCCGCTCCTCGGTCGGCACGGCCATCAGCTCCCGGGCTCGATCGAGATTGGGATTGACGGCTGCTGCTTTGAGCGGTTGATGGCGATGCCAGAGGTGCACGATCGGCTCGTAGCCCCAGATCCAGCTGGGGCGACTGAGGCACCGGTCCCAAAACTCGTTGTCCTCGCCGCCCCAGCCGCTAAACGCTTCGTCCATGCCGCCGACCTCGGCATAGGTGTCGGCTCGGATCGCCATGCTCCCACCGGCCTCCAGGTTCTGCACGATGTAATCGGCAGGCGCGGCATCGAAGCCCGCACCGACCTCCAGAACGGCCTGGCTATGGACCTGGGTTAGATAGAAAATGAAGCGCTTTGGGTTGACCACCGCATAGCCCCGGTTGATGCGCTCCAGGATCCTGGCGCCATAGCCCGAGGGGATCAGCATGTCGTTGTCGTGCAGCAGCAGCACCGGCGCCCGGGCGGCTCTGGCGCCAACATTGAAGGTGTGGGAGCGGTTGTAGGGCGCCCCGACCGTCTCCAGGGGAGCGTGAATGTGGCGCACCCAGGCCGGCAGCGCTGGCGCAATCCGCACCACGTCGTCCTGTTCGATCACCAGGCATTCCAGGGCCACATCGACCTGAGCCGCCACGGATTCCAAGGTGGCCAGCAGCAGGGGCAATCGCTCGAGGCCGCGGTGACCGATCAGCACGCTCAGGTCGGGCGTCTCGCTGGGGCATCGCGGTGCGGTGGCCCGAGCGATGGGGGCATCCTCCAGGCAGCGACGCAGCAGCCGTCGGGCCAGCTCCGGTTGGACCATGGCGGCGTGCAGACGCGAGGTGTAGGTCCACAAGCAGGCCTGGCCGTCCAACTGCGGCGCTGGCTCCAGCGCTTCGTGGCGGTTGCAGAGGCCCATGTAGCGGCGCGAACGGGAGCGCAGGGCCCGCTCCCAGCGCCAGCGGTCCTTCAGCCACACCCCCAGGTGTTCGCGCAGGGGGCGCCGCGCCTGGTGCGATTCAGCCATGGCGCACCTCGCCTGGGTTCCTGGAGATGGGCAGCGACCAAAGGCGGCCGGCCTGGCTGGCCGCTGGGGCACGGCATGGGCCATGCGCCTGGCCGTGCCTCCCGTTCAGGCGCCGACCCGGACCCCCTGCACCCGGCGCGAACCCCACTCGCCCGGGGAAGGGCGGCCATGGCGTTGCAGGCCCAGGGGGCGATGCAGGCCCAGGCAGACAAGAGGGCCGATCGGCGCAGACCTGGCCCATCCCACCGGGGATCACGGCCATCCAGCCCCCCGGCGCGATCGGGAGGCAGTCACTCATGACCACGTCGCGGTTCGTGTGGCCCCTCAACTCTCGCAGCACACCCGCTGGGCCAGCCAGCTCCTGCCGTTCACGACCCGGACCGCGCCAGCTGGAAGCCCGTTGCGCATCACCGAACCTGATCAGCAACAAAGCTCCGCCTCAGAGAAATGCTTCATGGCGCATGGCAAGAACTGGCTTCCGGCGCCTCGCTTTTGGGCGCTCACTGGTGCCAGTCAGCATTCCTCATCCGGTGATCATTGGCTCTGCGGAGCTTTGTTGCTGATCAGGTCACCGAATCAACCCAGGAACCCTCGCGGAGCGCTCTTGGCTCACCACCACCCTTCCCACGGGCTGCTCGGCAACATCATTTCGCCAGAGCTGCAGCCAACCTGGCTGGCCAGAGGCCAAGGCCCGGTGGCCAACGCCGCGAGAGCGCGGTCCGGAGAGCAGGGTGCGAGAGCACAGTCCGGCGAGCAGGGTCCGGCGAGCCTGTGGGCGGACGCCATGCGCGCGATCACGGCCCGGTTGAGCCTGGCGGCGACGCCGCAACCGCCCCAACGACCCGGCTCCGCCGCAGGGGTGGCGGGTCGCTTGAGGCGGCGATGGCGTTTCAGCCCGCGCTGCCCAAGGGCGACGCGTCGCTGGCGTCGCCCTCGAACTCGTCGATCAGCTGGCGCAGCTCCGCCTCCGCCACCGTGTAGATCTCCTGGCAGAAGTGGCAGGTCAGCTCAGCCTGGCCGTCTTCCTCCAGGATCGATCGCAACTCGTCGCGGCCGAGCAGCCGCAACGCATTGACGCTGCGGCGGCGACTGCAGGGGCAGTGAAACGCCACGGGCGTGCCGGCTCCAGCCGCTTCCAAGGGCTTGGGATCCAGATCCGGGAACACCTGCCGCAGCAGACCCTGCAGGTTGTCGGCATGCTCACGCAGGCTGTGGCTGAAGTCGCGCACCTCGCGGCAACGCTCCTCCAGCAGCGCCACCAGGGCGGGCTCCTGGGCCGCCTTGGGCAGCACCTGCACCAGCAGACCACCGGCGCAGCGGATGCCCTGGCGGTCGATGTGCTCGCCCACGAACACCGCCGAGGGGGTCTGCTCGGAATGGAGCAGATAGGAGGCCACATCCTCTCCAATGCAGCCACTCACCAGCTCCACCGTGCTGCTGAACGGTTCTCCCTCACCGATGTCGCGCACCACATGCAGATAGCCGGTCCCGGTGGCCCGGCCGAAATCAAAGCCGAGGCCGCCGTCCTCGCCGGCGACCGGATCCAGCTCCAGCGACGGATCGCCCACAAAACCCCGCACCGTGCCCTCGCGACCGGCATCCACCCTCAGCCCCCGCCCCGGCCCATCGGATTGGATGCGCAGATTCACCCTGCCGTGGGCCACCTTCATCGAGCTCGCCAGCAGCAGGCCGGCGGTCATCGCCCGCCCCAACAGCGCCGTGGTGAGATACGAGAGCTGATGGCGCTGGCGGGCGTAGCGCACGGTGGTGGTGGTGGTGACGGCCACCAGGCGGATGCCACCCGCCGCGGCGGTAGCCCGCAGAATCCGATCAGCCATCAAGGTCGCAACCCTGGGCGCATCGTAGGCAGTGGCTCCAGCCGGCCCCCCCGCAGGCGCCAAGCCTCAGCCACCCGCCCCTGGAACAGCTCCGGCTCATGGGTGACCACCAGCAGGGCCCGGTCCTTGGCCAGATCCAGCAGCAGCCGCAGCACTTCGTCACGCACGGCCCAATCGAGGCCGGCGGTGGGTTCGTCGAGGAGGAGCACCTGGGGGTCGCGCAGCAGCTGCACCGCCAAGGCCAGCCGCCGCTGCTGGCCGCCGCTCAGCCGTTCCGGCGCCTGCTGCAGCGGCAAGCCAGCCAGCCCGACGCGCTCCAGCACCGCCTCAATCCGCCCCTCCGCGAGCCGGCGGTGGCCCAGCCGCAGCTCCTGGGCCACGGTGAGCCCGAGGAAATGGCGTTCCGGGAACTGGAACACCAGGCCGCACAGCCAGCGCCGCTGCTGGGCCGAGCAGGGCTCGCCATTCCAGAGGATCTCTCCGGCATCCGGTTCCGCCAGTCCGGCCAGCAGCTCCAGCAGGGTGGTCTTGCCGCTGCCACTGCGCCCCGCCACCAGCACCGGCTCCCCCACCGGCAGGCGCAGATTGAGGCCCTCCAGCAGCGGTCGCTGCGCCGTGGCGGGGTGGTAGCCAAGGGAGCGGATATCCAGCATGGCTCCAGCATGCAGGCCCGCCCGGCCCCCCGGTTGCCCCAACCGCTGGCGCCGCGGTCCGGCGGGCTGAGGGGTGGACGAAGGATGGACTTAGCGGCGGGATGCTGGGATGGAGGTGAGCCCCTGAAGCCAGCGCCATGGAGGTCCAGTTCCGCGAGGTCGACCCTTTCAACTGCTGGATCTGGCTGCGCTTCTCCCACCCGCCCGGCCAGGGAGAGCGCAACTATGTGGAGGCCGTGTTCGACAGCTGGTTTGTGCTGGGCAAGCTGGGCGGGTTCAACGCCGAGAACCTGCAGGCCCACGAATCCGGCGCCGATCTCAGCTGGATGAGCTGGGACGGCGACCAGTGCGCCCAGGCCCTGCCGGCCCTGATGCACAACATGTCGGGGATGGAGTATCAGGGGGAATGGGGGCGCTGCTGGCTGGATCTGGGCACCAGCGACGCACTCGGCCTGGATGTGCTGGCCAATGCCCTCCACCAACTCGATCGCGATGTGGTGGAGATCGAGCTGCTGTTGATCGGCGGCGTCAATGAAGACTGGCCGGTGGAGGACCCGGAGGATGCCCTGTTTGCCGGCACCGGCGCATGAGCATCACCCTTGCTTTCGGTGCCGCGGCGGGGAGGCCTTGAGCGGGGCTGATGGCGCGTGAGCTGCGGCGGCTGATGATCGCGCCGGAGCGGCTCGCCACCGCCCTGAGCCGGGGTGACCGCTTGGCCCTGGAGCCTCCCGAAAGCCACTACCTGCGCCGGGTGCTGCGCTGCCGCCCGGGGGAGGCCATCGCCCTGGTGGATGGCGTGGGTGGCCTGCTGCCGGCCCTATGGGAAGCGAATGGGGACTTGCGGCTGGAGCCCGCGGCGGCGGAGCGGCAACCGGCCAGCGTGTGCCCGATTCTGTTGGGCCTAGCCCTGCCACGCCGGGAGGTGGATGTGGTGTGGCGCATGGCCACCGAGCTGGGGGTGGATCGGTTCCAGCCCTTGCTGGCCCAGCGCAGCCAACCCCAACCGCTGCCGCTCGAGCGCTGGCGGACGATCGTGCGCGAGGCGCTGGAGCAATCGGAGCGTCTGTGGCTGCCGCAGCTGGAGGAGCCCCGGCCCGCCGCCAGCTGGCTGGCCGCCGCCGCGCCGGGCCTGGGGCTGATCGCCACCACCCGGCGGCAGGGGCTGCCGGAGCTGGAAACACTGCTGGGCCCGGCGTTCAGCCAGGCCCTGCCGGCAGGCATCCGCGTGGCGATCGGTCCGGAAGGAGGATGGACCGAGGCGGAAGAGGCCGCGGCCCAGGAAGGTGGCTGGCTGGCCGTGAGCCTGGGGCCCTCAATCCTGCGCTGCTCCACCGCCGCGATCGCCGCGGTGGCCCGGCTGGTGAGCTGGCGCCATCGCATCGGGGCGGCCTCCCGGCCGCCATCGCCCTGACGCGAGGCTCACCAGCCCCTGCCCAGCGCTAGCCGGAAGGGTTGGCGCCGACGGCAGAGGCACTCCGGCGCATGCTCAGCTGCGCAGCATCCCGCCGGCCATCGTGCGGAAGCGAGCCAGATCAGCGCCTGCCCGGCGGCGGCGCAACGGGGTGGCGCCGGGGGTAAGGCACTCCGGAGCAAAGGTGACCAGGGTGGGAGCCGGACGGTTGGCCTGCTCGGCGGCCAGTTCGGCGGCGATCGCCTCGGCCGTGGTGGGGCCGGTCGACTGGGGCGCTGACGGAGCTGTGGCGGGGGCTGGAGCCGGGGCGATGGGCGCGGCGGCGGCAGCGGGGACAGCAGCCTGAGGCGCTGCCGCTGGCTTGGCGGCGGCCGGGGGCTGGGCCGCGGCGGCGGGTTGGCTGGTGGCCGGAGCCACAACCGCTGGCGGCGCGGGGGGCTTGCCGGCCTCGGCCTCGAGGTCGAGGAAGAACTTGGGCTTGAACAGCATGGCCCGGGGCAGCTCTCAGGTGCAGCGATTATCCGCCGCGGGGCCGGGGGAAAGGGCCGGTCCTAGATCTGTCGCAACACAAGCGGCGACGCCAACCGCCAGCCGTCGGCCCGCCCGGGCTGCGCAGCCCCACCCAAGCCCATGCCCTCCATTGCCTTGCCACCGCTGCTGCAGCTACAGCTGCCACCGCTACTGCCCCCCCAGAACCTCAACCACTGGCTTTGGGCCTTCGGCCTGAATCTGCTGTTGATCGCCTTGGCCCAACGGGCCCCGGTGCTCACCCGCGCCGGCTGGATCCATGCCGGGGTGCTCGGCACCCTGCTCTGGGGCTGCCTGGGTCCGCGGGGTTGGCTGGCGGTGGTGGCCTATCTGGTCGGAGGCTCCCTGGTGACCCGGCTGGGCTTGCGCCGCAAGCAGGAGCAGGGGCTGGCCGAGGCCCGCGGCGGCCGGCGGGGGCCGGAAAATGTCTGGGGCTCCGCCCTGGTGGGCTGCGCCCTGGCGATGCTGGCCACCCTGGCGCCGCAAGGCTGGCGGCCGCTGCTGTTGCTGGGCTTCGCCGCCAGCTTCAGCGCCAAGCTGGCGGACACCTTCGGCAGCGAGATCGGCAAGCGTTGGGGACGCACCACGGTGCTGATCACCAGCCTGCGGCCGGTGCCCCGGGGAACCGAGGGGGCGGTGAGCCTGGAGGGCAC
>JBKCTK010000302.1:0-2367 GCA_046319055.1 Synechococcaceae cyanobacterium
CATCACCTGCAGCGAATCGCCTAGGATCATCCGGTTGGACCAGTTCTGATCGTGCTGGTAAAACTCCGTTTTGGCCTCCTCTGAGGGCAGGCCATTGAAGGAGGCGAACAGATCCGTCTGCAGCGGTTCTGGCGTGGCGCCAGCTTTGGCCCGCCGCTTCAGATCATCGATCAACACCTTCGGGTGAATCTTTTCCTGGATGTAGAGCGGCGGTGCGTTTACCACCAAGGGAGAGTCGTCCAGCAGATCCTTGCCGCGCCAGATCAGCTGGGGATCGAGATCGGGATTGCGCCGCTCATAGGCCACCTGGATCGGCGTTTTCTCCTGGTTGCGCAGCATCGTTTGGTACTCCGCCGGAGGGATGTTGCGGCGGGAGGCGTCGTCGTGCACGAAGCTCTCGATCTGTTTCTCGCTGGCGGGCTTCTTCGGCATGTCAGGCCAGCTCCAGCGGCTGGGGCGTTGGTTTGGGGTTGGTCAACAGCAGCTCCAAAGCGCCAACCCCAAATTTAGTGACGAATCAAGCCTTGAAACCGTATCGCAGCGATGCGTTGCCTTCAACCTGACCTTGCTGTGGAGAGCTGCGCCAAAACCTGGACCTGCAGGTTGTGAGCCCACAGATCCAGGTGGATGCCAACGGCTAATGCTTCAGGAGTTCTGCTTGCGAGCATTCACGAGGTAGATGGAATCAGAGCCGCCAGCAGGCTGATACACAAATGCTGATGCTTTCGCGGCCATCTGTAGGGCATCGGGTAGCAGGGGCCAAATGTTGGTGAAGTCCACACTCACCAGCTTGGTCTTGCCGTTGACAATAATCCCCGCCCCATCTGGCTTGCAGTTCAGCTCTGCAATTTTCTTCATGGCATCTTGCTGGATATCACTGTTTGTGGTGACATACACCAGGAAGCCATCATTGGCAATTTGGGCAGCGGCAGCATCGGCGGCTTTTTGATTATCAAAAAACGCAATCTTCGTCTGCTTTACAGCGATCGGGCATGACCCTGGATCAGGAATGCCGGCTACCACGGCATAGAGGCGAGAAGATGCACCTGAACCGAGAGGAGCCTGGAACGAAATTCGCCGATCGGTTTTGGGGATTGTTGGGATGGCAGTGCTGAAGTCCAAGTCTGCCTCTGTGAAGCTGCCGTCACCAAGATCTTTGAGTTGGTTGACGTTCAGGGGAACGGCGACATTGTAGCCAAGGTTATTGAGAACCCCCACCTTGTTCTCCTGGCCCTGAGCATCCCTGTAAAAACTGGTCAAGCCCACATCTGGGCCAGCCGCAAATGCGGGAGAGATGGGAAGAAGAGGGGCAAGAATCAGGCAGATGCTGACGACAAAAGCAGCAATCTGACGTCGAAGCATGGGCATCTTCTTGTCGAGCAATTGTGGATTCATGGGAGGAAGTAGGTGCTTGCGTTGGTGGAATCGATGGACGCTGTAGAGGATTCACATGGCTGAACCCTCGATCCATGTGTTGCTGACTTGCGCAGGTGCTTGAATCCTCCACCTCCAGCGCTGATGCCCATCTGATCTCGAGTTGTGGCAACGAGGCCTAAGCCGACGTGAGAACATAGAGACTAATCTGTGAAGAACTCTGGAATCAAAGCTGTGTTGACTGCCCCTGCGCTCCCCGGGCGACATGCCAATCTGTTTGTCACTTTCCACATCAGAACCAGCGGGGTATGAACATAGTTTATGACGAGCTGCTGCTCTCGATGTCTTGCGCCCATCAAGTTGTTGTTCAGCTGCCGACACCACAGCGTGTAGCGCCTGACACGCCGAGCCCTGTCGGACTGGATGGCGATCAATCCCGTGGGTTGTTGGCGCTGCGTGCTGGTTCCCTGCGTTGATCCGTCTTGGCCTGAAGGGGTGTGTCGCCGCCGGGTCCTTTGGCGCTGCTGACGCGGCCGGGAGGTTCAGCTGCTGTGCAAACCGGCTAACACCTGCTGCACCTCCTGAAGCACGGCCGCAGCCATGTCTGTCTCCATGGCATACACCTCCCGGAACTCCGCAAAGCCCCAGCGGCCGAACCGGCCCGAGTTGTTCACGCCCGGCACCCAGAACGCCTCCATTGTGGTTTTCTTCACCTTGGCATCCTCGCCCCGGTAGCCCTTCACCTCACACACCAGGTGCAGCAGGTCGTCATCCCCGCGGCCATCGTCCACCACCACGATGAAATCGGGGATGTACATGCGGGCCACGCCGCCCAGTTGATAAGGCACCTCAAAGCCCAGCCCCTGGTTCTTCACCCAGCGGCGCACCTGGGGGTGATGGTCGATCACGCGGCAGAACTCCTGCTCCCAGCCGCTGTCGCAGATGGCCCAGTTCACCTGGCAGCGCCTGGGATCGGTTTGCCAGCGCCGTGTT
>JBKCTK010000303.1:0-8003 GCA_046319055.1 Synechococcaceae cyanobacterium
ACCCTGCGGTGACAAGGCGGAACCTGATCAGCAATCAAGCTCCGCAGAGCCAACGATCACTGGCTGAGGAATGCTGAGAGGAATGCTGACTAGCACGCATGAGCGCCCAAAGGCGAGGCGCCGGAAGCCCGTACTTGCCAGGCGTGAGAACGCATTCCTCGGATGAGGAGCTTGGTTGCTGATCAGGTGTAGGTGTGGTCAACCTTGAGGTTAAGGGGGGCTGGATTTATGCCGCGTCAGTCGGGCAAGCACGTGGGGGCGGCTTTGCAGATCCCTGGCTAGCAAGCCAAAGCCTGAGAAGCCCCCTTGTTTCAATGGGCAGATCAAGAGTTGTCTTGATCTCGCCATCGCGATCAAATCAGCGATCATCCCGATGTCGAAGTCCCAGCCACGTGCCTGGGGGGAATAGTGCAGTGATTGGCCGGGTTCCATCCCTGGTGGAAATCGAAAAATGGACAGGGTCTCGATGCCGGTCAGCTCTTGCTTGACAGTCGCAGCTGTCTTGGGATTATCCGTGCAGATCAGACAGGGTAGCTTATCGCGTTTGAGAATGGGCAGAATGCCCTTGAGAAAGGCCTCTAAATCGGCGCTGTAGTCCGTATCACGGATGTGAAGCGCGTGATAATCGCTGGGCAGGTCGCACAGTCGTTGCTGCACAGCCGCGAGCGCCTTCTCGGTGAGGCGGAAGCGCTCCAGCGCAGACCAGCCAGCTCCGCCGCCGCACTGCGAGTGAAACAGGACATCATGGGGGTATTCGTGGAATTCAAAGCGTGTTGGCACCCGCGTTATCTGATCCACATGGATCGAGGTTTGCCGATCAAAGACTGGCACCAGCTGATCGACATCTTCGGAAAGGTCTTCGGGAAAGATGGAGGCCGAGCTGGTCAGCGCTTTGATGGAATCGGCGATGACGATGGAGCCCGTTGCGGAGGGATGGACTCGGAAATAGTCGTCAAGCCGTTGGAGCTGGCCAGAGTTGACGGCATTGATCACCAGAATCCGCTGGTTCAACAGGCAGTAGACGAGGCATTTATTGATTTGGCAAAGACTGTCGTTGAGGCCGCCGAGCGGTTTGCAGTAGACAAATTTAGACTTATTGCTTGCTTTGTTGCCATGCCTGCGCCAGCGTTGATCGCGATAAAGCATGCTAGGAAGATCGAGCATCCGGCGGAGCGGCTCAATCATCGGAGGGTTCATCATTGCGCTGGGACTGATCATCATCCTAGTGGACAAGCTGCCCGCGCAGGACAGAGTTCCATGGGCGGTTGTTCCCATCAACAAGATCGGATCGCGCCATCGTGGCATGGCCGCATCTTTCTCGGCTCCTGCCCGCGTTTGAGTTGTGGATCCTGGCGCCACAATGGCAAAGCCCCGGATCCACAGCTCCGCTTGCCCCCATCAGCAAGCCACGTCCGACTAGCACGGGTTCGGACCAAGTTTGACGGCGCAACCTTTGATGCTCGCCTGCAAAGGCTCGCCCGTAGACGGTGATCTGGCCCCAGGTGTTGGCTTGGGAGCGGATAGCGCCCAGCCGCATGAACACTGTTAGTGGGTTCTCCTGGTGGATGCGAAGGGCATCCTCAAGATTACATGTCAGCCGCCAATATCATGTCAGTCGCCTATATAGTATCGTGAGACTTCTTTGTTGATCGGACCCTCAAGCCCATCGCGTTGGAATAACAGGTCGGCTTCCATCAGCTTGTGATTGCCGCGGTGCCAGGCGCGGAAAGACATGAGGTGAAAGCCGTGAGCCGTTAGAAAATCGAACACATCACTAAATCGTGGTGAATTCAAATACAGTGGCTGGATGGCTGATTCCACCAAGATATAGCTAACCCGAGGTAGTGTTGCCAAGGCGCCCTTGAGGGCTTCGATCTCAAAGCCCTGCACATCGATTTTTATCAGGAAGATGTCACCGATGGCATTCTTCTCGCAGAACTGATCGAGCGTGGTGACAGGGACCACGACTTTTTCGATGGATCCGGTCTGATAGTCAATGCTTTCCCAGACCTTTTTATCGGGTTCTAGAAAAGAGTTTGAAACACGCGAATCGGTTAGGTGATTAAAGCTGAGCTCTCCATTTTCCGAACCAATAGCCAGTTGGTGGAGGTGGACCCGCGGATCCTTGCCGTAGAGATTGGCAGCGGCCTGATAGCTCGCAGGGAAGGGTTCAAACGCATGAACGGTGGCCCCGGGGCACCAATCAAGCCAACAATGGAAAAACCAGCCACTATGGGCTCCAATATCGAGAACCGTGTGGGAGCTGGGGCAGGGACCTAGCTTGGATAAGATGGACCAATCGGGATGAAGTTTGGTTTCAGGTATGCCTACCCAGCGCTTGAGCGGGCGCTTCAACTGTTGGGGAAGCAAGCGCCGCAGCTGATTTGCAAATGTACTCATCTCCGTTGTCGAGGAAACTGCGTCGTGGGTTCGGGAAGAATACCATGATGCCGTGCGAATTCAGTCCTTGTCAGCTTCAATGAGCTGTACGGGGCTTGCATGCCTATCACACACTCTCAGCTCCGCTGCAGTGGCTGAAAGGCCGCTCTGCTGCCGTCTGGTCCGGGAACGGGGCCTGGCGTCGCCTGGCTGCTGTCCACCGCGCGGGGCGAATCCATAGGCTTTAGTGTCTGCCCCCAGGCTCACGGCTAGAGCTGAGCACGGCTAGAGCCGAGCAAGGTTAGATCTGAGCACGGCTAGAGCTGAGCAAGGCTAGAACCGAGCAAGTTTGGACGCCGAGAGGGCGTTGATATTCCGCCCCTGGGCAGTTCCTCCCAACCGAGCTTGAATCGCCAACAACAACCAGCCTCGTTGCATTGGCCCAGCGAGCCGTCAATTCAGCGATCGACTCACTCCGGCGGATCCTCCGTCCCCCAGTGATGGACATGATCCTAGGCCCTGCTGCGTGTTTTCCGGCCCTGGCGATCCGTTGACGCCCAAGCTGCGTTCCGTGCCAGAGTCGGGATTCCTGGCAAGCCAGATCCACGGCGAGGAAACCGGTTTCCGTGATCGAAGCCCGATCGTGGCCAAAACCATGGCCATCGACGTTTGCTACGGCTGCTGAGCCCTGCAGATGGGCCGAAATCTCTCTCATAACGGGCTCTTGATCGAGCAGATGCATGGGCCTTGTGCTGTCATGTTGGCGCCGTACACGCACGGGGTTGGCTTCTTGACCCTGATGCCATGGGCAACAAGGCTGCCTCGATCGCGCGATGATGGTTCATTTCCGCTAACGATTCTTCGACTAGGATCTAACTCGGATCAACGAACTCATCGCCAAGCGCGTTGTGGCCACGAGGCTGGAGGATCCGCTATCTCTTAGAATTGAAGATTGCCTGGCGATCCAGGTGCTGATGCGGGCAGCGAGCGCGCGCTCCATGACCCTGTGGAGCCTGCAGGCTGGCCTAGGGGCGAGACCAAGAATCGCTGCAATCAGCGCTCCTCGCACGCCAGCCGCAAGAATCAAACCGGCCGGTTAAATTGTTGTCTGGCGAATGTGTTGTCTGGCGAATGTATGGACTGTCGCATGTATGGACTATCGAATGTATGGACGATCGAATGTGTTGAACAAGGCGAGAGAGTTGATCTCAGGCAGTATTCATGCTGGCTGTGAGTAGCGCACAAGTCTTCCTTGGTCGTGGCCTCGATATGCTCGCAGGAGGGTATATGCTGCTTTCCTGATTGGTGCCCTTGCCGCAGGCATCGGTGCGGCAAGGGCCAAAGACGCCAAATATCCCAAGGATAACGGCATCGAGGCGCTGTCAGCTCGGCTCTCTGCGGCGGAATCTTGATGGCCTTGGCGGCCTGTGCGCTGCTCGGCAAAGCTTTGCGGGCCTGAAGGGCTCATGGTGGCGGAAGCGACTCGTGATCAGCGAGCTCAATCGCCACCAAAGCATGCAGCTGAACGGCAAAACATGCAGCACCCCTGACCGCATCCCCGACCGCATTCTCAATCGGGTTCAGCGATCGGTTCGTGCTGTTGTTGGTGGCCAGGCAAGAGCTGCGGTGGTGTTTGGCGCCACAATCAAGCTTCACTTCGGCAGCGGCTTTGCCTGCCTGTATCGGACTAGCTGGGATCGGTGCCATCAAGCTGATGACCCCATCGTTTGGGTCAGGAAATCGGGGCAAGACTAATGCTGCCACCTCCCGGGAAATCTGCGCTGATTCTATCTCTGCCAAGGCCAAGAATCCGAGCTTCCCCACGGCGAACGGCATCCAGCTCTTGGGCAAGCGATTGGGGAGACCCCCCAAGGATGCCGAGATCAAGACTGCTGCCACGGCCAAGCGCAGCGCCGACCAGCGGAGGTGAAACGTACCCGTTCAGAGGCGGGAATGGCTCCTGACGAGATCGATCTTGGCGCACCCTTGACGGCGGCGTGATTCCAGCTGGCCTCTCAAGGAAACAATGCGCGTGATCTCAGTAACTATTGCCCCCAGCCAGCCGCGCAGGACACCTTCCCACTGGGAGCTCCCGTCTGCCTTCGGGCCGTCGTCCTGGCGCTTGTGCGCCGGAGACCTTGCCGCGTTTTGCGAGCATGGCCAGACCCGCCCGCGCCCACGCCCGTGACCGAGCTGTCCGCCGCCACCTCCAACCGTGCCGCCGGCCCAGCCGTGGACGCCGCCGCCCCCCCGGCCACCCCAGAGCTCACGGAGCCAGTGCCCTCGGAGCCAGTACCCACGGAGCCAGGGCCCTCGAATGCCCTGCCCAAGACCTACGACCCGGCCGGCACGGAGGCCCGCTGGCAGGCTGCCTGGGAGGCGAGCGGCGCCTTCCATCCCGACCCCAAGGCGCCGGGCGAGCCCTTCGCGGTGGTGATTCCGCCGCCGAATGTGACCGGCAGCCTGCACATGGGCCACGCCTTCAACACCGCCCTGATCGACACGGTCGTGCGCTTCCAGCGTTTGCAAGGCAAGAACGTGCTCTGCCTGCCCGGCACCGACCACGCCTCGATCGCTGTGCAGACGATCCTCGAAAAGCGCCTGCAGGCCGAGGGCGCCAGCAAGGACGATTTGGGCCGCGATGCCTTCCTGGAGCGGGCCTGGGCCTGGAAGGCCGAGAGCGGCGGCACGATCGTGGGCCAGCTGCGCCGCCTCGGTTATTCGGTGGACTGGCGGCGGGAGCGCTTCACCTTGGATCCGGGCCTGAGCAAGGCGGTGAGCGAGGCGTTTGTGCGCCTGCATGAGCAGGGATTGATCTATCGCGGCGAATACCTGGTGAATTGGTGCCCCGCCTCCGGCTCGGCGGTGAGCGATCTGGAGGTGGAGATGAAGGAGGTGGAGGGCCATCTCTGGCACCTGCGCTATCCGCTCACGCCGCTGGCAGGGGCCGACGACCCCGTCGATCACCTAGTGGTGGCCACCACCCGGCCGGAAACCATGCTGGGCGACACCGCCGTGGCCGTGAACCCCAACGATCCCCGCTATGCCCAGCTGGTGGGTCGCACGATCGAGCTGCCGCTGGTGGGCCGCCGCATCCCGATCGTGGCCGATGAACACGTGGATCCGGCCTTCGGCACCGGCTGCGTGAAGGTCACCCCCGCCCACGACCCCAACGACTTCGCCATCGGCCAGCGCCATGGCCTGCCCCTGATCACCGTGATGGCCAAGGACGGCACGATGAACGCGGCGGCGGGCCCCTTTGCGGGGTTGGATCGGTTCGCCGCGCGCCAGGCGGTGGTGGCCGCCATGGAAGCCGAGGGACTGCTGGTGAAAACCGAGCCCCATCGCCACAGCGTGCCCTTTTCCGACCGGGGCAAGGTGCCCGTCGAACCCCTGCTCTCCACCCAGTGGTTCGTTCGCGTCGAACCCCTGGCGGCCCAGTGCCGCCAGGCCCTGGAGCAGGGCGAACCGCGGTTTGTGCCGGAGCGCTGGAGCAAGGTCTACCGCGATTGGCTCACCGACATCCGCGACTGGTGCATCAGCCGCCAGCTGTGGTGGGGCCATCGCATCCCCGCCTGGTTCGTGGTGAGCGAGACGGCCGGCCAGATCACCGATGCCACGCCCTATGTGGTGGCGCGCAACGCGGCGGAGGCCTGGGCGAAGGCGGAGGCGCAATTCGGCGGTTGCGCGGCAGGGGGCTCCACGCCTGCGGCGGCCGGGGGCCCGGGCGATTCGGCCGCCCCTGGCGCCACCGCCGCCAGGCCCCTCCAGCTGGAGCAAGACCCCGATGTGCTCGACACCTGGTTCTCCAGCGGCCTCTGGCCCTTCTCCACCCTGGGCTGGCCGGGCGAGGGCGATCAGGAGCCGGCGGATCTGGCCCGCTGGTATCCCACCAGCGTGCTGGTGACCGGTTTCGACATCATCTTTTTCTGGGTGGCGCGGATGACGATGCTGGCCGGCGCCTTCCTGCAAGACGGCGACAGGCCGGTGGGTGGCCGCGACACCTGGATGCCGTTCCGGGATGTCTACATCCACGGATTGGTGCGGGATGAGAACAACCGCAAGATGAGCAAGAGCGCCGGCAATGGCATCGACCCGTTGCTGCTGATCGAGCGCTACGGCGCCGATGCGTTGCGGTTTGCCTTGGTGCGTGAGGTGGCCGGCGCCGGGCAAGACATCCGCCTCGATTACGACCGCAAATCCGACACCTCGGGCACGGTGGAGGCGGCCCGCAACTTCGCCACCAAGCTCTGGAATGCCACCCGCTTCGCGTTGATCAACCTGGGTGGTGAGACGCCGGCCAGCCTGGGGGAACCGGATCCAGGCGCCTTGCGGCTGGCCGATCGCTGGATCCTGTCGCGCCTGGCGCGGCTGAACCAGGAGACGGCGCAGCGCTACGGCAGCTACGGGTTGGGCGAAGCCGCCAAGGGCCTCTACGAATTTGCCTGGAATGAGGTGTGCGATTGGTATCTGGAGCTGATCAAGCGCCGCCTCAACCCCGGCGACAACCCCGGCCCCGCCGCCCTGGACGATCAACGCACCGCCCGCCAGGTGTTGGCCAAGGTGTTGAACGAGCTGCTGGTGATGCTGCATCCGCTGATGCCCCATCTGAGCGAGGAGCTCTGGCATGGGCTCACGGCAGCCGCTGAGGGCGCCTTCCTGGCGCTGCAGCCCTGGCCGGTCCTGAATGCGCGTGCCCTCGATGACGGCTTGGAGGAGAGCTTCGCGGCTTTGATCGAGGCGATTCGGGTGGTGCGCAACCTGCGGGCCGTGGCGGGCCTCAAGCCCTCGCAGCCGGCCCCCGTGCGCTTTGTGACCAGCCGCGCACCCCTGGCGGAACTGCTCCAGGCCGCCAGCGCCGACATCACCGCCCTCACCCGCGCCGCCAGCGTGGACGTGCTCGATCCCACCGCCGCCGACGCCGCCCCCGCCGCCCGGGCCCTGGCTGGCGTGAGCGGTGAGCTGCAGGTGCTGCTGCCGATCGAAGGCCTGGTGGACCTCGACGCCCTGCGCGGCCGCTTGGAGAAGGACCTCGCCAAGGCGGAGAAGGAGATCAAGGGCCTCTCCGGCCGCCTCGCCAACCCCAACTTCGCCGACAAGGCCCCGCCGGAGGTGGTGGCCGAGTGCCGGGCGACTCTCGCCGCAGCCGAGGCCCAGGCGGAGTTGGCCCGCAAGCGGTTGGCGGATCTGGGCTGAGGGCCGGAGCGGTTCGCCGTCTGGCTTCGGCTCACAGCGCCCACAGCTCCGCCGGGTCCAACCGCAGCCCGGGCAGCCGCTCGCCATCCTCCAGCGGGGTTGCGGGCGCAAGCCGCTTGGATGTCGCCGATGAGGCGGGGTCGGCAGGAGCCCGCCAGATCTCCACCGCCTGCTGCTCGGGAAACAGCAGCCAGCCCAGCCGGGCGCCATTGGCCAGGTAGGTGGTCATCTTGCGACGGAGGGCCGCCTCCCCCCGCGGACCCTCGTCGCTTGCACTGACCAGTTCGATCACCAGGTCGGGGCAGAGCGGCGGGAAGCCGCGGCGCTGCTCCGGGCTGAGGGCCTGCCAGCGCTCCTGCCGCACTACTGCCGCATCGGGGCTGTGCACCGAGCCGTCGGCCCGGCGGAAGCCACCGCAGCTGGCAAAC
>JBKCTK010000304.1:0-8526 GCA_046319055.1 Synechococcaceae cyanobacterium
CCTATAACCGTGCCGACTTCCCTTCAGAAGTTCGTGAGAGCGGCTACAAAGACTTGCTCACCTCCGCCTACCCGATCCACCCCGAGCTGTTCAACCGGCTCTACGAGGAGTGGAGCACCCTCGATCGCTTCCAACGCACCCGCGGTGTGCTGCGCCTGCTCGCCCTCACGATCGAAGGCCTTTGGAACGGCAACAGCAAAGACCTGCTGATCATGCCCAGCTCGATGCCGATCGACGACAACGATGTGCGCAACGAGCTGGTGAAGTTCCTCGATAACCAATGGGAGCCGATCATCGCCACCGACGTCGATGGGGCCCAGTCTGTCCCCACCCAGCTCGACAAGGAGAACCCCAACTTCGGCCGGGTCAGCGCCTGCAAGCGGGTGGCCCGCAGCCTCTACATGGGCACCGCCCCCGGCGCCACCCGTGAGCGCAAGGGCATCAACGACCAGCGCGTCAAGCTCGCCTGCGTCATGCCCGGCGAACCGATCGCGGTGTTCGGCGATGCGTTGCGCCGGCTCGGCGACCGGGGCCGCTACATCCAGCAGGACGGCGACCGCTACTGGATCGACACCAGCCCCAACCTCAACCGCACCGCTGAGGACTACCGCGAGAGCTACCTGCGCCAAGGGGAGGAGCTGCTGGCGGAGGCCAATCGTCTGCTGATGCAACAGGGCGGCAGCAAAGAACGAGGCGCCTTTGCCGGTGTCCACAGCGCCCAGCTCGACAGCAGCGGCATCCCCGATGAAGCGTCCACACGGCTGGTGCTGCTGGCAGCCCAGTACACCCACAAGGCCCGCCGGAAAGACAACAGCCCGCCCGCCCCCCTCTCTCCGGCCCTGGAGTGGGCGGCGCAATGCCTGCAGAGCAAGGGCAACAGCCCGCGCCAGTACGCCAACACCCTGATCTTCCTGGCGCCAGACCAAGACAACCTCAAGAACCTGTTCTTCGCCATCGCCGAACAGCGCGCCTGGCAAAAGGTGGTCGATGAGAAGAAACAACTCAATGTCACGCCTTACCAGGAAGAGGTGGCCGCGGGCAAGATCAAGGCCGCGACGGATGCCATCGCGGCTCGGATACCGGAAACCTGGTGCCATCTACTGGTGCCTTATCAGAGTGAACCCGGGCCCCAGGGAGCCTGCTGGGATGAGCGGCGCCTCAGCAGTGGCGCTGGATCCTTGGCCCGTCGCAGCAGCGAAAAATGCTCCCAGCAAGACTTTCTTGTTTGTAAACTCGGGGCTCGGCCCATCAGCGCCATCAGCCAAAAGCTCAATTCCTTTCTCTGGCGTGAACGCTCACACATCGAAGTGCGGGAGCTGCTGGAGTGGTGCCGCAAATACCTTTTCTTGCCAAGAATCAGCACCGATCAGGTCATCCTCGACTCCCTGATCAACCCCCAGGCCGCCCTGAGCGGAGAGAGCACCTTCTATCTCGCCGATGGCTTCACGCCCGCCAGCAGCGATGGATCCGCCGGCCGTTACACCGGCCTGCGCCACCAAGCGAGCTCCAGCACCCAGCCCGCCAGCCTCAACACCTTGATCGTCAAGGACGAGGTGGCGCTGGCCCAGATCGCGGCGGTTCGGGTCAGGCCGGTCGATTCGCCCGCTCCGGAGCAGGGAACGGGCACAGGCACGGGCGCTGGCACGGGAACGGAAACGAGCAGACCCCTCTCGGGTGGGGGCACTGGGCCGTCGGGGCCGGGAGGGATCGCCCCACCCCCAGCGCCACCAACGCCCGCTCCCCCCAAGCCCCAGCTGCCCACCCGCTATGTGGCGTCGGTCAAGCTCGACCCCACCCGCGCCAGCCTGCAGATGAGTACCTTCATGGAGGAGGTGATGTCACACCTTCAAGCGCTGCCCGGCGCCCAGATCGACTAAACCCTGGAGGGACCAGGCAACGCCACTGGCGGCATCGACGAGCCGACGGCGCGGATCGTGCTGGAAAACTCCGCGCAGCTGAAGGTGGACAAGCCGGGGCTGTATTGATCGTTACGAATTTTGTAGGTGGAGAAGATCCCCCAGCGCCTGAGCAGACGGGAACGAGATTTGCTGGATCCAGCCATTGATCCAGGCAATAATCCAGGCAATGTTGACACGATCCACCACGGGATCGCTCAAGCAGATCGGCTGGGACATCACCGCCAGGGCCTGGGCGGCACCGCCAGCCGATCGAGCCAGAATGGCGCCCCATTCCAGGGGCCGGGCCGCTCGAACGATCCCCGAGGAGGGTCCGTTTTCGCTGCAGCCGAGGCCAGGACAGCCCATTCACACAGCGGTCAGACCGCCATCGAGGCGGATCACCTGGCCGCAGATGAAATCGGAGGCCTGGGAGGCCAAAAACAGCACGAGGTCGGCCACTTCGATCGGCTCGCCGAAACGCCTGGCCGGGATGCGCGCCTTCATTGGCTCGCCCTTGCTGGCGTCTCCCCACACCTGTTGCCCCATCTCCGTGAGGATCACGGTGGGAGCCACCGCATTGGCCTGGATGTTGTAACGGCCCCATTCAGCCGCCATCGTCTGGGTCAGCAGGTTGAGCCCGCCTTTGGAGGCGGAATAGGCGGCATGGCCCTCGGGCGCCAGCACAGCGGCGACGGAGGAGATGTTGATGATCTTGCCGCGACGCTGCTGGATCATTCCGGGGGCAAGTGCTTGTGAAAGCAGATAGGGAGCCCGCAGGTTGACAGCCTGGGTCTCCTCCCAGTGCTCAAGGGTTGTATTCAGCAAGTCCTCCACATAAACAACCCCGGCATTGTTGACAAGAATATCGACTGTGCCCAACAGCTCCAGCGCCTGATCAGCCAGCCGACGCGTGTCTTCAACCCGGCGCAGATCGGCCTGCAGCGCGTGGCATCGGCGCCCAAGCCGTTCAACCGCCTGTCGCGTGGTCTCCAGACCGATCGGATCACGGCCGCTGATCACCAGATCGGCTCCGGCGGCAGCCAACACAGAGGCGATTTCAGCGCCAAGCCCGCGCGAGGCCCCTGTCACCAAGGCGCGCTGATTGTCGAGATTGAAGCGGCCGGCGGCGGCAGGCATGGGGTGAACATCAGGAATGATGTGAAGCCTACTTGAGCAGGCCGGGCGCAATCATGAAATGAACAACAACCCCATCCCGCCGCAAAGATCCCAACCGGATATTGGGTGTCGATTGTGGCCGCAAGTTCCCAGCCTCAACGGCTTGGTTACCATACTATTCTCACGGCTCCCGCTGCTCTGCGAGCCTGCCAATCAGTTCGGGCACGGCATCAATACATCGGCAGTGGCAGCTGTCCATTCAGCTCGAATCGCTGCTAGGGGTCTCTGCAGCTGAGGGTTGTCTAGTGATCGAAGCCGCCGTCGACACCGGTGGCGCGCTCCGCTACAGCGACGGGAACCGGCTTTGATGAGGTTCTAGAGGGCCTCTTCGGCGCCACGGAACCGGTCGTCGCGGCCCCCACCCGCAGCGAGATCCTGCGGGTGCTGCTGCTTAGCGGGTGACGCTTTTTGCTAGTGGGATCAGCCTCGTGAACTGTCAGTTACAGCGGAACCGCCCCAGCACAGTGTTGATCTGCTCTCATGTGACAGCTGGCAAGCCAGCCCTGGAGCCGATCTCCGGGTGGATGAGCGCCGAGATCAGCACCCAGCGTCCTGCATCGCCAGCCACGCCTGCAGGTCACCCAGGCTCTGAAAATCCAGCACCGCCTCACTCAACGCTTCGAGCAATTCCAGCGGCAGATCCTGAAGTTATGTCTTCAGCGCAGAGGGCAGGCTGCCGAACCGGCGTTCCAGTTGCCGGCTGAGCAGGGCGCAGGCCTCTTGTTGGCGCCCCTCCTGCCGCCCGGCCTCGCGGCCTTGCAGCTCTCCCTGCCCAAAGATCTTGATACGCCACGCTCTGGGTGAAGTCGTCCAGGGTGAGGCCGCCCATGGCACAGATCTTCGGGATGAGACGTGTGCGAAAACGTCTGACCCGGATAGCGGCGATCACATCGCGGATGGCCCCCTCTTGCGTCGTGCCGGCCACGCGGGCGCGGATGGCGGCGCTGCTCGCGGGCAGCTTGGCCTCGCTCTGCAGCAGCAAGGCCAGGGCCTGCAACAGCGCCGGTGCATTGGCGTCCTTCAGGGCTGGCAACAGCTCCAGCCACTGCACGCGCTCGCGCACGAACTCGGCCACCGCCGTGGGATCGCCAAACGCCAGCTGGCGCCGGGGGCAGAGCACCACCACCCGCCAGTGCTGGATGGCGGTCTCCTGATGCAACAACAACGCACTCTCGGCATAGAGCCGCCGCAGGAAGCCGGGATCCGCCCCCATCTGCGCCTCCAGAATCAGCGTCGGCAGTTCCGGCCGCTCCGCCTTGGGCCGGAACAGGCCATCGAGGCGACATTCCCGTTCCTTGAGCACCGGCGCCGTGAACTGGTAGCCGCTGGCGTCAGCCGGCAGATCAGGCAGCAACTGCAGGATCCGATCCGGCTCCTCCTGAAACAACCAATAGAACAACTTGTCGCTGGCGGGCACAGCTAAAGCTGGATTGCTGCAATGGGCTCAGGATGGCAGATTCAGGTGGTTGAACGCCTGAGTGTCGTCGAAGAGATCAACATCCTGCCGCCATTTCCCACCGGCATCGCTGCCGATCGCCCCGCATCACCGTTCCTCTCGCCGGTCAACAAGCTGCAGCGGGACTGCCACCCTGTGAGGTAGCTCAACAGGGTATGGCCCAGTTTTTGCCGCGCTTCACAGGTTGGTTTCAGCAGCGGGCCATGCCGAAACCGAATCAAGGCAGGGCTGGATGCCGGCCTCCTCAAGGGTTCTATTGGCCAGCGGGCTCTGTCGGATCACAGCGCCTGAACCGGCATTGGCCTGACGTGCGAGCCGCTCGTTCTGACCCCAAGACACCTCCGCACCCAAGCCAGGGGCCCGAGCCCACTGCGCCCCACTTGGAGGTCGTGCTGGCGAGGGCGGAGGGGCGGGCAACAAGACAGCCGCCGGGCAAAACGCCTGCCGCCAAGCAGCGAGCCATGGTCGATTCCAAAAGTAGCACAAGCCCCAGCCTGGACAAGGGTACCCAATTATGCTAAAAAACCCGGTTAGCAATTTGCAGGCTGATGAAAAGACTTAAATCCCCATCTCTTTCGCTCATCTCTGCAGCCGCACTGGCGTCCGCTGGATTTGCGCTCCCCGCCCGTGCCGTTCTCACGTACAACATCTTTGAAAACGGCGGCAATGTGGTTGTTCAGGCCAGCGGCAAATTGGATCTACCCCAATCCGCTGGCCTCTCCCTTTGCCCATCTGGCAGCGGTCCTGGCGGGTCTCTTTATTCAGGGGCAATCATATCAATGCTTGGCGTTGTATGCACTGGCCCTACTGCCGTGCACTTAGTCTATTTGGCAGACGGACCACAAACGTTTAATGGCCTTTTTGGCGATGTGTACACGACTCCGGCAAGTTCAATCTCAGGGCTCGCAACAGTTTTACAAGGCAAAGGCTCCGCCGTTGCCGGCTTGTCTCAATTTGGCATCGATAGCAACTACATCAGCGGCGATCCCATCTCCAGCAGCGCCACATTCAACAACACCACGTTGACGGGCTTGGGCTTCACCATAACCAGCGGTGAAATCGGCGTATGGACCCTGCAACCCTACGGATCTAGTGATCCATACACCGCCTACGACAAGATCAAAGTTGTGCTGGGGGCGCCGCCAGCTTCCCCTGCCCCCGTGCCAGGCCCCCTGCCGCTTCTGGGTGTTGGCTCCGCCTTCGGCTTCAGCCGCCGCCTGCGGCGACGGGCCGCCCGCAGGCCATTCCTTCAGCGCCAGGCCTGAATCCGGCGTCGCCTGCCACCGCCTGATCCGGATGGGCCTTCCCCTCAGCCGGATCGGCGCTGTTGATGGGGTTCTCCCTGCAGCGCCTGCGGCTGTGGCTCTTTGCTCCCCGGCAACCATTCCCAGCGCGCGGCTTGAAGGATCCCGCCGGGGCAATGCCCGTTGTGGGGCACGCACCGGGCCAGCCCCCTTCAGCAGCGCCTTACCTGTCTCGCCGCTGCCCAACGGCCCCTGCAGGTGGGGGGCAACCAACACCAGGAACCACACTGCAACCACCAGTTTGAGCACCTGCGGCGATCCCTGCCGCGTCAGGGCCGGCAGCCGCGCCGGGAAGCGCTTGGTGTTGAGCCACAGCCGCTAATCGTGGCCGTTTCACGATCCAAACCGGATGGCAGCCGCAGCCCATGGGCCCCAGCGTTGCAGCGCCAATCCCTGAACATCCGAGCAGGACTCCGCCCCTGCCGCCGGCTTCTCCCAGGGGCCCCGGGCCGCGTGGGACCTCCTGGGGGAGACGACCCTGGAGGCTTCAGTCGTCCAGACGGCCGCCGCGACGGCGATGCAGGCCTGTGTAAGGCTGCACGCCGATCGTGGGAGGCAGGTGCTCCGCCTCTTCGCGGAGATTGCCGAAGGCATGATTCAGGGCCTCCGCCAGCCAGGTTCCAAACCGATGCAGGTGGGAAGCGCGGGAGGAGGCGTTGGCAAGGGGAGCATCCATGGTCTCTGTAGCGGACGACACTTCAGCATCGTTCCGGACGGCACCCTTGCCAACAGGTACTTGCACGGATTGCGCCGGGCTCTCACCGGTTTTGTCCGCCCGAGGCGAGGCATCACAGACCTGACGGAAGCTGTCAGCACTGCGTCTGGATCCGTCGATCACGTCGGTCAAACCATGGGTGGGTCCGACCAGGGAGCCCACGTGCGGGCTGCTGTTGAGGTTCTGTTGTGGCCGCCGCGGGCGAGTCAAGATCCGCCCCCAAGCAACACACATATTAACGGACAGGATCAAGTCCCAGGGCACTGGACCGTGCGTCACCGCGCTCGATCCGCACAGAGCCTGTAGAAGGTTGTCCAGGGACCTCCAACCACAAGCTCAGCGCAGTGGCTGCTGCGCGGACCTCAACGGCGGCGGCGGCGCTGCTGGGCCTTGCGCTTGTACTTCTCAGTTGGGGTCTCGTGGTGACGCAGCCGCTTCAGGTCGGCGAAGATGCCTGCCTTGGACACCTGGCGCTTGAAGCGCCGCAGGGCGGATTCAATCCCTTCGTTCTCGCCGACGGTGACCTGAGTCATAAAAACAGCTGCGGGGAAGCAAACAGCTCTCAATCCTACCAATCCGAGGCGATCAGCTTCGCCGCGGGCCGCTGCTGGCCGCGGGCTGGAGCTGGGGCTGGCTGGCCGGTAGAGGCGTGAGCAAGGAGGTGGGGCGGCCGCCGCCGCTGGACGTGGGTGTCCCCGGGGTTGTTGGCGCGGGCTTGCTGGACCCCGCCGGGTTGCCCACGGCCGGCAGCAGCGGTGGGGCCGCCGGGGCTGGGGTCGCGCCGGCGGAAGGGCTGGGACCGGCCACCGGGGAGGCGGCGGCAGCGCCGGGCCAATCCGCCCCATACACGTAGACATGGCCCAGCTGGCGGCCGCGGAAGCTGCGGCGCATCAACGTCCAGCCGGGCTCCAGCTCCAGTTTCAGAAAACCGCCTCCGGCGCCCTGGGTGCGGGCGATCACCAGCTCCGGCCCCGCTCCGGCCTTGGTGGGCAGGCCCAGCAGCACGGTGTCGTCTCCGGAGCGGCTCACCATCAGGCGATAGCTGGTGGCCAGATCGGTGCCGCCGATCCGCAGCGAGAAGCCGTTGGCATCGATGTAGCGGCTGCAGATCCCGGTGAAATCGAAACTGGCCAACAACGGCTCGACCGCCGCCGGCTTGCCGGGGCCGATGCTGAAGCAGGCCCGCTTGGGGTTGAGCTGTTCGTAAATGTTGAGCTGGGCCCGATCGCCCTTGCTGCCGATCGGCGCCGCCACCAGCACGAAGCGCTGCATGTCGAGGGGGGTGGCCTCGAATAGCGATTGGGCTCGGCCCGGGCCGGGGCAGGAGATCGCCACGGCGCACCAGGCCGCGGCGCAACTGACCCAGCGGCCCAAATCAGCAGGACGGAGGACCGACACCGGCACGGAGTTCACGAAGTGGAGCGAATGTTATTCAGGCCACCGCAGGCTCACCAGCGTCCAGTCCGCCACGGCGACCGGTTGTCGCTCCGGTTGGCATGGGGCGGCCGCATCGCGACGAAGGCTGGCGGGCCCTCAGGCGGGGCGGTTGAGGCGGATCGCCACGAGCAGGGCGACGACCGTGCCCGGCAAGCTGAGGCCGAGGATCCAGCCGGTGGTGGTGACGCCGAGATCAGGATCCCCGTAGGCCAGCTCAAACACGGAGCCGGTGGCCGCGATCCCCAGGATGCAGGCCAGGGCGAGGCAAAGCCCCGCCAGGGGTTTCATGGGCATGGGGAGAAGGTCAGCGGATGGATTGAACGTGCTCGCGTCGGAAACCGTGCTGCCTGAGCTCATCATTCAGTGCCAGCTCATCGGTGTCGCGGTCGACAAAGAGAACACCCTTCAGATGATCCATCTCATGCTGGATGCAGCGGGCCAGCAAACCATCCGCCTTGAGCCGCCGGGGGCGACCGAATTCATCACGGAAGCCCACCTCCACCACTGAGGGGCGCACCACTTGCAGATACACGCCAGGAA
>JBKCTK010000305.1:0-7878 GCA_046319055.1 Synechococcaceae cyanobacterium
GATCCTGGCCACCGGCTTGGTGGTGGATGATGCGATCGTGGTGGTGGAAGCGGTGTCGGCCCGCATCGAAGCGGGGGATCGACCGTTTCAAGCGGCCGCCAATGCGATGAATGAGCTCACCGGCGCCATCCTGGCGACGGCGCTGGTGCTCTTGGCGGGGTTTGTGCCGGTCACCTTTTTCCCAGGGGCGACCGGGGTGATCTATCGCCAGTTCGCGCTCACGATCGTGTTTTCGATCCTGGTGTCCACCTTCAATGCCATCACCGGCAAGCCCTTGCAATCGGCGTTGCTGCTGGGCGGTGGCAAAACCGAGCCGCGGGGCCTCGCCTGGACCTTGATCGGCGGCCTGTTCGGCGGCCTCTACGGAGCTATGGCTGGGGGATGGGTGGCCTCGCTGCTGCTGGGTCTGCTCGGGGCGGTGATCGGCACCTTCTTGATGCCGATCTTCAAGGCCTTCAACGCCGGCTTCGAGCGCTTGGCCCACGGCTATGACCGCCTGCTGCATGGGGTGATCAAGCTGAGGCGCCTGCTGGCCTTGGGGTTGCTGGTGGGCATCGTGCTGACCGGCCTGGCGTTCGTGTCGATCCCCTCGGGCTTCGTGCCCACCGAAGACCAGGGCTACGGGCTCGGCATCATCCAGCTGCCGCCCCAAGCCTCCCTGGAGGCCACGGCGGAGGTCGCCCGCCAAACCAGCGCCATCCTGCGCCAGGAGCAGGAGATCGTCTCGGGTGAGATCGTGGCGGGGGCTGGCTTCAACGGCGGTTCCTTGAACCAAGGCTTGTTTTTCTTTGGCCTCAAGCCGATTGATCAACGCACCGGTCCGGAGCAATCCGCCAATGTGATCATTCGCCGGCTGAATGAGCAGTTCGCCAAGATTCCGGGCGCCATGGTGATCGCCCAGCCGCCGGCGGCCGTGCCGGGCTTCAGCGCCCAGGGGGGCTTATCGTTTCAATTCAACGATCTCAGCAACGGTGGCTATAGCTTCACCGAGCTGGATGGCATGGCTCAGAAGCTGATGAGCACCGCCCAGGCCACCGGTAACTTCGGCAAGATCTACAGCCAATTTGTGAGCGATGCGCCCGTGTGGCGCCTCGATGTGGATCGCGACCGCATGGCTTCGCTGGGTATCGATTTCGGCGAGGCCATGAGCGTGCTCGGTACTCTCACCGGCGGTAGCTTTGTGAATCAAACCTACGAGGATCTGCAGTACCGGCAGGTGTATGTGCAGGCGGAGGGTAGCAGTCGGCAGTTCATTCAACAACTCGGCGATCTCTATGTGTCCAACAAAGCCGGCAAGCTGATTCCGCTCTCCAATGTGGTGAAGGCGCGGCTGGATAGCGCACCACCGATCGTCAGTCATTTCAACCTCTACCGCACGGTGCTGATCCAGGGCGTGGAGGCGATGGGGCGCAGCAGCGGCCAGGCGATTGATGCCCTCACCAGCAGCTTCAAGCGGCTCAACTTCAGCAATATCGGCTTCGATTGGTCGGCCTTGAGCCGCTCCGAGGTGCAGGCCGGCTCCCTGGCGGCCTTGGTGTTTGCCCTGGGTATTGTGGTGGTGTATTTGGTGCTCACCGCCCAATACGGCAGCTACATCGATCCCCTGATCATCTTGATGACGGTGCCGTTGGCCATGCTCGGAGCCCTGGCCTTCCTGGTGATGCTGGGGCAGGTGAATAATGTCTATGCCCAGGTGGGCTTGGTGACCTTGATTGGTTTGGCGGCCAAGAACGGCATCTTGATCGTTGATCTCGCCAACCAACGCATGGAGAAGGGCCTGACGGCCGCCGACGCCGCGGTGGGTGCCGCCAACTCCCGGCTGAGGCCGATCCTGATGACCGCCCTGGCCGCCTTGGCGGGCTTCTTCCCCCTGATGGTGGCTCAGGGGGCCGGGGCCCTCAGCCAGCGCTCCCTGGGGGCGGTGATTTTCGGGGGGCTGCTGGTGGCCACGGTGCTGAGCCTGTTCGTGGTGCCGGCGTTTTATGTGCTGATGAAGCAGCTTGAGGCCCGCTGGTTCCCCGCCAGCCGTCAAACGGAGCCACTGTCTCCAGAGCCACTGCCTAACAAGCCACTGCCTAACAAGCCACTGCCCAACAAGCCAGCTTCGGAGGGCTGAGATGCCGTTACCGAAGCCCCCCGGTTTTGTACCCCAACGCCAACGGCGGGTGGACCATCGCCGCATCGCGCTGGCGGCGCTGATCTTCGCCATCGCCGCCGCCGTGCTGCTGCTGCTGCTGCGCCATGCGGCCGCCGCGCCAGGGCAAACGCTGAGGCCCCCACGGCACGAATTCCAGCTGCTGGTGATCCTCGGGGCGGCCTGCTGCGGTGCCTGGAATGAGTGGATGTACCAGATCGCCCTGACGCGGCGTGGCGAATCGGGGGGGCCATTGGGGCCGGGGGTGCCGACCGACCATCACCGTCCCAACGGATAGCGGGTAGCTGGGTCGCTCACCGCTCTCCGGGCCAAACCAGTGCCAAACCATCGCCAAACCAGGGCCAAACCAGTGCCACCTTGAAGGCAGGTGTGGGGGCGAAGCGATGTTGGGCGACGTTGAACGGTCAGCAGTGGGCCTTCTCGCAAGCGGTTGCCGAGGTCGACGGGTTCCATGGCCTACCGCCAGCCCAGGCGTTCGCCTCCAGTGGCCATGGCGCTGGTTCCTCAGGCGTTTTGAGCTACCATCTGCCTAGCGATGGGCGCCAGCTTCCCGAATGAGCGCTACTGCGGCAGAGCCCGATCCTGAGCAGAGCGTGGGAAACAAAGCAGCGCGTCCCGTGTCCGCCGGCGGCTGGAGGGTGTTCCTTTCCCACACCCGCGAGTTGCGGCTCTATCCCGCCCCTGGCCAGTCGTATGTGGATCGTGCCGAGGAGGCGGTGAGCGCGGCAGGTCACGTGATTGTGGATATGGCCTACTTCGGTTCTGTCGATGAGCGCCCCGCCAAAGTCTGCGAAGACCAGGTGAAAAGCTCTCATGTGTATGTGGGGATTTATGGGTCGCGCTATGGATCGCCGGTGCGTGACAAGCCCAAGGTGTCGTACACCGAGCTGGAATTCGACATCGCCACAGCCCTGGGCATCCCGCGGCTGGTGTTTGTGCTGGACCGCACATCCCAAGACCATCGGCTGCCCCTGGATGCCACCGAGGACCTCAAATTCGGGCAGCGGCAGGCCGACTTTTTGGACAAGGTCAAGAACAGCGGTGCTGGCCTGACGGTGCAGGACTTCCGCAATCCCGATCAGCTGGCCACCTTGGTCGAACGGTCATTGCGGAATTTGGTGGAGGGGTTGACGCCAAGCCGTAAGCGTGGCGATCCCACCAACACCATGGCCGCTGCCATGCGGCCGGTGCCGAAGTTTTTGCCCCACTTACCAGATCGGCAGGCGCAGGACGATGAGTTAGCACCGGCTCTGCTCCGATTGAAGCAGAGCCTGGATCCCCTGCCCTTGGTGGTGATGCTGCATGGTGAGCGGGAGCAGGCTCCCTCCACGTATATCGAACGCTTTTTGGCCCATACCGCAGGGTTGTTGTTGCAGGAGCCGAACCGAACAGACCTAACGCCCACCTATTGCGAGCTGCCGGAGCCAGCACGTCTTGCTGCCATGGCGGCGGACGACTGGATGGCGTATTTCAACAATCGGCTGCTGATGAACTCCGCTGTGAATCTTACTCTCGCTGGCTTCATTGCGGCACGCCCTGAGCCGGTTGTGATCCAGAGTTCGTTGGATCCAACCTGCTGGCCCGATGGCGGCGTGGCGCTCTTGGAGCAGGTTTGCTGCTTCTGGAAGAATTGGGCCACCAGCGGGGGCCAGAGCTCCGGCCGCAAAAAGCTGATCCATTTCATTGTAATGTCCTATCACAAGCCCAAACGCCCTGCGATTCGTCCGAGCAGCCTGCGCTGGCTGTTTCCACGGTACTGGCATTACAAGTGGACGATCCGGCGTTTCGATCGGCTGCCCCGACGGCTCGATGCCGGCATCGGCAAGATCATCCGCACAGTCGCGCCTGACGCTGTGGCCTTGCCGCCTTTTCGTGATGTTAGCCATGATGATGTGCTGCATTGGTTGAACAGTGAGCCGGTGAAGAAATTTCTTGGTGATGCAGACCCGCGGGAACTGCGCCAGCAGATTGAGCGGCTTCACCCCCCGGATCCTCAGCAGCTGGTTCCGGCGCCGCGGCCGATGCAGGCCCTGGCGGACGACCTCTACTCCTTGCTCAGCCGCTACCCCGCCAGCCGATGACCACCCCGTTCGACCTGTTTCATGGCGATGGCCGCCAGACTCCGGAGCTGGCGGCCCAATTACCCCAGCCTCTCTACAAGCGGCTGACCCAATCCACCCGCTACTTGGCGGATGAAGGTTTGCGGGATGCCTGCAATGTGGCCTTGCTGCTCGGCCAGCCGCTGCTGCTCACCGGCGAGCCGGGCACGGGCAAATCGCGCTTCGCCAACGCCCTGGCTTGGGAGTTCGGCCTGGGTGATCCGCTGGTGTATGAGGTGAAATCCACCAGCACGGCGCAAGATCTTTTCTATCACTACGACGCGTTGAAACGCTTTCAGGACATCCAAAGCGGCCGTCGCGCCGAAGAGGCACCCGCCAGCCAGTACCTGACGATCAACGCCCTGGGCCAGGCGATCCTCAACAGCCTCGACCGGGATGATTTGCCTGAACTGCTGCAGGGCTTGGCGACGTCCGATCGCCCGCGCCGCTCGGTGGTGCTGCTGGATGAGATGGATAAAGCTCCTCGCGACTTTCCCAATGACCTGCTCACCCAGTTTGAGGATCTCTATTTCCGCATTCCCGAATTGGGCGATTTGCGGCTGCAGGCCAACCCGCAGCTGCGGCCCCTGCTGGTGATCACAAGCAACTCGGAACGCGATCTCCCCGATGCCTTCCTGCGCCGCTGCGTGTATTACCACATTCCCTTCCCTGACAAGCCGAAGTTAGCCAAGATTGTGACCTCCCAGCTGCAGGAGTTTGCCCCTGCTTCAGCGCTGGTGGCGGAGGCGATCGAACTGTTTCTTGCCCTGCGGGACTCCGGCCGCCTCAGCAAGAACCCCGCCACCGCCGAGCTGCTGTTGTGGCTGCTGACGTTGCGGCAACTGCTGGGTGAGGCGGCCGACAGCACGGGGTTGAAGGCAGCAGGGCTGGACAGCGTGGTTCGCAGCTTCAGCGCCCTGATCAAGCGGGCGGAAGACCGGGAGGTGGCCCGGGAGGTGCTGGCGCAATGGCGAACGCGCGGCTGAGTGGCGGCTGGCCCGAGCAGCTCGAGGGGTTGCTGGAGCGTTTGCGGCAAGACGGCTTCCGCATTGGTGTGCCGCAAACCCTGCGGCTGCAGCAGCTGCTGCTGGCCCTGATCGATCGCGGCGTGCCGCTCGACGATCCCGAGCGACTGGCGCGGCTGCTGGGGCCGGTGTTGTGCCGCTCCGCCAGCGAACAGGAGGCCTTCCGCGGCCATCTGCGGGAGTGGTGGCCGGGGCCGGTGCTGCTCGCGGCCGATCCAGCCGCCTCGCCAGCGTCAGCGCCAGAGTCTGCGGCTGGGGCTGCGCCAGCGGCAGCGCCAGAGACCGTGTCCACGGCCTCGGCGGCCTCGCCGCTGGAGCAGGCCTTGGAGGCGGTGGAGCGCCGTCGCGGACGGCTGCTGCGTTGGTTGCCCACCCGGCCCCTGGCCCTGGCGGCGGGCGGCGCTGCCCTGTTGGCGGTGGGCCTGCTGGCGCTCCAGCAACCGCAGCGGCGGCCCGCCTCCCCACCGCCCGTGCGCTCCGGGCCCGTCACGGCCCCCGCCGACCCGGGGACGAAGCACCCGACCCGCCCTCCAGCCCAGCCACCAGCCCCCGCCGCCCCGTCGGACAAGCTCCCGAACCGAGCACCAGCCCAGCCACCAGCCCAGTCCCCAGCCCTCGCCGCACCATCCCCGGCGTCCGCCACCCCAGCCCCATCCGCCCTCGTGCCCGGCCGTGAGCGGGCGTTCTTCCTGCTGCCCAGCGAACTCGCCCTGCTGACGCTGCTCGGAAGCCTGCTGGGGTTGGCGGCGGTGCGGGGGGCGGTGCAGCTCTGGTGGTGGCGTCAAGCCAAACAGGTGTTGGTGCTGCTGCGTTTGCAGCTGCCGGACGACCTGCAGCTGCATCGCCTCTCCCTGGCGGAGAGCGAAACCGAGCTGGTGCCCAGAAGGGAGCTGCACCGGGTGGGGCGGGCATTGAATCTGTGGCAGCGGCGGGAGTCGGCGCAGCTGGATGGCAACTCCACGGTGGCGGCCATCCTGCGCCAGGGAGGCTGGCTCAACCTGCGCTACCGCGAGCGGCGCCAGCGCCTCAGCTATCTGTTTTTGCTGGATCAGGAGAGCCTGGCGGATCAGCAGAGCCGCTATTGGCGGGCCTGGCTGGAGCGGTTGCGGCTGGAGGGGGTGCTGGCCGATTGGGTGTGCTTTCAGCGGGAGCCGCTTTACGGCTTGGGCCCCAGCGGCCACGGCCCGCTGCGCAGCCTTTGGCAGCTGGCGGCCCAGCATCCCGACGCCGTGGCGGTGCTGGTGGCCGAGGCCGACCGCTTTTTCAGCCCGGTGGATGGCACCCCCCAGCCCTGGATCGCGGCGCTGGCGGCCTGGCCCCAGCGGCTGGTGCTCACGCCCCGACCAAGGGCCCGTTGGGGGGCGCTGGAGGCCGCGCTGGCCGAGCACCTGCCAGTGCTGCCGGTGTCGGTGCAGGGGCTGCTGGAGCTGGGCCGCCAGCTGCGGGGCGCGCCACTGGGCCCGCCACTGCCCCCAAACGCCAACCTGCCTCCACATGCCAACCTGGTCCCAGACGCCAACCTGGCGCCGGCGCCGGAACCGCCGCTGCTGGCCGGCAGCGTTGCCCCTTGGCTGGATCGCACCCCACCGGCTCCTGAGCTAGTGCAAGAGCTGCTACGGCAGTTGCGGGGCCACCTGGGCCCGGAAGGGTTCCTGTGGCTGGCCGCCTGCGCCGTGTTTCCGGAGCTGCATTGGGCGATCACCGCCCACCTGGGCCAGCGGCTGCGCAATGCCGCCGACGAACCGCTACTGCGCTGCTGCCCGCTGCCGCGGCTGGCGCGGCTGCCCTGGCTGCGCCACGGCTTCATGCCGGATTGGCTGCGGTTGCCGTTGATCCTGAAGCTGGACCACACCCAGCAAGCGGCGGTGCGCCAGGCCCTGCTCCAGCTGCTGGACAACGCCCTGGATCAGCACCGGCAGGGCAGCCCCGAACTCCAGGTGGCCACCGGCCTCAGCCAGAGGCTGCCGCGCCTGCTGCCGCCCCTGCTGGAGCAGCTGCGCCGCCGCTCCCGCCCCAGCAGCCCCCTGCGGGACCAGCTGTTTCTGCGCTTCCTGCAACACCGCCCGCTGCTGGCGGCCGATGCGCCCGAGAGCCTGCGCCGCCTGCTGCCGCCCCAGCCGTTGGGAACGCGCCTGCGGGAGGTGTTGGCGGAGCTGGGGCCCCGCGGGCTGGCGCTAGCGGCCTTGCTGGTGCTGGGGCTGGGGGGGGTGGGCCTGGTGGCGCTGCGGCAGGCGCAGGTGGTTTGGATCGAGCAGCTGCTGAGCACGCCAGCCAACGCCAGCAGCGGGGCCCAGGCCAGCCTGCGCTTGCAACGGGCGATCACGGCGCTCGGGTTGAGCCGCTCCAGCCTGATGCGGCTGGGTCCAGATCCAGATCTGCGCGGGGTGGAGAAGGCGTTGGCGGAGGGGGTGACGCAGGCGCTGGAGGTGAGGGTCCTCAAGGGCCATGTGGGTTATGTCAACTCGGCGGCCTTCAGCGCCGATGGGGGCCGGATCGTGAGCGCCGGGGACGATGGAACGGTGCGGCTGTGGGAGGCGAAGAGCGGCCGCGCGATCGGCCAGCCGCTGCGGGGCCACCAGGGAGGGGTGTTGTCGGCGGC
>JBKCTK010000306.1:0-2627 GCA_046319055.1 Synechococcaceae cyanobacterium
GCCCCAGCCCGGCGTTTGCAGATGCAACGAGGCGATCTCCAGCTCCGGGGGGCCCACATCGCGGCTCGGGTTGGCGAAGGCGCTGCGGCAGATGCCTTGCCGTACCGAGGGCAGCGACAGGAAGCGCACCCCCAGGGCATCGAGCAGCGGTGGCAACGGCATCGGCCGGCCGGTGAGCCCCGCCGGCGAGAGCAGCAGCAAGCGGCTGATGCGCTCGGGCTGGCGCCGGGCCAGCTCCACCGCCACCGATCCGCCCATGGAGGCGCCGATCAGGCCGAGGCGCTGATTCCCCTCCCGCTCCGCCAGGGCCTCCAGCACCGCCTCCAGATGATTCAGAACGGCGGCGGGGCCGTAGGCCCCCATGGACGGCCTTGGGCAGAAGCCGAAGCCGTGCAGATCGGGGATGTACAGCCGGTGCTCGGCCGCCAGCAGCGGTGCCAGCCGCCGGAACTCCAGCAGCGAGCTATCGAAGCCGTGCAACAACAGCAGCGGTGGTCCTTCACCGAGCACCGCCACCGGCCAGCGGCGTTCTCCGGCCAGCCCGGGCAGCTGCCACCACTGCGTCGCGGCGGCGAGGTCGCGGCCGAGGGGATCCTGCAGCGTGGCGGCGGCCTGCTGCAACAGCGTCGCCCCGGCCTGCCAGTCGCCCGGTAAGGCCTTGCTGTTGGCGGACCCGGTCGCGGCGCTCATGCCGGTTTCAGCTCAGCGGCGGTGCTGACCAGGGCCGCCAGCAGCTCCGGCACCGAAACGGCGAATGGCAGCTGGTGCAGGTCGGAGCCCGGCCGACAGGCGAAGCGGGCCACCGCCTCCAGGTCCCGCAGGCTGGCATCCGCCAAGCCCAGCTCCTTCAAATTCACCGGCAGCCCCAGCTGCTGGAAGAACGGCACCAGCTGGCGGCGGGCCTGGCCGGCCAGGCCGCTACCCATCAGCTGTTCCTCCAGCCGCAGCTGAACCAGGATGCCAAAGCCCACCTTCTCGCCATGCAGGCGGCCATGGCTGGCCTCCAGCTGGGTGAGACCGTTGTGCACTGCATGGGCGGCCACGGTGCGGCAACGGGCGCCGCCGATGCCACCGATCACCCCGGCGGAGAGGGCGCAGCCCTCCGCCACCCGCACCCAGGCTTCCCCGTCCTGGTCCTTCAGGGCGGCGGCGGCATCCAGGAGCAGCTGATCCCGCAGCACCCGCGCCATTTGCACCGCCTGCTGCACCAATCCATCGCCACTGTTGCCGCTGGCTACCGAGGCCTCGTACCACTTGGCCATGGCATCGGCCACGCCGCTGGCCAGGGTGTGGGCCGGTGCCTGACGCACCAGGTCGTGGTCGAACACCAGCAGCTCCGGGCAGCGGGCCAGGGCGACATCCCGGATGTAAGCCCCCTCGGGGCTGTACACATTGGCCAACGCCGTCCAGCCGGCGCAGGTGGCGGCACTGGTGGGCACGGTCACGCAGGGGAGCCGCAGCCGATCTGCCAGCAACTTGCCGGCATCCAGCACTTTGCCGCCGCCGCAGGCGATCACCCCATCGCAACCGCTCTGGCCCACGCGCGCCTCCAGCTCCGCCAAATCCTGCTCGCAGCAGTCGAAGCGCAGCTGGGCTGGCGTGGGCTGGAGCCCCGCCGCCTTGAGATCGTTCAGCAACCCTTGGCGAATCCGGGCGGTGGCTGTGCTGCGGCCCAGCAGCAGCGGACGTTGTAGCAGGCCCCCCAGGCAGGGCAACGCCTGCTGCCAGGCCCCGGCTCCCCGCAACACCTGCCGAGGCGCAATCGCCTGCAGCTGGGGCAGGCAGGGGAGTTCTCCGGAGACCATGGCGGATTGCACCACGCGTTGCCTCAAGCTACCCAATCCATGGGCGGCATCGCGCCAGATCTTGGTCGCCAGCGCTGCTGGCCGATGGGTTCAAGGCACAAAAAAACCCGGCGCGAACGCCGGGTTGCAGAGCAAATCAGAGAGCTGTGCGTGGCTTGAAATGGCGCCGCTTAGGCCCCGGCGCCAGCCAGTTCCGGGATGGACGGCAAGGTGGCTTGCTTGCGAATCACCACCTGTTTGTCGTCATCCACATCCACCAAGGCGGCGTCGCCCTCACCGAGCCGGCCGCTCAGGAATTCCTCGGCGAGGGAATCCTCCAGCAGGCGCATCACGGCGCGACGCAAGGGGCGAGCTCCGTAGCTGGGGTTGTAGCCCTCATCCACGAGCCGCTCCTTGAAGGCCTCGGTGACGGACAGGGTGATGCCCTTCTCGGCCATGCGGCCGAAGACCTCCTTAAGCATGATCTCGGAAATCTCCTTGACCTCCTCGCGGGTGAGCTGCCGGAAGACGATGATCTCGTCGAGACGGTTGAGGAATTCGGGGCGGAAGTATTGCTTCAGCTCCTCATTCACCAGCGAGCGGATACGGTTGTACTGGGTTTCCTCCGCATCACCCCCGCCGAACTCGAAGCCGAGGCCGCCGCCGCCTTTTTCGATCACCTTCGAGCCGATATTCGAGGTCATGATGATCAGGGTGTTCTTGAAATCCACCGTGCGACCCTTGGAATCGGTGAGCCGGCCATCTTCAAGCAACTGCAACAGCAGGTTGAACACATCGGGGTGGGCTTTCTCGATTTCATCGAACAGCACCACGGTGTAAGGC
>JBKCTK010000307.1:0-776 GCA_046319055.1 Synechococcaceae cyanobacterium
GGCGGTTGCTCAACGACGCCGGCGGCCAGCTGTGGGTGATCCCGACCCTGCGGGCGGCGGATGCGGGCGGCAGGGCCCCGCCGGTGCTGCTCTTTCCCGAGGGCGGCAAGGGCGATCGGCTGATCCTGCTCAGCCCGAGCCAGGGAGGTTGACCGTCGCTACGCTTCCGGCCGAGCGTGCCACGCCGCCCCTGGGACCCTTGTTGCTGTTGGGCAGACGTGTCCGGGTGCTCGGGCCACTGGCTGTCGAGCAGAGGGCTGTTGAGCAGAGGGCTGTTGGGCCGATGGCGCTTGGTTTTTTGGCTTTCGGGGTTTTGGCTGTTGGGCCTCTGGCGTTTTCTCCCTTGGCGCCACCGCCCGCGGCCCTGGCCCAGCGTCCGCCGGCGTTGGCCCCGCGCCGCTCCGCCTGGCCGGTGGCCCTGCCCCCCACCGCCACCGTGCGGCTGAAGCAGGGGGGATCCTTGAGCGGCCGGCTGGTGCGCTTCAGCCCCACGGCGCTCACCCTGGCGGCAGCCAGCCAGAGCCAGGCGGTGGCCCTGGCCCAGGTGGGCCGGATCGACTTTGCCGAACCGCAGGATCTGTGGGTGAGCCTGCCCGATGGGCGCCGGCAAGTGGCCCGGCCGCTCCGGGGGATGACCGTGCCCCTCACTGGGATGTCCAGCGCCGCCGTGAGGGTGATCGCTGCGCGGGACACCGCCCTTGTTGACCTCAGCGGCGTGCTCAGCGAGGCGCAATTTGCCAGGCTCACCGTTAATCCCAATGTGGTGCCTGTGTTGA
>JBKCTK010000308.1:0-8455 GCA_046319055.1 Synechococcaceae cyanobacterium
TCAGATAAAGGATCTCCCGGGCCTGGATCTCAATGTCGATCGCTTGGCCCTGGGCTCCCCCCAGGGGCTGGTGAATCATGATGCGGGCGTTGGGCAGGGCGAGGCGCTTGCCTCGGGTGCCGCCGGAGAGCAGGAAAGCCCCCATGCTGGCGGCGAGGCCATAACAGATGGTCACCACATCGGGGGCCACCTGGCACATGGTGTCGTAGATGGCCAAGCCGGCGGTCACCGAGCCGCCCGGGGAGTTGATGTAGACCTGGATGTCCTTGTCTGGATCCTCCGCTTCGAGGAAGAGCAGCTGGGCCACCAGCGAATCGGCCACCTGGTCGTCAATCCCGGTGCCCAGAAAGATGATGCGCTCCCGCAGCAGGCGCGAGTAGATGTCGAAGGCCCGCTCGCCCCGGCCCGATTGCTCGACCACGGTGGGCAGGATCCCCGGGCTGGCCATGGGCTTGGCGCTGATGGCGTTCCAAGGGGAACCGCCTCTCCAGCGACTGTGAACTGGATGGCGGCTCAGGGCATGGGGCGTGGCAGCCGGCCCATGCTCCGGGAATCCGGAGGGGACTTGAAGCGGAAAGGCCTCGATCACGCGGGTGTAGGGCTGGTCACGGATGGGAGCAATCTATTGGGGAACCGCCCCGACGCTGCCGGGGCGGGGCCGTCAGGCCGAGGTGTCGCTGTCATCCTCCTCGCTGGCCACCGGCTTGGCGCCTCGGCGTGCCGGCTTGGTGGGGCTGGGTGAAGCGGCGGGAACCGCGGCCGGTGCCGCTGTTGCTGCTGCTGTTGCCTCGGCGGGGCTGGTGCCGCTGGGGGCCGCCTCTGGTTCAGCGGCTGGGGAGGCTTGGGGTTCCTGGCCGGTCGGCGCGGAAGGCGCTGTGGTGGAGGCTTCGGTGGCTGGGGAAGCGACCTTGTCGCTGATGCTGCTGTTCTCCTCCAGCCAGGCCAGCAACGCCTCCCGCAGCAGCTCCTCCTCCACCGCCTCGCGCAGCAGCTGGGGGTCGAAGCGGTTTCCGGCGATGCTTAGCTCACGGCTGAGTTCGCGCACCCGGGCCTCCACCGCGCTGGGCTCCACCGCGATGGCCTCGGCGTCGGCCAGAGCTTCCAGAGCCAAGCGGGCCTGGAGCCGTTCTTCGGCTTCGGGCCTGGAGGTGTCCAGCAGGCTGCGCACCAGGTCGGGGGTGAGCAACTTGCGCACATCCAGCCCCTGCTCAGCCAGCTGGCTTGCGGTCTGCTCGACCACAGCCCGCATCTCCTCCTGAATAAGGCTTTCGGGCAGCTCCACCTCCAGCTGTTCGACCAGGGCCCGCAACAGGGCATCGCGCCGATTGGCCTTCTGGCGCCGCTCCAGGTCTTTGCGCAGGTGGCTCTCCAGGTCGGCCCGCAGCTCCGCCAGGCTGGATTTGTCGCTGGCCTGCTGGGCGAAGTCGTCATCCAGAGACGGGAGCTCGCGGGTCTTGAGCTCCTTGAGGGTGATGGTGAAGCTGGCTGGGCGCCCAGCGGCATCCTCCTGGGGATAGGACTCGGGGAAGCTGCAGGTCACCTCCCGGGTTTCGTCGATGCTCATGCCGATGATCCCCTCGATGAAGCCAGGGATCATTCGGCCTTCTTCGAGGTCGACCTCCATGCCGTCGCTGCTCCCCCGCTCGATCGCTTCGCCGGTGTCGCTGAAGCGACCCTCGAAGGCGATCTGCACCACGTCACCCAGGGCAGCGGGCCGACCTTCCACGGGCACGAGGGTGGCCAGCCGGCGGCGCGACTGTTCGATCATGGCCTCGACGTGCTCGGGGTCAAAGGCCAGGGCTTCCACTTCGGCGCTGAGCCCCCGGGTTGTTTTCAAGCGAGGGGTCGGACGCACATCGATCCGCAGGGTGAACTCCAGTGGGCTGCCCGGATGGAAGCGGCTCAGAAGCGTCTCGAAACCCTCCTCGAGTTCGGGGCGGCTGAGCGGATCCACGCCGGTTTGGGCGAGGGCATCCCGGTAGGCGCGATCGACAAGGTCTTCCAGGGCCGTGGCCCGGATGCGCGGGGTGCCGATCTGGTTCAGCAACACCTGGCGGGGCACCTTGCCCGGGCGAAAGCCCGGCAATCGCACGCTGCGGCTGAGCTTCTCCACCGCGGCGTCGTAGGTCGACTGGCAGCGCCCGCCGGACACCGTTAACGCCAGGGCCAGGCGGCTGCCGGGGAGGGCGCTGGTGGTCACCTCGAGCTCCGTGCCGGTGCGTTCCCCGCCGCTGTCGCCCTGGCCGATGGGGTTGGAGGCCGTGCTGGCAGGGCTGGTGGCGGAACACATGGGCGGGTGGGGGCGGACGAAAGGGCAGCATCCGATCCTAGAAAGTGGCGGTTTCGCACCTTGAGCGCGTATCGTGCCCTTGACGAGCAAAGCGCGATATATCCGCCAGGTCTCAGGGAGCCCATTCCGCAGGAGTCTTCCACGGGAGTGCCAAGGGTTCGCCTGAGCTTCAGGGTTCCTCCTCTTATGGGGAATGACCCACCCAGTGATCTCACGGTTTCGAGCTCACCCCATGGGCGCCAACGGTCCGCCGTTGGTTTCGGGGCAAGCCCCCATCCACTGGTCGACATTTCCTTCCCCAGGCCCCACCGTTTCCCCCGATCGCCTTACCCAACCGCCTCCCCTTGACCGTCCCCGCCATCACCACTCCTTCGCCGGCCGCCCACCCCAGGGGTCCCCTGCCGCGACGGCCCCTGCGGGTCGCCGTGCTCGGGGCCACCGGTGCCGTTGGCCAGGAGTTGTTGAGCTTGCTGGAGGAACGACGCTTCCCGGTGGCGGAGCTGATCCCCCTCGCCTCAGCCCGCTCGGCGGGTCAGGAGCTTGCGTGGCAGGGGGAACAACTGCGGGTGCGCCCTGTCGACCAGCAGGCCTTCGACAATGTCGACCTGGTGCTGGCCTCGGCCGGGGGGTCTGTGTCCCGGGAGTGGGCCCCTCAGGCTACGGCGGCTGGCGCTGTGGTGATCGACAACTCCAGCGCCTTCCGGCTCGATCCGGACGTGCCGCTGGTGGTTCCGGAGGTCAATCCCGCGGCCGCCTTGGGGCACCGGGGAATCATCGCCAACCCCAACTGCACCACGATTCTGCTCACGGTGGCGCTCGCCCCACTGGCGGCGCGGCGGCCGATCCGGCGGGTGGTGGTGAGCACCTACCAGTCCGCGAGCGGCGCCGGAGCTCGGGCGATGGACGAGTTGCGGCAGCTCAGTCGCATCGTGCTGGAGGGCGGTCAACCGGAGAGTTCTGTTCTCCCCTATTCCTTGGCTTTCAACTTGTTTTTGCACAATTCTCCCCTGCAGCCGAACGGGTACTGCGAAGAGGAGCTGAAGATGCTGAACGAGACCCGCAAGATCATGGAGCTGCCCTCGCTCCGTCTTAGCGCCACCTGTGTACGGGTGCCGGTGCTGCGAGCCCATTCGGAGGCCGTCAATATCGAGTTCGAGGAGCCCTTCCCTGTGGAAGAGGCGCGCCAGCTGCTGGCGGCGGCCCCCGGCGTGGAGTTGCTGGAGGACTTTGGGGCCAACCGCTTCCCGATGCCCATCGATGTGACCGGGCGGGACCCGGTGGCGGTGGGCAGGATCCGCCAGGACCTCAGCGAGCCCCGGGCGTTGGAGCTTTGGCTCTGCGGCGACCAGATCCGCAAAGGGGCCGCACTCAACGCCATTCAGATCGCCGAATTGCTGATCGCCGGAGGCACCCCGTGAGCCCGACCCGGCTGCCTTCCCATCAGCCTCCCTTCGGACGGTTGCTCACGGCCCTCGTCACCCCGTTCCAGGCCGATGGTGCGGTCAATCTCAACCTGGCTGCCGAACTGGCGGTGCATCTGGTTGATCAGGGCAGCGAAGGCCTGGTGATTTGCGGCACCACCGGTGAATCGCCCACCCTCAGTATGGACGAACAGCATCGGCTGTTCCAGGCGGTGCGTGAGGCGGTCGGTCAGCGGGCTTGCCTGCTGGCTGGCACCGGCAGCAATTGCACCGCTGAGTCCGCGGAAGCCACCCGAGCCGCGGCCCGGTTGGGCGCCGATGGGGCGCTGGTCGTGGTCCCTTATTACAACAAACCGCCCCAGGAAGGTCTTGAAGCCCATTTCCGGGCCGTGGCCCAGGCCGCACCGGAATTGCCGCTGATGCTCTACAACATCCCAGGCCGCACCGGTTGCAGTCTGGCTGCGGAGACCGTTGCACGCTTGCTCGACCTCCCCAGCGTCGTGAGTTTCAAGGCCGCTAGCGGTACCACCGAAGAGGTCACCCGTCTGCGCGCCCACTGCGGTGATCGTCTGGCCATTTACTCTGGCGATGACGCCCTACTTCTGCCGATGCTGTCGGTCGGTGCGGTGGGTGTGGTGAGTGTGGCCAGCCATCTGGTCTGTGCCGAGATCAGCGACCTGATCCAGGCGTTTTTGGGGGGAGACATCGTCACAGCCCTGGCTCTGCACGAGCAGCTGATGCCGTTGTTCAAAGCCCTGTTCAGCGCCACCAATCCCATCCCCGTCAAAGCGGCCCTGGAGATCATGGGCTGGCCGGTTGGTGTGCCAAGACTTCCGCTGGTGGCAGCCCCAGATGATGTGCGCGAACGACTCAACTCCATTCTTGCAGCCCTGCGTCCTACCTGACGCCATGGCCTATCCCGATTCCTTCGGGATCCCCTGCTCCGCAAGATCGACCCAATCTTTTCCCCCCTCAACAAACTTGAATGACCAATCAAAACGGATCTAAAGGAAATGCTGGCAAGCCAGCAGCCCTGCGCGTCATCCCGCTGGGTGGCCTCCACGAAATTGGTAAGAACACGTGTGTTTTCGAATACGGAGATGACATCATGCTTGTGGATGCCGGCCTGGCGTTCCCGAGCGATGGCATGCATGGCGTTAATGTCGTGTTGCCGGATACCAGTTATCTGCGCGAGAACCAGAAGCGAATTCGCGGCATGATCGTGACCCATGGTCATGAAGATCACATCGGCGGCATCCCCCATCACCTCAAGAACTTCAACATACCTGTGATTTATGGGCCGCGGCTTGCGATGTCCATGCTGCAGGGAAAGATGGAGGAGGCGGGCGTGACAGGACGAACCACGATTGAAACCGTCAGTCCCCGCGATGTCGTCAAGATTGGCCAGCATTTCTCAGTTGAGTTTATCCGCAACACGCACTCAATTGCGGATAGTTTTTCCTTGGCTGTGACAACGCCTGTGGGTGTTGTTGTGTTCACCGGGGATTTTAAATTTGACCACACCCCTGTGGATGGTGAGCACTTTGATTTGCATCGATTGGCGGAATACGGCGAACGTGGAGTGATCTGTCTCTTCAGCGACTCAACCAATGCTGAGTTGCCCGGTTTCACGCCCCCGGAGCGTTCCGTCTATCCGAATCTCGATCGTCACTTCGCCCAAGCCGAAGGCCGTGTGATCATCACCACCTTCGCCAGTTCGGTGCATCGAGTTTCGATGATTCTGGAGCTGGCTCTGAAGCATGGGCGCAAGGTCGGCCTGCTGGGTCGCTCGATGGTCAATGTGATCGCTAAGGCCCGAGAATTGGGCTACATGCGTTGTCCCGACGACCTATTTGTACCGATCAAGCAGATCCGGGACATGCCCGATCGCGAAACCCTGTTGCTGATGACCGGCAGCCAGGGCGAACCTTTAGCCGCCCTGAGTCGCATCTCTCGCGGTGAGCATCCCCAGGTTCAGGTGAAGAACACCGATACCATCATCTTTTCCGCCAGTCCGATTCCCGGAAACACGATCTCCGTGGTCAATACAATTGACCGCCTGATGATGCTGGGGGCACGGGTGATCTATGGCAAGGGTGAAGGTATCCACGTTTCTGGCCATGGCAGCCAGGAAGACCAGAAATTAATGCTGGCACAGACACGTCCGGGCTTCTTTGTGCCGGTGCATGGGGAGCACCGCATGTTGGACTGCCATTCGCGCACGGCCCAGTCGATGGGCGTGCCGGCGGACAACATCTTGATCGTTGACAATGGCGATGTGGTGGAAGTCACCCCTGACAGCATTCGCAAGGGTGAACCCGTCAAGGCAGGCATTGAGTTGCTGGATGCCTCCCGCAACGGCATCGTTGACGCCAGGGTGCTCAAAGAGCGTCAACAGCTCGCCGAGGATGGCGTGATCACCTTGCTTACCGTGATCAGTACCGATGGCGTGATGGTCGCTCCCCCCCGCGCCAACCTTCGCGGCGTCGTCACCACCGCCGACCCCCGTCGCCTCTCCGTTTGGGCGGAGCGGGAGATTGGCTGGGTGCTGGAAAACCGTTGGAACCAGTTGGCCCGGAACACCGGTGGCAAGGCTCCGGAGGTCGACTGGGTGGGCCTGCAGCGGGAGATCGAGATCGGCTTGCAGCGCCGGCTGCGCCGCGAGCTTCAGGTTGAGCCGCTGATCATTTGCCTGGTTCAACCCGCTCCCGCGGGCACCCCGGCGTACAAAGGGCGCACCGAGGCCGAGCCGGATCAACGCCCCGCCCCTCGGGAGCGCTCCGATCAGGCCCGTGCCCACGCTCAGGTTGCGGTGCCGAGGCCAGAGCACCGCCAGGACCGACCCCAGGCGCAAGGCAAGCCTCCCGTGGCTCCGGCCGAGGATTCCGAGCCCAGCGGACGCACGCGCCGCCGCCGCTCAGCTGCCCTGGCCGGCTGACCTGAACCCCGGGCCGCAGGCCAACGCAGGCGGTCCACAGGCCAACCAAGCGGCTCCCCATCCAATCAGGGGCCTGATCATCAACAAAGCTCCTCATCAGAGGAATGTGTTCTCACGCCTGGCAAGAACGGGCTTCCGGCGCCTCGCCTGTTGGCGCTCATGAGTGCTAGTCAGCATTCCTCAGCCCGTGATCGTTGGCTCTGCGGAGCTTTTTTGCTGATCAGGATCAGGGGAGCCGCACCACTCGCAGACACGCGATCAGATCCGAATCCGGATCGGGCTCGTCATCTGCGGGCCATTCTTCTTGAAATCCTGAAGCGGCAATCTGTTCGGTTTCCGCCGCTTCCACCAGGGCCTCCATCTCCGAGGGCTGTAGCGCGGAGGGCTCCAGGAGTTCCACCTCCTCTGCCAGGAGGGGGTCAGACTGGTGAACCTCGATGAGTTCGGGTTCCTCAACCACGTCGGGGATCAGGGTTTCGCTGCGATTCCCTATATTTTCTGCTGGTGCTGGTGCTGGTGCTGGTGCTGGTGCTGGTGCTGGTGCTGGAGCAGGTGTGGGGACGGGCCCACGCCCTTCTCGCACTCTTTGTACAGGCGGGAGGCGGTGCGCACGTGGCTGTGTGTGCGGTGGGGTCCCGGTCCCCGTCCCACCCACCAGTGGTGCTGATGCGACCAAGCAGCCACGCGCCCGTGCTAAGGGTCGTGCTGGTGTCCGTGCCGGTGCTGGTTCCCGTGCGGGAGCCGGTGCAGGTCCCCTTGCTGGTGCTGCCGCGGGTGCTGGTGCTGGTGCTGCCGCGGGTGCTGCCGCGGGTGCTGGTGCTGGTGCTGGAGACGCTGCCGGTGCAGGGGCAGGGGCAGGGGCAGGGGCAGGGGCTGCCGTTGGCCCCGGGCACCGCGGCCGACGCACCTACTCGTCCCTCCTCCGCACCGCTCGCCGCCAGCAACGGCTGCAGGCGGGGGTTTCCGCTGTGCCCCCCCCTCGCCAGACCGTGGACGACGTGGAGAGGGCCAAGGCAGCCGCGGCAGCAGCAGTGAGTCGGCTCGCGGCCCGGGCCCCATCCGCTGCCCCCGCCGCTGCCACTGCCCCGAGTGCCCTCCCCAGCCACAGCCGCATTCGGGACGAGTCCCTGGCTGTGACGCCAGACCTGGGGCGGGAGTGGGCGCGGGTGCTTGCATGGCGGTCACCTGCCGGCGCTTCCCCAGAGGACACCCATGCCCCGCGTGTTGTGGTGCTCATGACCGCACCCGGGCAGGACCCGCTGCTTGGGGGACACGTCTGGGTTCTCTGGCAAACCCACCTGTTCAGTGCCTCACCAGCGCACCTCTTCCCGTACGCCACGTCCAGACTGTCCTGCGCAGTGGAGGCGCTGGCTCTGGCGGCATACTCCCACGCCACGGTCGTCCTCCCACGTCCCATCGCCGCCGGCGGTGACGGAGGGGAATCGGCCCCGGACGCCAAGGCCCCGCCCGTGACGGTGCTGGAACCCGGGGTCCACTTCAAGACGGTCGCGCTGCACGCCAACCGGTCGGTATTTGCGACCCCGTTCGTCAAGGACGTGGTGGACGACTTCAAGGTGGCGGCACATTTTGTGAACTGCCGCGGCCAACATATATTCGCGGAGTTCCTGCGCCTGGTGCTTGGCCGCAGTTGGGCTGCTGACCTGGGCGGGCACCCCGTGTTGGGCTCTCCCTTCGCGGTTCCAGCCGTAGTTTGGGCCAGGCTCAGGACTTTCCATAGACGCTGTTTTTCCGTGGCCAATCCCGCGTCAAAGCTGTACCGCTCCACCTCAGCGGTGGGCCTGGTGG
>JBKCTK010000309.1:0-3525 GCA_046319055.1 Synechococcaceae cyanobacterium
GCACTGCTGCCTGGGGTGCGCTCGCTCCTGGCCGTTGCCCTGCCATACCACGTCGCCGAGCGGCGCCAGCCGGGGGCCTTGGCGGTGGCTCGCTACGGCTGGGGCCGCGATTACCACCGGGTGATCGACCAAAGGCTGCGACGCCTGGGGCGGTGGCTGGAGAGCCGCGCCCCCGGGGTGCACTGGCGGGCCTGCGTGGACAGCGCTCCCCTGCTGGACAAGGCCTGGGCGGAGCAAGCCGGTCTGGGTTGGATCGGCAAGCACGGCAACCTGATCGATCGCCGCCGCGGCTCTTGGCTGCTGATCGGCCATCTGCTCACCAACTTGGATCTACCGCCAGATCGGCCCAGCAGTCCGCAATGCGGGCGATGCACCCGCTGCCTCGACGCTTGCCCCACCGGCGCCATCGTCGAACCGTTCGTGGTCGATGCCCGGCGCTGCATCGCTTATCACACCATCGAAAATCGTGCGCCGCGGTTGCCAGCGGCGATCGCCGCCAAGCTCAGCGGTTGGGTAGCGGGGTGTGACATCTGTCAGGAGGTCTGCCCCTGGAACCGTGAACCCCTTCCGGCGAGCGGGGATCCAGCGGTGCAGCCGCGGGCCTGGTGGCTCTCCTTGCGGGCGGAGACGGCCCTGGCTTGGAGCGATGCTGAGTGGGACGAGCGCCTGAGGGCTTCAGCACTGCGACGAATCCGGCCCTGGATGTGGCGGCGAAACATTGAGGCGGCCGTCAACGCCGCCGAAGAAGGCGGCGCGGGGTGACTGTCACGCCAATCCCTAGGGTGGGGAGTAAGTGTATGGATTTTCTGTGGGTCGGCGCTCCCTCACTGGGTTGACGGGGTTCATCTGGGCAGCGGGGCGATGGCACCGGGAGCTTCCGGCCCGGCTGCGGCAGGTCTCGTTCCCCTTGTGCTCCGGGGGCATCCGACCGATCGCCACACCTCTGGCGGCCGCCGGGCTGGCGGCCAGCCTGGCGCTAACGGCGGCGCTGCCGGCCCGGGCCTTGGTGCCCTACGTCTACATGCCTGATAGCAAGGATCTGGAGGCCGCCGGGTTGGGTATCGCCCAGGCATCTGCCCGGTTGCTCCGCTTCGGCCAGGCGGAGGAGGCGGGACGTTTGGCCGAGCTCACAGTGCGGTTGCTGCCCGATGATCCCCGCGGCTGGGTGCTGCTAGCCGAAGCCCAGCTGCGTAGCAACCGCATCGACAAGGCCCTGTTCGCCCTCAGTCAGGCCAAGAAACTCGACCCGAACAACCCCGGCATCTGGTTCGCCGAAGGGTCCCTGGCGCTGCGCAAAGGCAAGCCCGCTGAGGCGATCGATCTGCTGCGCCGCGGCCTGGAGCTGGATCCCCGAAACGCCGGCGCCTACTTCGACCTCGGCAACGCCCAGCTGCTCCTCGGTCAGAACGCCACGGCCTTGAGCTCGTTCGAGCGGGCGGCTGGGCTGCGCAAGGACTTCTGGGAAGCCATCAACAATCAGGGCATCGTGCTGTTCGAATCCGGCAAGCCCCAGCAGGCGATCGAACGCTGGCGACGCGTGCTGAAGCTCAAGCCAGGGATCGCCGAAACCTCCCTGGCCCTCGGCGCGGCGCTGTTGAAAAGCTCCGAGGCTGGCCGGCCCGAAGCGCTCAGGCTGGCCGAATCGGCCCTGGCCGATGAACCCAACTACGTGCTCGACAACTATCAGAAGGAGCAGCTCTGGGGCACCAAGCTGCGCGGCGCCGCCCGCGATCTACTGGGACAGCCGGAGCTGAAAGCGGCCGTGGAGCGGGCGATGGCCAATGCCACCGGCAGCGACGACAAACGGATTTGAGACCGTTGGCGCGGTCGCGGCTGACCGTGCTCTGTAGGCTGAGCCGCCAGTAACGCCCGAACCCCGATCCGGATGCCCGAGGAGCGCGACAGGCAACGCCCCGAACGGATCGAGCCGATCGGCCTGCATCAGGAGATGCAGCGCTCTTACCTCGAATACGCGATGAGCGTGATCGTGGGTCGGGCCCTGCCGGACGTGCGCGACGGCCTCAAGCCCGTGCAGCGGCGCATCCTCTACGCCATGCACGAACTGGGGCTAACCCCGGATCGGCCATATCGCAAATGCGCCCGCGTCGTCGGGGATGTGCTGGGCAAATATCACCCCCACGGCGATCAGGCGGTCTATGACGCCCTGGTGCGGCTGGTTCAGACCTTCGCCAGCCGCCACCCGCTGCTGGATGGCCATGGCAACTTCGGCTCGGTGGACGACGATCCACCGGCGGCCATGCGCTACACCGAAACGCGGCTGGCGCCGATCGCCAACCAGGGGATGCTCGATGAGATCGGCGACGACACCGTCGATTTCGCCCCGAACTTCGACGGCTCCCAGCAGGAGCCCACCGTGCTGCCGGCCCAGTTGCCGTTCCTGTTGCTGAACGGTTGCACCGGCATCGCCGTCGGCATGGCGACCAGCATCCCCCCCCACAACCTCGGCGAGGTGGTGGATGCCCTGATCGCCCTGATCCGCAAACCCGACCTCAGCGACGAAAAGCTGCTGGAGCTGGTGCCCGGGCCCGACTTTCCCACCGGCGGCGAGGTGCTGATCGGCACTGGCATCCGCGAGACCTACTTGAGTGGCCGCGGCAGCATTCCCATGCGCGGCGTCGCCCATATCGAGGAGGTGCAACCCGGCAAGGGCCGCCACCGCCGCAACGCTGTGATCATTACCGAACTGCCGTACCAACTCAGCAAAGCCGGCTGGATCGAAAAGCTGGCGGAACAGGTGAACGACGGCAAGATCGGCGGCATCGCCGACATCCGCGATGAAAGCGATCGCGAAGGGATGCGGGTGGTGATTGAGCTGCGCCGGGACGCCAACGCGGAAACGGTGCTGACCGATCTGCAGCGCCGCACGGCGCTGCAATCCAACTTCGGAGCGATCATGCTGGCCCTGGTCAATGGCCAGCCGGTGCAGCTCACCCTGCGGCGGCTGTTGCAGGAGTTCCTCGACTACCGCGAACGCACGCTGATCCGCCGCACCCGCCATGCGCTGCAGCGCTGCGAGGAGCGGTTGGAGGTGGTGGAGGGCCTGATTAAGGCGCTCAGCGCCCTGCGCCAGGTGATCGACCTGATCACGGCGGCCGCCGATGCGGCCAGCGCCCGGGCGGCGCTGCAGGTGCAGTTTGATTTGAGCGAACGGCAGGCCGATGCGGTGCTGGCCATGCCGTTGCGGCGCCTCACCAGCCTGGAGCAGGAAAGCCTGCGCAAGGAAGCGGAGGATCTACGGGAAGAGCGGGCCCGGCTACGCCATCTGCTCGACGATCGCGACACCCTGTTGGACGCGATGGTGGCCGAGCTCAAGGCCCTGCGCAAACGCTTCGCCACGCCACGCCGCACCCGGTTGGTGGAAGGGGGCGACGAACTGGTGGCGCAACGGGCCGCCGCGGTGCGGCCCAGCACCGAACTTCAGCGTCAGCAGGCCTTCGACGCCCTCGCCGGCGACAGCCACCTGTTGATCCAGGCCGATGGCAGCGTGCGCATCGTCGCGCCCCA
>JBKCTK010000310.1:0-1658 GCA_046319055.1 Synechococcaceae cyanobacterium
AATCACGGTTGATCAGCCCAGCCCATCGCCAAGCACTGCCCCAGCCGATGGCGGCAGAGGCGGAGCCGTGTCGGCCCGGCACAGGTTGCCGGCCGAGCGGGAGCCAAGCAGTTCCCGCATCTCGCCTGCCTCCGCTTCCAATCCGGGCAAATTGAAAAAGCGTCCCCCCCCCCCCCCCCCGCGCTCAACACTGCATGCGTTCCAATTGCCCGGGTTACTCACAAATGCACCATGTCTGTGTCTGTCAAAGCCGCCATTAACCTCGTCAAGACCTGCGCAGCGGCCGTGACCCTTGGTGTTGCCTTGGCTCCCAGCAATGCCCTGGCTGTGACCACCTGGAATTGGTCTTTTGCGGCCACTGATAGCCAATCCGGCTCGGGCACATTCACCACCGCAGATGTGGTTCCAACCGCTGGAACCACCTATACAATCACTGGTGTTTCTGGCACCTACAATCGAGGAGGAACTCCCTACACCATTACGGGCTTGAGCAGCAATCTTGAGAATAAGTTCCAATGGAATGGAACGACTTCGTCGCCAATCCTGACAAGCAAATATGGAGCTATTGGATTTGACTTTGCTGGGGGTAATTTTTTATATATTATGAATGGCACCACTAGCGGATTTAATCCGATAACTACTACTGGAACTGACCTGCCTGGAACTGACGGAACTATCTCGTCATCTTCTCTCGCCCCGTATAGCCCACCGTCCACCGCTGCACCCGGTCCGCTTCCCCTGCTCGGAGCCGCCGCGGCCTTCCAGGCCAGCCGCCGCCTGCGCCGCCGTTTGAATGGTTCGCTGCCAGCCGCCTGAGGAGTGAAGGCGTGAGTTAGCCCGCTTCCTCTACCGCCGCCCTCCGGATCAAACCTTTCCTGGATCACAGTCTCTACCTGGCCCCACCTGCTGTGGGGCCTTTTTGTTGCCTGGCTGCCGCACCGCTCCTCGGCACCCCGTGCTGATCGATCCAGCCCGCCCTGTCGCCCGTCGCCCCCCTGCCTGCCTGGTGCGCGGCAGGGGCCCTCGCCTTCCCGCCGCTCCGCCCGTTTCCATGGCTTCCCGTTCCCCGGATGGGCCTGATCTCGTCTTCCCCGCCCGCGGCCTGTCGTTGGCCGGCCTGGTGCTCGTGGCCCTCTACCTCTCGATCCTGGCCGGATCGCTCTTTCCTATCCAGCTGCTCAATTCCGCCTGGCAGCTCAAGGTTGGCGCGGCCCTGATCAATGCCTCCCCCTTCCCCCTGATCGGCCTGGGGGCGCTGCATCTGGCCCGCGTGCTGGATCCCGCCGATCCCCAGCTGCGCCGCCGCAGCCGCCTCGCCGCCCGCCTCGCGGTGGCGGTGGCCCTCGGCTTTCTGCTGCTCATCCCCCTGCTCTCCTGGGCCGCCATCAGTGAGCAACAGCAGCGCGCCGGCAGCCAGGCCTCCCTGATCGCCCGCGCCACCGCCAACCTCCAAGCCCTGCGCCAAGTGGTGGCCAGCGCCAGCAGCGGCCAGGAGTTGCGCCAGCGCCTGATCGGCGCCGGCGGCCCCGTGCTCGATGCCCAGGCCCCAGCCCGGCCCCTGCCCGCCCTGCGGGCTGAAGTGCGCAGCCTGCTCGATCAGGCCGCCGCCCAGGTGGAGCGCCAGCGGCGGCAGCTGCCCACCGCCAATCCCTGGCTCC
>JBKCTK010000311.1:0-5285 GCA_046319055.1 Synechococcaceae cyanobacterium
GCTCACACCACAGCACCAGAGCACCACGACCGCCCGGCTGACAGCACGCCAGCCCCAGCCGGCCACCCACCTGGGAGCCAAACAGCAGCGTGCGGCCATGCGGCCAGATGGCTCTCACCACGGCGTCCACCTGGCTCAACACCCGCGTGCAACTCCCCGATGGCAACGGCGGCTGGCTGGTGCGGCAGCAGGCCGGCGCCGACCATCCCGTCACCTTCGGGGTGCTCGATCCCGGCTGGCAGCAGCCCAATGGCGGCCTCTCACCCTGGGCACCCTCCTTCGCCGCGCTCGACGGCGTGCTCTATTCCGCCGTGCGCGGCTGGAGCAGCACCGACAGCATCAAACAGCTCTACTGGAACCGCAGCTTCGACAACGGACTCACCTGGAGCGCCTGGCAGCAACTGCCCAGTGGCATGACCTCCGACCGGCCGCCGACGATCGCCGCCTTCGACGGCAGCCTTTATCTCGTCTACGTCGGCCAGGACAATGCTCACTCGCTGAACATCACCAAGCTGGAAGATGCCGCCAACAATAGGTGGGCAAGCCAGATTCCTGTGCGGGCCGGCATCAGCGGCGCCTCCAACCAGACGGCGGAGTTCGCCACTCTGCTGAATGAAGGTGATCGGTTGGCGCTCTATTACGTGGGCACCGGCAAGAACGAGCTCTTCAGCACCAGCTCCAAGGATCCCGGCAACCAAAATAAGTTCACCACCTCCACGCTGATCAAGTACAGCAACGGTAACCAGACCGCCTCTGGGCCGCTGGCGGCAACCCGACTGAACGGGCAGACCTATCTGGCCTATCAGGGCGGCACCTATACGGGCACGAAGTCCAACACCATCTATCTCACCACCGGCAGCGTCGACGATGCGAACTGGACCCTGCTCAATGGGGTACCCCAGGCCGGCGCCGCTCAACACACCGGCGTCGGCCTGACGGCCAACAGCAAGGGGCTGGTGCTCAGCTATAGCGATGTCGTCGACGGCAAGAACGTGGTGTCGCTGCAGCAGGGCAGCGGCTCCGGCAACAGCTGGAGTTTTTCCACCTACAGCGAGTTGGAGAGGCCGGAGAACAGTGTCGCCCGCTACGACGGTGCCAACAGCCTCTACGCCCAGATCGGCAACGACCGGGTGCTCGTCTCAACGATCGATTCCAGCGCCAACGAGTCGATCACCAACGCCTGGGCCAGCCCACGCCCCCCCACCCAAGTGCTCACCCCCGAGCAGACCCGCTCGACGCTCACCCCGGTGGGCGACCTCACCGGGGACGGCCTCGCCGATGTCCTCATCACCGCCGCCAACGTCGTGCAGCAAGGCCCAGGCGGCTCCACGCCCCAGCTGCCGACGGGGGTGCGCCTGGTGAGCGGAGCCGTCAGCAGCGCCGCCCTCGCCGCCGCCAACAATGCCAACGCCACCAGCCAAACCCTCCAGCTGGCCCCGGCCTTCGCCCTCGACGCCGACCCCGCCAGCACCGCCCCCACCGCCGCCGCTGCCCTGGACGGCCTGCCCCAGCTGACGGTCGCCGCCACCGCCTTCGGCGAACGCAGCCGGATCAGCACCAACGCCGCCCACCAGACCCTCGCCAACTTCGTGGCCAGCGCCAGCGATCCCGCCTCCCTGTTCTCCCTGTTCCAGGGAGCCGCAAAGAGCACGCAAAGCCTCTCCAACCCCGCCCTCTGGGGCAAGCCCCAGCTGCGCTCCAGCGGCTTCGGAGACCTCAATGGCGATGGCCGGCCCGATGGGCTGGCCGCCGATGGCCTGGAGCGCTTCCAGACCGCCAACGGCGAACTCGGCTACACGCTCTGGGACATCCGCGCCGCCGCGGATGCCAACGGCAACGGCCTCGACGACGTGCTGCTGGCTCTCGTGCCCCAGGGCCCGGCCTACAAGCCCAAGGCCGATGGCAGTCCCTCGTTCATTCAGCCGCTGCTGATCGATGGCGCCCTGTTCGACGTGGACCCCAGCACCAACACCTTCTCGCTCGATCGCCTCAAGGCACCGCTCAATCCCTACACCCAAGCCCAGGTCTTCGATCTCAACAGCACCAGCAGCGAAGATTACCTGCCGCCGCCGCAGGTCTGGATCAATCCGATCCTTCCCTTTCAGCCCGGCAGCCTCAGCGCAGCCTCGGTCGGGGCGACCAGCCAGCCCACGGCGCCGTCTTCCAGCGCAGCGCAGCTGGTGGTGGATGAACTCGGCAATGCGGATCAGCTTTACCCCACCACCAGTAGCAGCAGTGGCTCGGTCCTGGCGAACGGGCTCTGGATCGGCTACCGCAACGCCGATGACAGCTGGGCCAGCAGCGCGATCCCCCTCGCTGGCCGCACGATCTCGGCCGTCACCCCTACGGCGGCCTTTTACGGCGGCCGCCTGTTCGTGGCCTACGCCGATCAGAACGGCGCGATCCACATCTCCTACACCAACGTGCTGGAGCGACAGACCAAGCCGACGCAATGGACCTGGAACGACTACACGGTCAGCGTCAACGGCAGCCCGGCCAAGACGCTGATCAGCCCGACATTGCTGGTGAACCATGGCCTGCTCAACTTGATCTATCCCGGCGATGCGACGCCAGACACCACCCTGGGCGTGCCCCAAACCGGCCAGAAGATCTATCTCGCCTCCAGCAACAACCCCGAGGCGGGAGGCCTGAGCACCTGGGGCGCCAGCTTGGATCAAGCCGCGAATCGCTTCGGCGGGGCTGCCAGCGTGCTGCAGGTGCAGGCCAGCGGCGGCCAGAGCCAAACGGCTTATACCCAGGGGCCCGTCGCCGCCACCGTGTTCCAGGGACAAACGGTACTGGCCTACGAGAGCATGAAACCCTCCGACGCGATCGGGGTGGTGCTGGCCACCGAGCCGCTGGGAACCGCCCCGGGGGGAACGACTCCGGTGTATGGCCTGAAAACCACCTCGATTCAGGACGTCAATGGCCTCAGCCTGGCCACGGATCAAGCACAGCTCTACCTGACTCACGCAGATTCAGAGTCGTCGAGTTATCAAAGCCCATCTGGTACGCTGACGATCAGCTATTACTCGACGCCCTATATCAGCGCTTTTGCGCCCACGCAGGCCTTCCCCAGCGACCCGGCAGCCTGGAGCGAACAGCCCTCACACAAGGTTGGCAACATCAGCACTCTACCGAGCTACATCACAACCGGAGTGAGCAAAGATAAGACCATTCTTGATCAGATGTATCCGTTCCCCACCAGCTTGGGCGTCGCGATGCAACAGGGCACTCTGATCGGATCCTGGACCGGCCCTAGTTTCGGCTCCTTGATCCAATCTGGTGTCCTCAATACCACGATCACAGCCCCTGCCCAGCAATCCCTGGCCGGCTATTCGATCGACGGCGGCATCGATAACAACGGCGACGGATTTGCCGACAGCCTCATCTCCGATCCCAGCGATCCCGCCAAGGCTGTCAACAACCAATACGTCCTGTTCGGTGGTGACTGGTGGAACCTGGCCACCCAGGTAGGCACCACCGGAGACGACGTGATCACCGGCTCGCCGCTGGCGGATGTTATCTACACCATCCAAGGAGCAGATCGGGTCCAGAGCAATGGCGGGGCCGATGTAATCCTCACCGCCGACGGAGACGATACGGTGGCAATCCTTGACAATCGTTTCCTGCGTATCGACGCCGGCAGCGGCTTCGATCAGCTGCGGCTTGAGGGCTTACTGAATCAGGCCTATGACTTCCGCCTTAACGTTGCTTCGCCTGAATATTATGTCGGCACAAAGCTCCAGGGTTTCGAGCTGATCAGCTCGCTTGATTACGGCGCCAACACGCTGTATTTTGACCGGGAGGCCGTCAATGCCTTTAACGCCAATCGCTTCCTGTTTCTCACTCCCGACGCCCACGACCGCATCGAGCTCAGCAGCGAGTTCCAGCGCAACAGCAACTTCGATACCGCCTTCGCGGGCCTGCTCTGGAATGCTTTCACCGCCGGCTCGGCCCAGGCCACGCCCAGCGCGGACAGCCCCGCGCTGGTTTTTGTGCTCAACCCCGAGCCCACGGATCCCAACTGGCTGAGCGCGCACGTGGGCTTCCAGGCCAACGCCGCCGCCGCGCTGGCCGCCACAACGGTGGGAACGCCGCCGGCGGGGCCCGCCGCGCCTGTCGCCAGCCAGGGCACGACAATCCGCTTCGGCCAGGGGCTGCAACTCACGGCCTTCACAACGATGCCGGGAGCGACGTTGGCCCGCTTCGCCCTAGAGCGGCGCGACACGCGCCAACGCCAGGTGATTGCCTATGCCTCCTCCTCGGCCAATAGCCTTTTCCAACCGGGGCGCGATTACACCGCCATCGCCGGTTTAGTGGTGCTGGAGGCGGGCGAGGCGCGTCAGGAAATCACGGTGCCGCTCGACATTGCTGCCTTGGCTGCATTGCGAGGGGGCTCCCTGTCGCTGCAGGTGGAGGAACTCACCGACCGGGGCCAACGGCCGCTGCATCTGCTGATCCGCCCGGCGGCCGCCGCGGCGCTGCCGGCTGAGCGCCCCTTGGCCCCGCCGGTGCTGTCGGGTTTCGAACTCATTCCCAGCGCTGCTGGTGGATCCGCCAGCTTGCGCTTTCGGGCCGACACCAACGGCGAGAGCGGCGGGCTGGATCAGCTGCAGCTGGTGGTCAGCCAGCGCGCCAGCGCTAACAGCAGCGCCGTGCTCTCCAGCCAGAGCGTGGCGCTGCTGGATGCCAGCGTCCAGCCCACTGTCTCTGCTCAGGCCCCTCTATCGGCTCTGGCCCCGCTGTCTCCTCACTCTGACCCCGCTCCCACGGCCCTGGCGCTGGACAACGACCAACGCGACAATGGCCAGGTCAGCACCCAGCTGCAGCTGAGCTTCTCGGCCGCGGTTGGGGACCCCCTGGTGAGCGTGGTGGCCGGCACGGATTCGGTGCCGGTGTTGTTGCGGAGCATCGCCGATGACTACAGCGCGGGCGCCATCACCCTCGCTGGCGTCAACCTCGGTAGCACCAGTAAGGGGTATGCGGTGCGCAGCGGCGCTGATGCCCCGTTTGAGGTGACTTACCCCTACGGCAACGCCTCCGATCGCAACCCAGGCCAGGGCTGGATCGCCACGGCCGCCGCTGCCACGGCCACGGGCTATGCCTTCTACTGGCGCAAGTCCGCCACCAAAGAGGTGGCACGCTGGAACCTCAATGCCAGCGGCGCCTACGAGGCGGGTTACTACCTCTCCCCCAGTTTGCTGCTCAGCGAAGAGGCCAACCTCCGCTTCGATCTCAATGGTGATGGCTACACCAACTACGCCACCATCGATGGTCTCAGC
>JBKCTK010000312.1:0-8563 GCA_046319055.1 Synechococcaceae cyanobacterium
GACTTGCAGCGCCCCGGTGCCGGCCAGCGGGCCAGCACCACCACCTGCAGGCGGTGGTTGGGCGCGGCGGCGGCGCCGCTCACCCTTGTCGGGGCAGTTCCGCCGGCACGATCGTGAGGGTCTGGCTGGCATTGCCGCGGCGGATTCGCAGCTCCAGCGGTTGGCCCACGCGACCGCGATCCACAGCGAGCTGCATCTCCGAGGGGTTGCGCACCGCACTGCCCGCCACGGCCTCAATCAGGTCGCAGGGCTTCAGCCCAGCCCGGGCCGCTGGGCCATTGGGCATCACTTCCACCACCACCACGCCATTCACCTCGGGCAGCTGGCATTCATTCGTGGCGGCATTCACTTCGCGGGCCAGCTGGGGGGTGAGGGTCTGCAGCCTGACGCCGATGAAGGGATGGCTGGCAAACCCGCGGGACAGGATCTGGGCCGCGATTTGGGTGGCGGTGTTGATCGGGATCGCGAAGCTCAGGCCAGCTCCGGGAGCCTGACGGATGGCGGTGTTGATGCCGATCACCTGACCGCGGTCATTGATCAAGGGGCCTCCACTGTTGCCGGGATTGACGGCGGCATCCGTCTGGATGTAAGGCACCCGCTGGCCTTCGCCGATGGCATTGGTGCGTTGGATCGCGCTGATGATGCCCGCGGTCACCGTGTTGTCGAGACCGAGGGGATTGCCGATGGCGATCGCCCACTCGCCGGGGCGCACCTTGCTGGAATCGCCCAAGGGCGCCACGGGTAAGCCCCCGGCTACCACTTTCAGCACCGCCACGTCGGTGAGGGGATCGGCTCCGAGCACCTTGCCGCTGAAGCTGCGGCCATCCGGCAGGGTGACATGAACCTCGTTGGCCCCTTCGACCACATGGGCGTTGGTGAGCACCACACCATCGGAGCGGGTGATGAAGCCGGAGCCCTGGCCCTGCTGCTGCTGAATCGCTGGGCCACCCCCGAACAGGTTCCCCAGCGGGTTCACGGCCCGCCGGACCGTGTCGATCCGCACCACCGCTGGACCAACCCGGTCCACGGCATCCACGATCACGTTGCGTCCCGGCTGTAGAGGGGGCATGGGGGCGGCGTCGCTGACCTTGACGCGGTTGGGGGCCTGGGGCCTGAGCGTCGGCAGGTTGAAGGAACACCCCCCCAGCAGCAGGCCTGAGGCCAGAGTGATGGCGGCGAGCATTTGCCAGCGGAGATCACGCTGCGGATCGGAACCGGGAGGGGCTTGTTCTGGAGAAGGTGGCGAGGGGATCACGACAGTCGGCGGCACGGGGTCGCCGGGAACGGCGAGCGGCGACCCCAGCATGCCTACTATTCGAGGGACGGAGCTTGGATGGCGGTGCAGCAGGGTGGGGAAGAACTGTGGAACCAGGTCAAGCAGGAACTTCAGGCCAGCCTGAGCAAACCCACCTTCGAGACCTGGATCCGCCCCGCCCGCTGCCGCCAGTTCAGCCAGGGCGAACTGTCGCTGGAAGCCCCCAACAGCTTTGCGGTCAGCTGGCTGCGTCGCCACTACCTCGAGCGGATCAGCCAACTGGCCAGCAGCCTCTGGGGCGAGCCGGTGCGGGTGAGCTTGGAGGTGGGGGAGGAGACCAGCGCCGCAGCCCCCGCCACGCCGGGCGACTGGGGGGCGCCGGCGGAGCCGGCCCGCGCCAACCAGGCCTCCCCAGCCGGTGAATCGGCCCAGCCCCAGGGCCTGAGCCGCCCGGCCGCCGGCCTGAATCCCCGCTACCTGTTCAACCGTTTCGTGGTGGGCCCCAACAGCCGCATGGCCCATGCCGCCGCCCTGGCGGTGGCGGAGGCCCCGGGTCGGGAGTTCAATCCGCTGTTCATCTGCGGCGGCGTGGGCCTGGGCAAGACCCATTTGATGCAGGCGATCGGCCATTACCGCTTGGAGATCGATCCCCAGGCGCGGGTGTTTTACGTGTCCACTGAAACCTTCACCAATGACCTGATCCAGGCGATCCGCAAGGACGGCATGCAGGCCTTCCGAGACCGTTATCGGGCTGCGGAATTGATCTTGGTGGACGACATCCAGTTCATCGAGGGGAAGGAATACACCCAGGAGGAGTTCTTCCACACGTTCAACTCACTGCACGAGGCTGGCCGTCAGATCGTGATCGCCAGCGACCGCCCGCCCAGCCAGATTCCAAGGCTGCAGGAGCGCTTGATTTCGCGATTCTCAATGGGGTTGATCGCCGATATTCAGGCCCCCGACCTGGAAACACGGATGGCGATCCTGCACAAGAAGGCTGAGGTGGAACAAATGGCACTGCCGCGGGATCTGATTCAGTACATCGCTGGGCGCTTCACTTCCAACATCCGTGAACTGGAGGGCGCCTTGACCCGGGCTGTGGCCTTTGCCTCGATCACCGGGTTACCGATGACCGTGGAGTCGGTGGCGCCGATGCTTGACCCGGTGGGCAATGACGTGGAGGTCACCCCGCAACAGGTGCTCGACAAGGTGGCTGAGGTGTTTGCGGTCCGCATTGACGACATGCTGAGCCCCAGCCGACGTCGGTCGGTGAGCCAGGCCCGTCAGGTGGGGATGTATCTGATGCGCCAGAGCACCAATCTTTCCCTGCCACGCATCGGTGAGGCCTTCGGCGGCAAGGATCACTCCACGGTGATGTACGCGGTGGAGCAGGTGGAAAAGAAGCTCAACAGCGATCCCTCCCTGGCCCGTCAGGTTCAGCAAGTGCGCGATCTGCTGCAGATCGATTCGCGCAAACGTCGCTGAAAGTCCCCTGCTTGACGGAAGGCTGAGTGTGGATCTGGCTTTCAGCCCAACGGGGTGAGCGGCCTGCTGGGATCGCTTCCCTCGATTTCGCCGGAAAAGACCCGGCTGGCGGTGATGTCCTCAGCCTCGATGGTCATCAGGTCGCGACGGCTGAAGAAGCGCCCACTGGATTGGAACAGGCGGTTGGCCTGACGCATGCGGGCCCGGTCAATGGCGTTGCGGATCGAGCGGGCATTGGCAAAGAAGGGCAACTGCATGCGACGCACGATGTATTCGCTGAAAGCGGATTGCGCCTCGGTGCTGAGGCAGTAATTCTCCTTGGCAAGGATCAACCGCCCAATCGCAAGTAGCTCTGAAGGCGAGTAGTCTGGAAAATCGATATGATTGGCAACCCGCGAAGAAAGGCCGGGGTTGGATTGATAAAAAACATCCATGCGCTCCTTGTAGCCGGCGAAGATAACCACCAAATCGTCGCGGTTGCTTTCCATGACCTGCAGCAATATCTCGATCGCTTCGGCGCCATAATCCCGCTCGTTCTCGGGACGATAGAGGTAGTAGGCCTCGTCAATGAAGAGCACGCCTCCCATGGCACGCTTGAGCATTTCCCGGGTCTTGGGAGCGGTGTGACCGATATATTGGCCAACCAGATCGTCGCGGGTAGCGGTGACAACATGGCCCTTGCGCACATAGCCAAGGCCGTGCAGGATCATTGACATGCGTTCAGCCACCGTGGTCTTGCCCGTGCCGGGTGGCCCCGTAAACGACATGTGCAAACTGGGCGGTGTGGTCTGCAGCCCTACCTGCTGGCGGGCGCGGTTCACCACCAGCAGGGCGGCGATCTCGCGAATGCGGGCCTTGACCGGCTGCAGTCCGATCAATTCCCGATCCAGCCTCTCAAGCAGTTCCTGAATGCCAGCGACTTCAAAGCTGGCCCTCAGATCGATCCCCTCTTGCCCTTCGAGCTGCGCCTGCGCTGATGCAGCTTCAGTCTCCGCCCCAGCGGCAGCTGGGTCTGGTGGGTCAGAGGAGCGCATCGACGGCTGCCACGAACACATGTTCCGCGTCGCCGACCGCGTCGCCATCGGCCGCGGGGCGGACGGTCAAGTTCACATAGGTCCTGCCGAAGCTGATGTCGGGGAAACGTCCGGTTTGCTGGGATAGCGCCTCTAGCCGCTCAAGAAACACCCTCGTGGCTTCGTAATCGGCAAATTCGAGCCGACGTTCCAAGCGCTCCGGGCGCTGGCGATGGGTCCAAGAAACAGTCATGGTGTTGACGCTACGTCAGGCCCGGCCAGGGGCAATGCGACTATCGAGGCAGTCGGTGCGGGCGCGGGCGAGGCGTGCGGCCCAGGCGCCAGCGTGGGCCCCATTGGCCTGCTGCTCAATCGGCTCCTGGCTGCTGAGGGGATGGGGGAAGGTGCCGGAGATGGCGGCGTTGGTCACACAGAACATCGCCCGCTGAAAACTCATGCAGATCTTCACACGCTCGTCGCCACCGCCACGGGTCCGTTCTGCGTACCAGCGATGCAGGCGATCAGGCAGATGGCGATACATGTCCTGCATCAGCAGGCTGGGTGGGATCCCGGCTCCCATGGTGGGCAACGGGTCGGCGAAGAGGGCCCCGTAGGTGAACTGGGCCTGATCCGGTGAAATCTGGTGGGCCTGGGCGTTAAACGACACGGTGCCGAGAAATGGGGTGCCGCGCAGAAACACCGCCTCCACATAGGGAACAGCCACGTCCGCCAGGAAGCTGAGCCCCGCCTCGGCGGGCACCACGTCAAAGCGATGGCCCGCCAGGGTGACGGCATAGGTGATCGGCTGGCCGGCGGCCGCGACGAGGCCGTCGCGCAGAAAGGCCACCACGGCCGCGATGGAGGTAACCTCGGTTTCGGCTTCCGCCCGGGCGAGATCCGCGAACAGGTCGCTCATCACACGCCAGAACAAGCCCAGGGCATGGCTGGTGGCGGCGACGCGGATCAACTCCGGCAGAAATTCCGGGGACAGCCGCTGGAGCACTGCCAGCAGTGGATCACGGGATGTTTTGTAACGCAGAATCGGCGCACACTGCTGCTGGAACATGGGGCTGTCGAGATAGGCGTCAAGGCCGCCAGTCCCATGCCAGAGCATGGTGCGCATGCAGTATTCAGCATACTCGAAATTGATGCGATCATGCTTGAGATGGTTCCAGATTCGCGCCAGACTGATGTCGCCGTTGAAGTATTTGTAGATCGGCAGCGGGTTAAGAAACTGACGTTGGGCTTGATCGATCAGGTTTTTGCTGTAGGCATCGAGGACCTCGCCATAGCTGGCCAGCACATCCACCACTTGAATCAAGTTGTCAGCCGTATCTTCCAGCAGGGGCTGGTTCGCCAGAAGACGCTGTTGCAGTTCGGCAGCACTTGGCAAGCTGCCGGCATGGGTCAGCAGCGCAGAGATGACGGGCATCAGGCGGCTCCGGAGGTTTGGACAGCTGCCAGCAGAGATGACGCCATCGCGCCAGTGCTGAACTCGCTGAGATGGCCCAGGCTCCAGGGCAGCAATCCCAGCATGATGATGCCCAGTGCGATCGCCATGGCTGGGATGGTTTCCCGCAGGGCCACACCGATCAACCGCACATCAAGGCGAGCATCCTCGATCGGGTTCTGCGGTGGAGTAATCGCCAGGCGCCCAAAGAAGGCACGATTCACCAGCAGCAGGAAATAAACAGCGGTGAGGCCAGACCCCACCATGCAGAGCAGGGTGGCCAACGGGTACGCGATCAGGCTGCCCCGGAACACTAGAAATTCGGAGATAAAGCCCGCCATCCCCGGCAGGCCGGAACTGGCCATGACGCCGATGATCATCAGGGTGCCGGTGAGCGGCAGACCCCGCTCTGGATTCAGCAGACCACGCAGCACATCCAAATCACGGGTGCCGGTCTTGCGGTAGACAATGCCCACGAGAAGGAACAGCAAGGCCGAAATAAGACCATGGCTCACCATCTGAAACACCGCCCCCAGCAGGCTCACGGCGGTGCCGGCAGAGGCGGCCAACAAGATGTAGCCCATGTGCCCCACCGAGCTATAGGCAACCATCCGCTTCATGTCCCGCTGGGCGATGGCCGCAAGCGATCCATAGAGCACCGATAGGGCCGCCCAAAGCGCGAGTCCTGGAGCTAGCAGCGTCCAAGCCTCCGGGAAAAGGCCCAAGCAAAACCGCAGTAAGCCGTAGGTGCCCAGTTTTAACAACACACCCGCCAGCAGCACCGAAACGGGGGTGGAAGCCTGGGTGTGGGCATCGGGCAGCCAGTTGTGGAATGGCACCAGAGGGATCTTGATCCCAAAGCCGATCAGCAACGGTACCAGCAGCAGCAGCTGACTGCCCATGGTCAGGGTGTCACTGGTGACCGGGGTGAGGCTGAAATCCACGCTGCCGGTGAGCAAGGCCAAACCGAGGAAGGCTCCCAGGATCAGCACTCCGGATGTGGCCGTGAAAATCAGGAACTTGGTGGCTGCATAAGCCCGCTGCACCCCGCCCCAGATGGAGATCAACAGCCAGAGTGGGATCAGCTCCAGCTCATAGAACAGAAAGAACAGCAGCAGATTGCCAGCCAGGAAAGCCCCGTTGACGGCGGCACTGATCAGTAACAGCAAGGCAAAGTAGATGCGCGGTCTTTGGCTGATGTCCCGGGTGCAGATCACCGCCACCAAGCTGAGGGCTGCATTGATGAGCACCAGCGGGAGGGAAAGACCATCGACGCCGAGCCGATACTCAAGGCCGATGCTGGGCAGCCAGGCATGGGATTCCTGCAGTTGCATCGCGGCAATGCTCGGGTCGAAACGCAGGCAAACCACCACAGTCCAGCCCAGCAGAAGCATCAAGGTGGTGATGGCCGCGGTGCGCAGGCGGCCGGGCTGGAGATCAGCGGGCAGGAGCAGCAGTAGCAGTGCGCCGCAAAGGGGGATCAGCAGAAGAGGAGTGAGCATGGTGGATCAACTCCGCATCCAGGTGAGGCTACCCAGCAGCAGCACGATGGCGAGCACCAGGGTGAGAACGTAACTCTGCAGTTGGCCACTCACGCCAAGGCGCAGTGTTGCGGCACTGGCCAGGGATAGGGACCCGACCAGGTCGACGAGACGGTTGACCACGAGGCGATCAAAGCTGTTGACCAGCGCTGCGAGCCGGGCCACAAACGCCACGATCGTAGCCTTGTAGATCTGTTCGGTGTAAAAGTCGTTGGCGAGCAAGTCCTGAAGCCGTCGCACGGGTGGGTACACCGAGCGTGACCAGAATCTGTCGAGAGGTGCGAGGGCGCCAGCCAAAAGACCCACCAAACTGGTGGCCCATAGCCACAGCAAAGACCACCAGGAAAGTGGGCCAATTTGCAGGAGGGTGGCTAGCCGTTGTATTAATAGGGGTGTCAAAACAACCAGCACCAAGAGGCTGATCATGGGCAACGCCATCAGCCAGTTCACCTCAGGGGCGCGGCGCGTTTTGGGATGGGGTTGATCCAAGAACACCTGGCGATAGACGCGCACCAAATTGAAGAGGGTGAGGCCATTGGTCACCAGCACAACAGCGGCGCAAAGTGGAGATGTGTGGCGCAGGGAGTCGAGCAACGGCCCGAGGGCCCAGAAACAGCCAAAGGGCAAGAGTCCGGTGAGGCCGATACCCGCAACGAGATAGGCCGCCGTGGTGGCGGGCATGCGCCGTGCGAGACCGCCAAGTTCTGTAATGTCCTGACAGTTTGTAGTAGATATAACACATCCCAGACTCATGAACAACAGCGCTTTGGCCAAACCGTGGGTGAAAAGCAACAGCAACGCCAGGAGGGGTTGCTGCAGGGCAAGCGCAATGAAAACCAGCCCGAGATAGGCGGTAGTGGAATAGGAAAAGGTGCGTTTGAGGTCGATTTGGGCGATCGCCACCAAGGCGCCGCCGAGGGCGCTAATAGTGCCGACCACCAACAGCACATCAATCGCAAGTGGGGAGAGCAGAAGCAGGGGCATCACCTTCAAAAGCACAAGTGCCCCACAGGTGACGACCACCGAATTGCGTAAAATTGAGGCTGGATTTGGACCTTCCATCGCCTCATCAAGCCAAAGGTGCATGGGGAACTGGGCACACTTCCCCATCGGGCCTGCAATCAGTCCGAGGCCCAACAGCGTGCCTGCCAGAGGCGAGAAGTAAGGCTGTTCCTGGACCTGCGTTGCCCAGTGGTAGAGATCAGAAAACTCCATTGAGGGAGCCCAAGCGGATAGGGCAACCACGCCCATCAGCAACAACACATCGCCAACCCGCTTCGTCAGAAAGGCGTCTCGGGCGGCGGTAACCACCAGGGGTTGGGCATACCAAAAACCTACCAACAAATAAGTGGAAAGGGTGAGCATCTCCAGCAAGAAGTAGCTCATGAAAAGATTACTGCTGAGCACAACGCCTGCCATCGCCCCCTCAAAAAAGCCAGCCAGGGCGTAAAACCTTGCCAGCGACCACTCTTTGTCGAGATAGCCAAGTGCAAAGACCTGGCCAAGTAGGCTCATGAACGTGACCAGCTCCAGGGCGGCAAGATTGGTGATCGAGAGATCGAAGCCAATCCTTAAATCGAGATCGGCTACCTGGAACCAGGGAAGATCTAGATGCTGAGGCCCTAACGTCAGCACCTCGCGAAACACGAGGCTTCCGTGCACAACGGCCAGCAAGGTGATGAGCAGATTGAGGTAGGCTGCGGGGCGCGGGCCGTTGCGGCGGATGAGGCCACTGGCCCAGGGCAACGACAGCAGAATGCCGCTGAACCCATAGAGCGGGATCACCCAAACAAACTGGATCGTCAGCGGCTGGGGTGGG
>JBKCTK010000313.1:0-739 GCA_046319055.1 Synechococcaceae cyanobacterium
GCCCGCGTCCCCTGCAGTGGTGTAATTCCCTCGGCACCCCCACCCCGGCGTAGCCGGGGTGGGCCGCGCACCTCGGGCGATCGGCTCCACGGCTGACGTTGCAAGGGGTGGGCAAGCCCGTTTCCCTGGTTCGAGTACCACCTCAACCAGACGAACCATGCCCACCAGACACTGTGCCGCGCCTGAACTGGCCTCGCTACTCGATGGCAGCAGTGCCGGGGAGCTGATCCCTGAACTGGCACGCCATGGCCTGCAGCAGCTGATTCAGCTGGAGCTCGCCGCCTTTCTGGGTGCTGAGCGCCATGAGCGAACCGAGGAGCGTCTCGGCTATCGCAACGGTTACCGCCCTCGCACCCTGACCACCCAGGTGGCAGGGCCGATTAGTAGTTATCCAGAAGGATTCAGCCCTGGCCTCTTCCAGCCCAGCAGAGTCAATAGCCCTCTGATCTCATGGGAGAGGGCGGCAAGGCCTTCCGTGATGGAACAGAAACCCTCAAGCCGCAACGCATTCATCCGGCATCCTCCACAGCAATGCCACTGGAGGCTTGCCGGGGAATCTCTTGCACAGGGGTTGCGGGACCTGGCGGAGCTGCTGCGGGCCCCCTGTGTCAGGAAAGAAGTCCACTCGGTTTGAGCGATCCACCAGGGGGCCCAACCGATCACCATGAGACCGACCTACGACGCAAGCGTTCGAGACGCTGTCCTCCAACGGATGAGCCCGCCGAACCGCGAGAGCGTG
>JBKCTK010000314.1:0-6802 GCA_046319055.1 Synechococcaceae cyanobacterium
GGGGGGGAGAGGGGAAGGCCAGTCCGTCACGGCGGGGCAAGGGGCAGACCCCCCATCATGGGAAGGAACAGACCAGCCCAGCCAGCCCCTCCCCTGCCGATCCCGGCGCCATGACGCTCCCCCTCGCTTCCCCGGCCACCCCCTCCGCCGCTGACTCGGGCTCCCCGGAGACCGTGGGCCGCACGGAGCCCTCCTTGTCCGCGGGCCCCCGCACCCCGGCCGGCGCGGCCACCCTGGAACGGCTGCGCCACTGGCCGGCCACCATCAGGTGGTGCAGGGCCTCTTCGGCGGGGTGGACAGTTCCCTGACGGCGGCGCTGCTGGTGGAGGCGGGCTGACGGGTGAAGGGCTCCCCCTCCGCCTGATGAGCGGCCAGGGCGCCTGTTGTGCGGAGGGCCTGGTGGATTGTTGTTGCCTCTGGTGCGGCTTGATGGAGCCCTGAATCGGCTGCTGGTGGCGCCGCGGGAGCCTCCCCTGGCTGTGGGGGTGCAGGTGCGGTAGCGCCCCGCGCCGGCAGGGGCCGGAGGGGGCCCTGGCCATGGGAGGTGGCGGCTGACCCTTAAGGTGGTGGATTGATTGCCTCGTGGCGGCATCACCCGCAGGCTCGATGATTTCCACCTCCGACCTCCACATCGTGGAAACGCGGCCGCTGGTGCCCCCGGAGGCCCTGCACCGCGAAATGCCGATCTCGGAGATGGCCACGCGCACGGTGCAGCTGGCGCGAGAGCGCATCAAAGCCATCCTCCATGCCGGAGACCATCGCCTCCTGGTGATCGTCGGCCCCTGTTCCGTTCATGACGTGGATGCGGCCAAGGAGTATGCCGCCACCCTGGCCGAGGTCCACCGCCAGCACCGCGACCAGCTGGAGGTGGTGATGCGGGTGTATTTCGAAAAGCCCCGCACCACCGTGGGTTGGAAGGGGATGATCAACGATCCCCACCTCGATGGCACCTACGACATCAACACCGGCCTGCGCCGCGCCCGGGCGCTGCTGCTGCACCTGGCGGAGCTTGAGCTGCCCGCCGCCACCGAACTCTTGGATCCGGTGGTGCCCCAGTACATCGCCGATCTGATCAGCTGGACCGCCATCGGCGCCCGTACCACCGAAAGCCAGACCCATCGGGAGATGGCCTCCGGGCTGTCGATGCCGATCGGCTTCAAGAATGGCACCGACGGCAGCGTCAGCACCGCCATCAATGCGCTGGAGGCCGCCGCCCGGCCGCACCCTGTCCTCGGCATCAGCCAGCCGGGCCAGGCGGCGAGCGTGAGCTCCACGGGCAATCCCGATGGCCACCTGGTGCGGCGTGGCGGCAAGGGAGGGCCGAACTTCCACGCTGAGGCGGTTCAAGAGGCCGCCCGCCGCCTGGCGGATGAGGGCCTGCCCGCCCGCTTGATGGTGGATTGCAGCCATGGCAACTCCAACAAGGATTACCGCCGTCAGGGGGAGGTGCTGCGGGCCGTGGCCGACCAGGTGCGCAGCGGATCCACCAATGTGATGGGCGTGATGCTGGAGAGCCACCTGGTGGCCGGCAGCCAGAAGATCCCGGCCGATCTGGCCCAGCTCACCTACGGCCAGAGCGTGACCGATGCCTGCATTGATTTGCCCTCCACCCTGGAGTTGCTGGAGGAGCTGGCGGCCGCCGTGCGCGAGGTGCGCGACCGCCGGCTGGTGCACGCCTGAACTTGGTCATCGTGGAGCGGCGCCCCGAACCCCGTGGCATTTGACCGGCACGATCGCAACAAGTCTTGCCGCCACTGGGATCTATCCATAAACCGGTCCGACTTGGCACTCGGAGATTGCGAGTGCTAAGTCATCGGAAATTCAAAGCAATGTTCAGGCTGGACAACCTGGCGGAAAAAGCGGTTTAGCTTTTGATCCCTTGATCAAACCTGGAGGTTGGGGCATGACCTACCTTCTTCAGTTCTGCGGTCTTTCCGATCCGCTGCAGCTCTTCTATTTGGAGCAACGCAGTGCCGCTACGGCGCTCGAACTGGGCCCAGCCTTCGCTGGCTTTCGCCCTTTCCAGCTGGATGATCTGCTCACCTGGGCCATGGACACCGCCCACCAGCGCCAGTGGGATCGCGACCAGATCCAGCGCACCGTTCTCGATGTCTGGATGGATCGGGCCGATGTGATCCGCCAGTGGCAGGCCCGGCTGCGGCTTGAGCCCTCGGATCGGCTGCTGGTGGCTGCCCTCGGCAGCCGCCGAGATTGGCGCCAGCGCTGTGAGGCCCTGCTGCAGGCCTGAACGGCCTTTCAACAGCTGAAGCGCCAGAGCGCTGCCACCGCGAGGGGCACCGTGAGGTTGTCGATCCCCAGCACCGCAACCTGCTCCAAGGCGGTTGCCACCCCGGCCACGACCAGCAGCAGCAGCGGACCGGGGGCCGCGGGCTGGGTCACGACTGCCAGCAGCAGCAGCACCGTCAGGCTGGCCACGGCCATGGTGCCGGTTCCCACCAGGGATCGCCGCTCCCCCAGCACCTGCCAGCTGGGCGAGGCCACCTGGGGGCCCACCAAGCCCGCCAGGCCATCTCCCAGGGCCATTACCAGCACCCCGGCACAGGCCGCGTCAGCCCGTTGCGGCCAAAGCCAGGCCAATAGCAGGGTGATCGAAAGCCCGTAGGCCACGGTGCCAAAGCTATGGCGCCCCACGTCCTCGATCGCTGGCAGAACCCTCTGGCGATGGTTGATCGCCGCCAGCAGGGTCACCAGGGCCGCCGCCGACAGCGCCAGCCAGCGGTCGATCCCGAACACCCAGGCCAGGGGAACCACGGCGCCACCGCCGATGTGCACCAGCTTGCGACTCCATTCCTGCTGCCCACTCCAGCGTTGACGCACCGCCACGGCGGCCAGGGCCAGCAGCGTCAGCCAGACGCTCACCACCGCGACACCCATCCCTTGGCGCACCAAGGTGGGATGGGCATCCAACCAGGTCATGGCGGTGTCAGGCGGCTCTTTGCATGTTGCTCAACAGCCGCAGCTTGTGGATGGCCTTGGCCTCCAGCTGCCGCACCCGCTCCCTGGAGACATTGATCTTGCGACCGATCTCCGCCAGCGTGAGGGGCTCGGCGCCCTCCAAGCCGAAGCGCAGCCGCAGGATTTGTTGTTCCCGGTCGTTGAGCTGGGAGAGCCAGGTGCCGAGGTGCTCTTTCTGCAGACTCCTGTCCATGGAGTCGATGTGTTCATTGCTGTTGGGATCCGCGATCAGCTCCCCCAGCGTGCTGCGGTCTTCCTCGCCGCGGGCGTGGGCATCGAGGGAGGCGCAGGGGGCGCTCTGGGAGATCAGATCCTCGAGTTCCGAGGGCTGCATGCCCATGGCATGGGCCAGCTCCAGCCGGTTGGGCTGACGCCCTAGCCGATGGGAGAGCTCTCGGCTGATGCGACGCATCTTCGAAAGCTTTTCGCTGATGTGAATCGGCAGGCGGATCGTGCGGGCGCTGTTATCAATCGCGCGGGTCATTCCTTGGCGGATCCACCAGTAGGCATAGGTGGAAAACTTGTAGCCCATCGCCGGATCGAACTTGTCGACGGCTCGCTCAAGACCGATGGCACCCTCCTGGACCAGATCAAGAAGTTCTAAACCCTGATTCTGGTATTTCTTGGCAACACTCACCACCAAGCGCAAGTTGGCAGCCATCATCCGATCACGGGCCCGTTGGCCCATGCGCATCTGACGACGTTGTTTGGGTGTGAGCTCAGACGCTGGCAGCTGCTGGATGCGTTTGGCTGCCTGGACGTGGTGCGCCAGCTCAATTTCCTCTGCTGGAGTCAGCAATGGAATCCGTCCGATACTACTGAGATACCAGCCGATCGAGTCGGCGCTGAGGCGACCTTGCTGGCGTGTGCCAGCCTGACGGCTGGATGTGCCGGAGCGAACTTGTGGTGGCGCTCCTGATCGGGAAACGGCAAAAGAGCCGGCCCCATCGGGAGCGGAATGCAGAGGTGTCCCCATCACCCCAGGCCTCCGAAATGAATTTGGCCGGAATGTAGCACTCAGCAGCCTGCTGTATGGCCATGAAACCGAAGACTTTCTGCAAGCTGTTCGTTTCCGGTGTCGCTGGCTACGCCTTCAGGCGTCGCTGTTGACTGGCGTCAGCCCACCGCGCCAGCGCTTCATCATCGTGTTCTGCACCAGCAGCTCCTCGCCCTCCGCAAGGCGCTGGCAGTAATGGCCATCGCTCAGCATGTGCCAAGCGCGGCTATCGCGCAGATAAAGATCCATCAATTTATGGAGCTGGCTTTTCAAGCGTGGATCCTCAATCGGAGCCAACGCCTCAACCCGTCGGTCGAGGTTGCGCGGCATCCAGTCGGCACTGCCGATGAAAATGGCATCATCGCCCCCGTTGCCAAACCAAAACAGCCGTGAATGCTCGAGGAAGCGGCCAATCACGCTGACCACCCGGATGTTGTCGCTCAGCCCCTCCAGCCCGGGACGCAGCGAGCACATGCCCCGCACGATCAGATCGATCGACACGCCGGCCTGGGACGCCTCGTAGAGCAAGGCGATGATGGCCGGATCCACCAAGGCATTCATCTTGGCTCGGATCCAGGCGGGTCGACCGCCCTTGGCGTGTTCGATCTCGCGGCGGATCAGCTGCTCCATGCCGCGCCGCAGGGATACCGGCGCCACCAGCAGCTTGCGGAAGGTCTGCTGCTTGGAGAAACCCGTGAGGTAATTGAACAGTTCCACGAGATCCTGGCCGAAGTCCTCCCGGCAGGTCAGCAAGCCCAGATCGGTGTAGAGCGTGGAGGTTTTGGAGTTGTAGTTTCCGGTGCCAATGTGCATGTAGCTCCGGAGTTTCTCTTTTTCGCGGCGCACCACAAGTAGCACCTTGGTGTGGGTCTTAAGGCCCAGCACTCCATACACCACATGCACGCCCGAGCGCTCAAGCTGGCGCGCCCACTGGATGTTGTTGTCTTCATCGAAGCGGGCCTTCAGCTCCACCAGCGCCATCACCTGCTTGCCGTTTTCCGCGGCCCGAATCAGCGCCGCCACCACCGGAGAATCGCGCGATGTGCGGTAGAGCGTCATCTTGATCGCGAGCACCGAGGCGTCCTCGGCTGCCTGGCGCAGGAACTCCTCCACCGAGGTGGCGAACAGGTCATAAGGGTGATGCAGGAGCACATCCCCTTTGCGTAGAACTGAGAAAATACTCTGAAATTCTTCCTCCTTGATGGAGCCATCCTCGAGCTGGCTGCGCTGGGCTCGCACCAGCGCTGGAACGGTGCGGCCGCAAAAAGCTCTGTCTTTCAGATTGGCCAGGGGAGTCGATAGCAGACTCATCAAATCATCGAGACCCAAAGGGCCATTGATCCGATACAAATCCTCCGGTTCCACGGCACAGCCCTCCATCAGCAACTGCACCACCTCATCAGGCATCTCATCGGCCACCTCGAGCCGCACCACCTCGCCGCCCATGCGCCGCTTGCGCAGCCCGGCCTGCAGGGCTTCCATCAGGTCGTCTGCCTCGAGATCTCGCAACTCCAGGTCGGCATCGCGGGTGATCCGGAAGAAGTAATGCCCCTCGATGGTCATGCCGGGGAACAGCAGCCTCAGGTTGAAGGCCACCAGTTGCTCTAGCGGCACGGCGGTGAACTGGGGCTCCGGGGTGCGACCGCTGAGTTCCACCGGGATCGGCACGAAACGAGGCAGCAGCTTCTGGGGCACCTTGACCCGGGCGAACTGCTGCTGGCCGCTATCGGGATCCCGAATCAGGGCCGCTACGTTCAGGCTGAGATTGCTCATGAAGGGAAACGGATGGGCCGGATCCACGGCCAGCGGCGTCAGCACGGGGAAGATGGCGCTCTGGAAGTAGCTATCAGCCCAGCTCCTCTGGTCAGTATTGAGGCGTTCATAATCGATCAGATGCACGCCATATTCAGCCAGGTTGCGCTTGAGCGAATGGCGATAGTGCTGCTGCTGCAGCTCCAGCAGTGGCCGCAGCGTCGAGTGAATCGCTTCGAGCTGTTCCAGCGGTGTGCGGCCGTCATCGCTCAGCGTGGTGACGCCAGCGTCTTGCTGGCTTTTGAGTGAAGCGACACGCACCATAAAGAATTCATCCAGATTATTGCTGAAGATCGCGCTGAATTTGGCCTGCTCAAGGAGGGGCGTGTGTTCGTCGAGCGCCTGGGCTAACACCCGTTGATTGAAGGCGATCCAGCTCAGTTCGCGGTTGATGTAATGCTCGGGAGCAATCGTGAATTCTGTGCCCATGGCGGCAGGCGCTCCGGGGATTCCGGGCCGGGAGATGGCGGCAAGGTAGCAATCGTGCTCCCTCAACCCCTGTGTCGCAGATCGCCGCGCGGCAGTGCCGGCACGCCGCCGGCCACTAGCGCCGCCACCGCCAGCAGCAGGGCGATCCCCAGCCAGAACGGTCCCCGCGGCCCCGTGGTCACGTACACCACCCCCGCCAACCAGGGGCCCAAACAGCTGCCCAGGCTCTGCAGGCCCTGAAGGCTGCCCAGGGCCGCCCCTTGGCCGTCGTCGTCGAGGCGGCGCGAGACCAGGCTGCGCAGGCAGGGTGTGAGCAGCCCGCTTCCGCAGGCCAACAGCGCCACCGCTGGAAACACCACGGCCACCGCCTGGGCTGCCGTGGCCTGGGCGATCAGGGAGCAGCCGGCGATCACCAAGCCGGTACCCACCAGGCACAGGCGCCCTTCGCCGAATCGCCGCACCAGGGGACCGATCAGCCCGCCCTGCACCAGCGTGGCCACCACGCCAACCACCACAAAGGCCCCTGTGGCCAGCCCTGGGCCCCAGCCGAAGACCTGCTTGAAATACACCACCAAAATTGACGTGAAG
>JBKCTK010000315.1:0-1879 GCA_046319055.1 Synechococcaceae cyanobacterium
CCTTCCAGTTGCGTTGTGGTGAGGAGCGCTGGAGCGCACTCACCTCCATCTGGAAGAAAGACCTCAAGTTCGATCCCGCCAAAGAGGGGGAGCTCTCAGCCGCTGAACGGTTGGCGAAGGGCGAAGGCAACTGGGGCAAGCTCTGGCAGCGCTTCGCCGAGACTCCCGCCGCCTTCCCCGGTCTCCCCGAGCTGCTGCGCCGGGTGGAGCCCGCTCAGATGGGCCTGGCCGTGGGAGCTCACGACCTCTCCCGCTGGCCTTCCCACAACGCCGCCTGTGAAGAGCAGGTGCACACGGCCTTGCAGGGCCTGGCTGGCAAATCCCACGCCGAGGCCTGCCGCTGCGTGCGGGAGCTGGAGGCCCAGCACGGTGAGCGGCGCCGCTGGATCTGGGCCCAGCTAGGCCTCTCCCCGCTGGCACAACTGCTCGCACCGCTCGGCCGCCTGGCCCAGCGGGCCGATCAGCCCCTGGTGGGGAACACCCCCCAGGAGTTCATCGAGCCCTACACAACCGCTGGCTGGGAGGCTGACCTTTCCGCCTGGCAGGCGATGGCCATGGCCCAGACAGCCCAGGAGGAGGTGGTGCGCAAGACGGTGGCCGCCCTGCTGCGCCCCTGGCTGGAGGACAGCGCCAGTCGCTTCCAGAAAGCTGTGGCCAGCAGCGGTCTGCCGACCCCAGCACAGCAAGGCGCCATCACCGCCGAACCGGGGGAGGTGCTGCTGTTTGCCGACGGCCTCCGCTACGACGTGGCCCGGCAGCTCCAGAAGGAACTGGAGGTGATGGGCATCACGGGCAGTCTCAGCACGCGCTGGGCGGGGCTGCCCACGGTCACCGCCACGGCCAAGCCCGCCATCACGCCCCTGATCGGCGAGATCCTGGGCCAGGCCCTACCGGAAGACTTCGCCCCAGTGTTCCGTTCCAGCAAGGCCACTACTGCCGCCGAGATCCGCAAGGCCATCACAGCTCTTGGCTACACGGTCCTGGGCGACGATGAGCTGAACCTCCCATCCAGTGCTGAGGCTCGCGGCTGGCTGGAGACCGGCGACCTCGACCACCGCGGCCATCAGCTCCAGAACGACCTGCCGCGCCAGATCCACTCCGAAATCGAACGGCTGGCCCTTCGCATCCAGAAGCTGCTCGATGCCGGTTGGCGCTCCGTGAAGGTCGTCACCGACCACGGCTGGCTGTTCTGCCCCGATGGCCTTCCCACCGCCGAGCTGCCCAAGCACCTCACCGCCAGCAAGTGGGCCCGCTGCGCCGCCATCAAGGGCGAATCCCAGGTGCCGGTCCCCACCGCCGCCTGGAGCTGGAACCCCAGCGAACAGTTCGCCACCCCCCATGGCGCCGCCTGCTTCAACACCGGGGGCAGCTACTCCTACGCCCACGGCGGCATCAGCCTGCAGGAGTGCCTCACCCCTGTGTTGGTCGTCTCCGGTGGGGCGAGCAAGGCACCGGCTGCGGCCCTCACCGAGGTCAGCTGGAAGGGCCTGCGCTGCAACCTGGAGGGCAGCGGAGCCACCGCCGGCCTGAAGGCCTATCTCCGGCGGGACAGCATCATTGGCCAATCGGTAGCCAACACGCCCAAGCCCCTCGACGATGGCGGCGCCCGGCTCTTGGTTGAAGATGACGAGCTGGAAGGAGCTGCCGTGCTGGCTGTGCTGATCAGCCCTGAGGGGCGCGTCGTCGCCCAGCGCCGCACCGTGGTTGGAGGAGATCCCGCATGATCCCTGCCGACATCGCCGCCACCACCGAGATGGACCAGCTCGATCAGCTCGGCGCCAAGGCCTTTGATGGCTTCCTGGTCCGCAAGGACCTGGTGCGCAAGTACTCCCGCCAGTACCCGGTGCCCACCTACGTGGTGGAGTTCCTGCTGGGCCGC
>JBKCTK010000316.1:0-1960 GCA_046319055.1 Synechococcaceae cyanobacterium
ATCAGGGGGAAGGGGGAGGCATTGATCAGGGCCGCGCCAACCTTGAGCTGCCAGGCGGAATTGAGCAGCTGGATGGGAAAGAGCGATCCGGCCAGGATCGAGAGGTAGAGGGCCACGAGCACCAGGCCGGCCAACGACAGGCCGCGGGCGGGGAAGACGAGATCAGGCCCATCCGAGGAACGGGAAGCCATGGAAACGGGCGGAGCGGCGGGAAGGCGAGGCCACCTGCCGCGCACCAGGCAGGCAGGGGGGCGACGGGCGACAGGGCGGGCTGGATCGATCAGCACGGGGTGCCGAGGAGCGGTGCGGCAGCCAGGCAATAAAAAGGCCCCACAGCGGTGGGGCCAGGGGATCAACTCCTGCGTGTGCCCCTCAGGCAGCTGGCAGCGAACCATTCAAACGACGGCGCAACCGGCGGCTGGCCTGGAAGGCCGCGGCGGCTCCGAGCAGGGGAAGCGGGCCGGGTACTGCGGTGGACGGCGGGCTGTAGGGGGCGAGAGAAGATGACGTGATAGCTCCATCAGATCCTGGAAAGCCGGAAGCAGAGTTGGTTATTGGATTCCATCCGTCATTGGCGTTACTGCTGGTAAAAAACCGACGTAATTACCAGCAGATGTATTCATTCCAATATAGTCGAACTTGTATGATAAAACTGGTGACGAAGTAGTGCCATTCCATCGAAACTAATTTGGAAAACCGTATGTCGTGCTCAGGCTCGTAATAGTATAGGTATTTCCTCCTCGATTGTAGGTTCCAGAAGCTCCAGTGATTTGATAGGTGGTGCCAGCGGTTGGAACCACATCCGCGGTGGTGAATGTGCCCGAGCCGAATTGGCTGGCAATACTAGTCTTAAAGGACCAGTTCCAGGTGGTCACAGCAAAGGCATTGCTGGGAGCCAAGGCAGCGCCGAGGGTGGCGGCCGCTGCGCAAGTCTTGAGAAGGTCTCTTGTGGCTTTGAAGAAGAAGGGCATGAATTCAGGTAGTCAGTTAACCGCCTCATTGAAAAGCTGCAGCGCTGAATTCGGGGGGGGGGGGGGGATGACACTTGTGCAATTGGTCAGGATCGGAAGTGGAGGGCGCCGAGAGGCTGCTATGGCTTGGCTCCCGCCTGGCCGGCACCATGTTCCGGGCCGGCACGGCTTCGCCTCTGCCGCCATCGGCTGGGGCAGTGCTTGGCGATGGGCTGGGCTGATCAACCTTGATTGGCTGCCTCAGCGATCAGCCACCGCTCTGTCCGCCAAGGGCGGGTGGCCAGCAGATCACCAGAGGCTCGTGCAGGGGAAGGCGGCGAGCTGGGGGTCGGCGGTGAGCAGCACCAGCTGCTCCACTTCCGCCTGGGCGGCCAGCATCCGATCAAACGGATCGCGGTGGGCCTGGCTGTCGGCGCCGGTCCGCTGACCATGGGCCGGCGTGCTCGGCAAAGGGCGGAAACCATCCGCCTGCAGCAGCTGCTCAAGATCGCCGATGGCGCCCGCCAGCTCCGGCAAGCGGCCGCGATGGTGCTTGAGGCTCAGCTCCCAGACGCTCGCGGCACTGACATGAACGGGGCTGCGGGAGTCCTGCAACAGGCTCGCCACGCTGTGGGACAGGCGCTGCGGTTCAAACCACCACCAAAGCAATGCGTGGCTGTCGAGCAGGTAGCCGATGGTCCCGTTCACTCCGCTTCTGGCAGGGAACTCCCCAGCGGCATCAGGGGAGCTGCCTCCCAATCCGCCAGCTCGTCTGCCGTGATCGGCTCCAGCAGCGCTTCCGGATCGCTGAGGGGGCCCAGGTGGCGCAGGCGTCCCGCCACCCGCCGGGGGGGCGATCGAGCTGCTCCACCCAGGACTGCACAGCCTCGGCCGGGCTCAGGGCCAGATCGGAGTCGCGGGCATCAAACCAGCAGAGTGGTTCCCGGATCACCAGCAGGTGGGCTTCGAGGATCAGCTGGGCGTCGGTGCCGACGAGCTCTAAGCCTCTC
>JBKCTK010000317.1:0-6624 GCA_046319055.1 Synechococcaceae cyanobacterium
GATCACAGCTGTTGGTGAGGATTCCCGCGGCCTTGCCGTGAGGCTCGCCCTCTGCTCGGTGGCGGCGGGCCAACCGGCTGTGAGCCATGGTGCGGTGTGGCTGGCCTCGCTGCGCCCGGGTCGTTCAGCCCGGCAGCCACAGCAGCAGCTCACACAGGCCTTTGTCGGGCAGCTTCTGGGGCAGCAGCGGCGCCAGTGGGCTGAGCAGGGGCCGCAGGCGGCAGGGCCAGGCGTCGCGTTCGGCGAGGCGTCCCGCTTGAAAGCTGCCGAGAACGACCACCAGCAGCAATAGGCTGCGGCGCCTGCGGCGGACCCCCTGGAACGTCATGGCTCCGCCATCCCTTGGCGCCGCCTTCGCCAACCGCCTGCCTCAAGGCCCCAGCAGGCAACGGCCCGCTCGGCTGGCCCTGGGCCTGGCCGTGGCCATCCCAGTGGCCGTGTCATAGGCCTTAGCAGTGGCCCAGGCCGTGGCCCTGGCCGTGGCCGCAGCAGTGGCCGCAGCAGTGGCCGTGCTGCCAACGTTGCGCCTTGCGCTGCGCCCTTGCTCGCGCCCATCGCCGTCTCCAGGCCAGCTGCGGCGCTAGGCCAGCGCCGGCTGCGGTTGAGCCTCCAACTCCGGCTGCTCCGCCAGCCAGGCCTGCCGCTGCTCTGGACTCAGCAGCGGGAAGCCCAGCGCCTGGCGCTCCCGCAGCCAGGCCTCGGCCACTTGGCGGGCCAGGTGGCGGATGCGGGCGATCGTGGCGGTGCGCTCAGTCACCGAAATCACGCCGCGGGCCTCCAGCAGATTGAAGGTGTGGCTGCACTTGAGCACGAAGTCGAGCGCCGGGGCGGGCAGGCCCTTGGCGATCAGATCGCTGGCCTCCGCCTCATAGATCGCGAACAGCTGCTGCAGCCGCTCCGGGTTGGAGGCCTCGAAGTTGTAGGTGCATTGGCCCTTCTCAAACGGCAGCCAAATGTCGCCGGCCCGGCGCTCGCCATTCCAGCGCAACTCCCAAATGCTCTCCACATCCTGCAGATACATCGCCAGCCGTTCGAGGCCATAGGTGATCTCGATCGAGACCGGCCGGCAGTCGAGCCCGCCGCACTGTTGGAAATAGGTGAACTGGGTGACCTCCATGCCATCCAGCCACACCTCCCAGCCCACCCCCCAGGCCCCCAGCGTCGGCGATTCCCAGTTGTCCTCCACGAAGCGGATGTCGTGCTCCTCCGGGGTGATGCCCCGGGCTTCGAGCGACTCCAGATAGGTCTCCTGGATGCCGGCCGGCGAGGGCTTGATCAGCACCTGGTATTGGAAGTAGTGCTGGGCCCGGTTGGGGTTGTCGCCATAGCGGCCGTCGCTGGGGCGGCGGCAGGGTTCGGGATAGGCCACGGCCCAGGGTTCGGGCCCGATCGCCCGCAACACCGTGTGGGGGCTCATGGTGCCGGCCCCCTTTTCGGTGTCGTAGGGCTGGAGGATCAGGCAACCCCGCTCGCTCCAGAAGCGATTGAGGTTGGCGATGATGTCCTGAAAGTGCATCGTGGAAGCGGCGTTGGGGCCGAAGGGCGCGGCGGGGTGCCGCGGCGGTGGGCCCGGCGGCGGCACGGGCGGCAGGCCTGAGGGAGGAGGCGGCGGGCTGGGCTGGGCTGGACCGGGCCGAACCGCAGACCAGCTCTAGGAGACCAGCCCAAGGGCCAGTTCAAGGACATGTGCCAGTGAACCAGCGCCATTGTCTCCCTTGGGCTTCATCGCCAGGTCGGTTCAGCGCCACGGGCTGGAGGCTCCAGTGGCTGCCCTGCCCAGTCCAGCCCTGCCCTGCCATGGCTGGCGTTGTCTTTCGCGTCGGTGTTGCGGGGCTGAAAAGCTCAGCGGCGCGACCGGGCTGAGACCCCTGGGCGCCCCGCCAAACGCCGGCTTGGGGTTGCCCCAACTCCCTCGCTCCCGCGCTGCTCTCCCGCATGCCCGAGGGGCGCTGGCTTGCGCCGTAGGAACGCTGCGGCAGACCTCGCGCCCCGACCGCCAGCCTCCCGGCCGCCACACGACCAGGAAGCAGCGGCAGGCCTGCCGCCGCGCGCCGCTGCGCTGGACGTGCCACCTGGTCTTGAGGCCCCCAGGCGGGGTTGGGGTTCCGTCAAACCGTCAGGGTCAGCAGGCCCATCAGGCCGGCGGCCAGGGGTTGGTGGCGGGCCGTCTGGAATCCGGCCGCCAACGCCAGCCGCTCCTGCTCCGCCCCGGTCGGGAAGCGCTCCAGGCTGGCTTCGATGTAGGCGTAGTGCTCGGGCAGACCGAACCAGCGGGCCGCCGGCACCACCAGCCCCCGCAGGTACGCCCGCTGGAAGGCCGCGATCGCTCGCGTGCTGCCGCCCGCCAACGGATCGGGGCGGTTGAAATCCAGCACCACCGCCCGGCCGCCCGGGCGGAGCAGGCGATGCAGCTCCCGCAGGCCGGCCTGGGGATCGGCCAGGTTGCGCAGGCCATAGGCGAGGGCCGCCCCCTCGAAGGCGCGATCCGGCAGGCCCGTGGCCAGGGCATCCCCTTGGCGCCAGCGCAGCGGCAGCCAGGGCTGGCGGGCGGCCCGCTGGCGGGCCAACTCCAGCGGCGCCGCGGCGGCATCCAGCCCCAGCACCGAACCGCCGGGCCGCACCTTTTCGGCCAGCAGCAGCGCCAGATCGCCGGTGCCGCAGCAGAGGTCGAGGTAATGACCCCCGCGGCGCGGCGCCAGGCGCACCAAGGCCTGGCGCTTCCACAACCGATGCAACCCCAGGCTGAGCAGGTCGTTCAGCTGGTCGTAGCGGGGCGCGATGGTCTCGAACAGGTCGCGAACCGCGGCCGGATCACCGGGGCGCAAGGGGCGGGCGGGAGAGCGGCACGTCCCAGGGAAGCACGATGGAGTCGAGGCTGATGCCCGCGGTCTGGTCGGGCCGGTCCGCCAGCCCACGGGCCTGGGCCCGCTCCGGGCTGGTGAAGGTGAGCACCATCACCGTGGCCAGCCCCACCGCGGCGCAGCACACCATGCAGCCCGCCAGCATCAGCGAGAACTCGCGGCTGTCGTTGGCGGATTGCATCAACTGCAACGCCCAACCGACAAGTGCGATGACGCCAGCCACCATCAGCAGGGCCATCAGGGTGGCAAGTGGCGCAGGCAGGGCGAAGAGGGCGGTCACGGCCGGGCGAGACACAAGTCTTCTTGCATCTCAATGTAACGACACCTCCGGCGCTGATGCGAGCGGTTGCAGCGGCCGCAGCGGCAGGCCCCGCCCCAGCAGATCCCGCTTGATCGCCTCCACGGTCAACACGCCGTCGTGCAGCAGCGAAGCCAGCAGCGCCGCGGCGGCCTGGCCCTGCTGCAGCGCCTCGGCGATGTGATCGATGCTGCCGGCGCCGCCGGAGGCGATCACCGGCACCTCCACCGCCGCGGCCACGGCGCGGGTCAGCTCCAGGTCGTAGCCGGCCTGGGTGCCATCGCCATCCATCGAGGTGAGCAAGATCTCGCCCGCCCCGAGGGCCACCACCTGGCGGGCCCAGGCCACCGCGTCCAGGCCCGTGTTCTCGCGGCCTCCCTTCACATACACATCCCAGCCCGCCGCCGTGGGATCGCTGGCGGCGCTGATCCGGCGGCGGGCGTCGATGGCCACCACGATGCATTGGCAGCCGAAGCGCTCGGCGCCCCGGGCCACCAGGTCGGGATCGCGCACCGCGGCGGAATTGAGGCTCACCTTGTCGGCCCCGGCCCGCAGCAGGGCCGTGATGCCGGCCACGCTGCTGATGCCTCCCCCCACCGTGAACGGGATCGTGACCGCCTCGGCGGTGCGTTGCACCAGGTCCAGCAGGGTGTCGCGGCCCTGGTGGCTGGCGGCGATGTCGAGAAACACCAGCTCATCGGCGCCGGAGGCGCTGTAGCGGCAGGCCAGCTCCACCGGATCGCCGGCATCGCGCAGGCCCACGAAGTTCACCCCCTTCACCACGCGGCCATCGGCCACATCAAGGCAGGGAATGATGCGCTTGGCGACCATGGGCAGGGGTACCGGGGCTGACTGGTATGGTTGCGCGACCAGTTGCGACGCGCAGGCGATGTCCCAGGCTGCCATCACGATCGGCTCCAAGGTGCGGGTGACCCGCGTGCGCGACCGCATTCCCTCCGACCTGGTGGCGGCCCTCAAGGCCGATGCCACCGGCACCGTCACCGATCTCCGGGTGACGGATGGCAAGGGCATCGGTGTGGTGGTGAAGCTCAACAACGGCGCCACCACCTGGTTCTTCGATGACGAAATCACCCCCGCCTGAGGCGAGCCCCGCCGTGCCTGAAGGCCCCCCCGCTGCCCCAGCCACCGGCGGCGACGCCATTCCGCCAGGCGACGCCACTTCGCCCGGCAACGCCACTTCGCCCAGCAGCGCCAAATCCCCAAGGAACGGCCCGCCGACTAACAACGCTCCGAGCTCCGGCGCTGGGGCAGCCACCGCCGAGGTCGCCAGCCCAGGCGGCTCTGCGGCCCGCCAGCTGCTCGGCATGAAGGGGGCGGGCACCACCTCCAACATTTGGGCGATTCGGCTGCAGCTGATGAAGCCGGTCACCTGGATCCCGTTGATCTGGGGGGTGATCTGCGGTGCCGCAGCCTCGGGCCAGTTCCGCTGGACGCTGCCGGATGTGCTGGCGTCCTTGGCCTGCATGGTGATGAGCGGGCCGCTGCTGGCTGGCTACACCCAAACCATCAACGATTACTACGACCGCGAGATCGACGCGATCAACGAGCCCTACCGGCCGATTCCCTCCGGTGCCATCCCCCTCGGCCAGGTGAAGCTCCAGATTCTGGCATTGCTGCTGGCTGGTTTGGCGGTGGCCTGGGGTCTGGATCGCTGGGCGGGCCATGATCGGCCGGTGCTGCTGCTGCTGGCCCTCTTCGGCTCCCTAGTGAGCTACATCTATTCAGCCCCGCCGCTGAAGCTCAAGCAGAACGGCTGGCTGGGCAACTACGCCCTGGGGGCTAGCTACATCGCGCTGCCCTGGTGGGCAGGCCAGGCCCTCTTCGGCCAGCTCACCTGGACCACAGCCCTGCTGACCCTGGCCTACAGCTTGGCGGGCTTGGGGATCGCCGTCGTCAACGACTTCAAGAGCGTGGAGGGTGATCGCGCCCTTGGCCTGCAATCCCTGCCGGTGGTCTTCGGCGTGCGGCGGGCCAGCTGGATCAGCGCGGCGATGATCGATGGCTTCCAGCTGATGATGGTGGCCGTGCTGATCGCCATCGGTCAGCACTTCGCCGCCGTGCTCCTGGTGTTGTTGATCGTTCCCCAGATCACGTTTCAAGACATCTGGCTGCTGCGCGATCCGGTCGCCTTTGACGTGAAATATCAGGCCAGCGCCCAGCCATTTCTGGTGCTCGGCATGTTGGTCACCGCCCTCGCCTTCGGCCACAGCCAGCTCACCGCTTTTAGCTCATCCGTCCTGCCGCTTTGACCCAACAGGCCGCCACGCCCCGTCGCTCCGCTCCCTCAGGTTCGCCCAGCCCCGACCGCCCCAGCGAGCCTCGGCTGATCAAGGTGCGCCAGATGGCAGGCCCCTGCGTGGTGGCCGGGGCGATTGGCATCGGCCTCGCCATGGCCCAGGTGGGCTTGCAATCCGTGGTCGACGGCTTCCTCCCCGATGCCCGCCGCATCAACAGCTTCAACCGACCCGGCACGATCACCATCCTCTCCGCCGATGGCCAGGTGGTGCTGAAGCAAGGCCCCGTCACGCGCGAAAAGTTGGCTAGCGGCAAGATGCCGGCCCTGGTGCGCAAGGCCTTTATCGCCGCCGAAGACCGGCGCTTTTATCAGCACGATGGCGTGGATCTGTTGGGCATCGCTCGCGCCATGGTGCGCAATCTCAGCCAGGGCTCGGTGGAGGAGGGGGCGAGCACCATCACCCAGCAGCTGGCCCGCACGGTGTTCCTGAGCCAGGACCGCACCTTGCTGCGCAAGCTCAAGGAGGCGGCATTGGCGGGCAAGATTGAGCGTCAGCTAAGCAAATCTCAGATTCTTGAGCAATATCTCAATGTTGTTTATCTCGGCTCGAGTGCCTATGGGGTTTCCGATGCCGCCTGGGTGTATTTCTCGAAGACGCCCGCCCAGCTGAATCTCGCCGAAACCGCGCTGATTGCCGGTCTGCCGCCGGCTCCTTCGGTGTATTCCCCCCTGGTGAATCCCGAGTTGGCCCTGCGCCGCCGCTCGATCGTGCTGCGCCGCATGCGCGAGGCTGGCTTCATCGATGATGCCCAGCTGGATCGGGCCGAATCCACCCCATTGGCCCTCAAGCCCGCGACGCCGAAATACTTCATGAGTCGGGCGCCGTGGTTCACCAGTTGGTTGCAGCAGGAGTTGCCCAAGGTGCTCACGCGCGAGCAGTTGGAGGTGGGGGGCCTGACAATCCGCACCGGCCTCAATCTGGCCTGGCAGGAGCTGGCGCAGAAGACAATCAATACCTATTCCCCCGAGCCGATGCAGGGCGCCCTGGTCACGATTGAGCCAGGCACCGGCTTGGTGCGGGCGATGGTTGGGGGCCACGACTTCAGCAAGAGCCAGTTCAACCGCGCCACCCAGGCGCTGCGCTCGCCGGGCTCCACCTTCAAGCTGTTCACCTACACCGCGGCATTGCAAGCCGGCCTGAAGCCGGA
>JBKCTK010000318.1:0-17533 GCA_046319055.1 Synechococcaceae cyanobacterium
CAATTCCTTGCTCAGCGAGCTTACTTTCCAGAAGCGAGATGATATTTCGAGTGCGGGTTCCCAGCTCTTCCGCCTTCAGAAGATTAGCGCTGGAGAACGTGCTCCGGATGGCGCGCTTCAGGCATTGGCTGGAGATACGGCTGCGGCGGTAACCGCCAAACATCGCGTCTTTTGGCGCACCCGTGTCGTCGCGATTAAGGCAAGAGGGAGCAAAGTTTTGAATGAGGTGGAGCTCGATGAATCGGGTCATGGTTGTTTGTTTTGTGTGTAGTTGGTTTGGCGGATTGAATTCGGCGATGGTCAGGAAGCCTGCGCTTCAACCGCTTTCTTCGAGGGGCTTGCCGGTTCCCAAAAATGCCGAGCCCAGCGCACCTGCACGAAGCGATCGGGATGATTCCAGTACCAGAGATCGGCAAGCAGGGCTGGCCAATTGATTGAGATTGAGGCCGCATCTAATACTGCGGTGATCTGGCGCAGCCGCCAGAAAAGCTCATCCGCATCCGCATCCAGCAACGTGGTGAAGCGTTTCTCGATGTTTTTGCTCGCATGGGAATTCGCTGGATCCTGGCTTAGTTTCCGCAAACCCACGGCAAGAAGTTGCCCATTCCCTTGTTGGCTGCCATCCCGCTGGCGGCGGCTTTTTGCCCAGCACGCGGCCACCAGATAGGTGGCTTGCCGCTGCCATTCACTATGCCCATGCGAGAACGGTTCAACATAGGGGAATACTGGAGGATAGAGGCCTGGTTCATAGGCTGTTGATCGCCTTAAGGCTGCCACCACAGCAGTATCCGCTGAGGCGCGTTCCTCCAGGCGTTGGAACACGGCTGAGGCGTCAGGATGCAATTGGCTCGGTGTTTCTTGTTTGGAAGTTGAGGTCATGTTCATGGGAACTAAAAAAGAGACTTCTGCATGGCGTTAGGCCTTGAGCGCGGCGAGAATCTTGCGCTGGCGGTGTTCTAGGGCTCCTGCGGCGGCCAGGGCCCGGCTATCCATGCCGAGGGACAACGTGGCCTGGCGCCAGGCATCGCGAACGCTGGCCCGGAGTTCCTCTCGCCACTCCGACAGGCAGGTGTCGGGGTCGCCGCTGTCGGCGAGGCGTTGAATGAAAACCCAGAAGGCTGGTTCCAGGGAGCCCCAGAACAGTGCTCCAGCCTGGATGGAGTCCTGCAACCTGCGAACATCTTTGGGATCTGGGTCTTTGTCGCCACCCCGTTTCAGCCAGGCCGAGCACAGCCCGTACACGGACTTGCTGAACTCCGACCCTGTTTCCTCCGCGAGCTCCAGGGCCCGATCCGATGCAGTGATCAATGCCTGCCTGCAAAGAACCTCAGGGCTTAGCTGCCGTTGCTCCAGCCGCCAGAACAGAATCTTGGCTTTATCACACAGCATCCCCCCGGCCAGCATGGCCAGGCGACCGTTCTGATTTAGCTCTTTTCGCAGCTCAATCGCATGGTTCACCACCTCGGCAGCGGTGTAGCCCTTGGAGCCATGGAGAGCGGGAAAGTCGCGCCAGAAGGCTTTTTGCTCGGACAGAAGCAGGGCCATCGTGCCTTTCTTCAAGGTAATGGTGGCGGCCATGGGGTCCTTTTCTGGCGTTGTGTCCTCTCCGGTCTTCAAGCCTTCCGCATAGAGCAGTTCTGAGATCCCTGCGCCGTCTGGGAGAAGGAGAACAGCGCGGCTGAGGAAGGTGTAGCGATGGGCTGGGCCCTCGATCACCTCATCCCTTGGCTTGCGTAGGTCCTCCAGCCGGAGGGGAGGCCGTTCCCAGGTGGGGAGATCTAACGCATGGCGTTGTTTGGCTTGCGTGCAGAGATTCAACGCCATGGTTTCCTGCAGGCTGTCGCCTAACGGCAACATCAGCAGCAAGCTGCAGGCCGGCCCACGCACCGCCGAGGTGCGCAGCGCTTTAACCAGGCTTCCCGGGGTGAACTGCAGGTGGGCGATCAGCAGGCGGGCCATCTGCGCGAATGGCTGCCGGTCTGGTTGATCGTCGATGCTGTGATCCCAGATCATCCGCGCCGCCCCAGATGCCCGGTCGTGCGCCAGTCGGGTCCAGGGAGACGGGCTGAGGTTGGCCTCGGCCAGCGCGGGCACCTGTAGGAACGGGGTCTGGGGATGGAGTAAATCAAAATTGTTGGCCCATCGATCGAGATAGGCCTCAAGGGCAGAGCGGGGCCATCGCGCCAGCAGGTCCGTGCGGGGATCGACGCTTGGCCCGATCGCGCGATGGCAAATGGCCAGCAGAAGGCGGTGCAGGCTGAGGGTTTCGATCGGGTTTGCTCCATCGAGGCCGCGCCAGCGGCCGGGCTCCAGCAGGGCGTCCAGGAGCGAAACCTCCTGGCGCCTGCCATCGGTGGAGATCAAAGGGAGCCAGGGCTCCGTCAGGAGGGAAAAGGACATCTGGCAACGCAGTTCAGGAAGGGGTTCTGGCGAAGGGCAAGGCCTTCAGGTCGCTGGAGGGGGGAGGACTGCATCCCTGCGCTTGCAGGGCACCTCGTCGCGGCCACAGAAGCGTAACCACTTATGCACTTACCGTCAAGTCCGCCATGGGGCTTCTGGTCGCCGATTGCAGGGACCATCGCCAATGGCTTGCCAGAAGCTCGTCCCCGCGTGTGCGGGGAGTTGGGCCTTCGCTGTGATGGCTTAGCCACTCATGCACGGGCCATCCCCGCTGGCGCGAGGAACTCAACCTGTTTAGCCCGTTGCGGCTCATTCCGCGCCCCCCACCACGAGCCCAAGCTCGGGATCGAGACGGGCTGGCATTGGCGAACCGAGCACCAGGCCCGCCGCATCAAGGAACAGAGGGCAGTGGGGGCCGAGCCCTGGTGTTTGGAGCCAACCAGAAGGGAGGCTGGCTGCTCTGAGCACATCAATCAGGCGGGGGTCACTGATGCGCATAAATCGCGCGGGAAGCTTGTGCCGTCGCTGATCCCAATCCGCTAGATCGCTTGGGTAAATGGGTACCGCTGAGATGCTGTCACGAGCAATGCGAGTGCCGAAGCGGATGCCCCCTGCTTCTGCCGCATCCTCATGAACCTTCTGACCACCTGGACGAGCAATCCTCCAGTCTTCGGGACCATTGATGGCGGCCTGGATCGCTTGGGAGTGCTGTTGGCGCCAGTCGATTTGATGCTGCTGTTGACTTTCCCGAAGTGCGACTTCAAGCTCCTCAGGCCCCTCGGGCTGCCACTCGCCATACACAGCCTGAACAGCCCGGTCAATATCTCCCGGCAACTCGAGCGTGGGGTTGACCCGCAGCCAGGCGCAGCTGCGCAGCACCAGCCAGCGGTCGTAGATGAAACTCGTGAGCTCATCCGCAGGCAAGATCTGACTGAGATCGGCCACGAACACCACCGGATCCGCAAAGCCCACAGGCCGCTGTCTCCGGTGGCGATGGATGCGGCCCTGGCGTTGTAGGAGCAGATCAACCGGAGCCGGATCCGTGAGCAGCACATCGAAATCAATGTCGAGGCTCTGCTCGGCCACCTGGGTGGCCACCAGCACATGGCCACCGTGGGCCACGCCGGTCGGCCCGAAGTTGATGAGCACCTGCCGCTCGATCTCCAGCCGCTGGTCCATCGGGAAGCGAGCGTGGAACAAGGTGGCAGGCACGGACACCACATTCCGGAAGATCTCCTGGGCACGGGCCACCTTGTTCAACACCACCAGCACGCGGGCCCCTTGCTTGGCCCAGGCCACCGCCTGGCTGGCGATCGCCTCGGCTCCTGAGGGATGGTCGGTGAACTCCACCTGCTGCCGACGGTTGGGAGCAAATGACGTTGTCTTGGGGCCCTGGGGGCCGATCCACGTGAGTCGGGGATAAGCGGCCGGTGCAGCCAGCTTGTGGTCGGGGGCCTGGGAGGCTTCCTCGCCTTGCCAGGCGTTGAGCAAGGCCTGACGCCGTTCTGCGGGCAGCGTGGCCGTCATCACCACCACCCGGCATCCAAGACCTCGCAACCAGCCGATCAGCCTCTCAATCAGGCCACTGGTGTAGTTGTCGTAGGCGTGCACCTCATCAAAGATAACGGTACGCCCTGCCAACCCGTAGAGCCGCAGAAAGCTGTGTCGGCACTGGAGGACCCCCAGAAGTGCCTGATCCACAGTGCCGATGCCATGGGGGCAGAGCAGCACGCGTTTGCTGCCACGAAACCACCAGCCCGCCCTCACCGCACTGTCATCGGTGCCGATGCCAATGTCGCGCAACTTCAGAGCCGCAGCCTCTGGCCCGCCAGAGCTGTGGGCCAGGGCGATGGGGTGATGCGTCTGCATTGATGGGGTGTTTGACTCCAGAAAGGCCGCCAGCCGAGGGAAGAGCGCATTGCTGGTGGCGTGGGTGGGCATGGCGAAATAGAGCCCCCTCGTGCCCAGGGCGCAACTCAGAGCGACTTCGGTCTTTCCCTCACCCATCGGCGCCTCGAGCACAATCAGGCTGGCCCCCGGTGGCAGGCGGTCGATCACTTCGGCAATCGCCTGCTGAAGAGGGCGGGGATTCTGATCCGCTCCCAGCACCCTGAACACGGCATCCGCACCGTTGATCGGCGATGGCAGAGGCGATGGGGCCAAATCGGCGAGACGCAGCGCTTCACGAGCCAACGCCAGCGATTGGGCAAACCACTCTCCTGGGTCCAACCGAGCAGCGGGTAACCGCTCCCATCGGCACAGGGCCTCGCTGGATCCCAACCAGTCGGCTGTGGTGGCCAACCCCATCAACCACTGAAGTGCCACAGATCTCTCAGCCGCATCGTTGGAGAGATCCGGCTCCCTAACGGCATCAACACCAGCCAGCACGCCTTCCAAAAGAGCCTGGTGGGCGGTGTGCCAACTTCCAGCAATCTCCCATCGCCTGTCTAGTTCTTCGGCAGTGAATGAGGAGCCATGGTGGGCGCCGACGGCCTGGGCCAAGTCGTCAGCAACCCGGCTGCGAACCCCTTTTCCCTTTAGCAAACCAGCCAAAATCTGAACCGTGCTGACATCATGGCGATCCGGTTGATCGCGCTCTAACGGTCTGCTGCCAATGGCTTCGCGGCCCAGCTTCCGCTGAAAGCCCGGGCTAGCTTTGCCGAGATCATGCAAGCCAACCAGCGCCGCGATCCAGGCGGAGGACATCGGCAGGACCACGGGACAAGGAACAGCGTCGAGCAATGCCAACCCCACAGCCGCAACATCAAGAAGATGAGGAAGGAGCGGATACCCCTCAATCCGAACAGAATCGGGTGGCGGGGATTTGGCCCATAGAGAATTAATGTCTATCTCCAAATCGCTAGATTGGCTCATCGGCACCCGGGCTCTGGAAAACCAGGCTTCCGGGAAACCGGAAGGCCTGACGGACTGATCATGCATGATCTGCAGAAGCCAAGTCAAGGCTATGCATTTTGCGCATAGAACAATTGGCACATGCACCGGTTTTCGTTGGTTTTTATGGGTGGAGCAAGCGATGTCAGTTGCAACTGGTGCTCCTCAGCCCCTACCCCCCATCAAGGGAGCCATGTCCAGTGCCATCGGATACATGCAACAACCCGCGCCTTCAGCAACAAAAATCCAGGTTTGATGAGGTCGGGTGGGGCCGGCTTTAGGGCGGCAGCACGGCGCCAATCATCCACGCCGCCGCCAAGGGGCGACCCCGGGCCATCCACACACTTGGAGGTAGCCCCCTGGCGCCACCAGGGCAAGACCCACCAGCCAGCAAGCCATCACACCAAGGCGGCCGCACTGCTCTATGGCGGGCGAGGTGTGCGGCACAAGTTGGCATTCCCGTGAGCCCCCGCTGGCTCGCATGACCTCGCCGACCTCCGATTCCGCAGCACGAAGCAGCGCCCGTACGCTGAGGCGGTTCTTGCCATCAGGACGATCGCCCGCCACGCACGATCCGCCGCCAAGGGCTCAGGCGGCCAAGGAGCCGCCGGTCAGGGCGCCGGCGGCAAGGGTTTCGCCGGCGGCAAGGCTTCCGCTGGCTCCACGACGTCGGAGCCGCCGCGCACCGTCAGCGCGCCGCCGCCGGGTCCGGAGGAGCAGCTGGTGGCCAAGCTGCGGCGCATCGAAGCGCTGCATGCGCGACCGGGCAGCGAGGGGGAACGGGTGGCGGCCGAGCGGGCCCGCCAACGCATCTTGGAGCGACTGCAGCAGCTGGAGGCCAGCGAACCACCGGTGGAGTTCCGCTTCAGCTTGGCGGATCAATGGTCGCGCCATCTGTTCGTGGCGTTGCTGCGGCGCTATGGGATCAGCCCCTACCGCTACCGGGGCCAGAGACGCACGACCGTGATGGCGCGGTTGAGCCGGGCCTTCGTGAATGAAACCCTGTGGCCGGAGTTCCTCGAGCTGCAACAAACACTCTCCACCTATTTCGATGCACTCACCGATCGGGTGATTGAGCAGGCGCTGGATGTGAAGGCCAGCGAAGCGGAAGAGCGACCGGATACGGCCCGGCTGGAGCCGGTGGAACACCAGGGCACCCTAATGAATTAAGGGGCTTGGCATCAGGATGGCCATAGCCTTACCCGCCAATCTCTCGCCGCCCAGATTTTTCCACCTTGATGATATCGGCATTGGTGATCACGAGCGGGCGAACACAGATACGCGGGACCGCAGGGCGCACACCCTCACGCTCCCAGGCCTGAGCCAGATACACAAAGTTGCAAAACAACTGACGCTTGTTGCTTGCAAACTGAAGATATTCAATGTATTTCCTAAACAGCTCATAGGAATCGATTACCGTCGAATAGAAGTACTCCTTGAGATAATCAGAGTTGGCGACATTATTTTTGATGTCAAGGCCAACATTTTCGAAGAAGTTGAGCTCCTTCTGCAAGACTTCAACCGGTGCTAATCTTCCATTGCGGGACGAGATGGAGTGATCTGCCGCCTGCCCATGGAGGGCTACCAGAATTGCTGATTGCAAACTGCTAAGCCTGTCTAAACCATCGGCACTGCGCTTCAGCTCTGCAAAGCGGCTGTGGTAAACGTTGAACAGCATCGGATCGGTTGGCTCCGACTGGGGAACAACCATGAGATCGCCGATAAACTTATTCAGCACAAGATTATCGTCCTCAAAGTCTGCAGACCACTGACGAATGTAATCGCTTGACTTTTGAAGCTGCTTGTAGTGATAGTCTCGATGCAATCCCACGATTGCGAAGATGATGGTGAGTGAGGCGCCAATTAGTGTTGCCAAGTCTTTCACCAGGTCATAATCGCTGATCACGCGCTCGAGCCTGGGCGGAACACGATCCCGAGGAGGGTTGCCAACGGTCGCCGCATTCGCCCTGGTAGCCGCAGGGCATGGCTGGAAGCCTGACCCACACCACGATGGACTCGGGGCAGGAGTTTTGGCGTAGATCATCAACCCGGCACCGATGACGGCGAAGCTCACCACAGCAAGCACTGGCAAGACGAGATCAACATGAATGATCCGTAAACGCCGTCGCAACCGCGCACTGACATGGCCAAATGTTGCGGGCAGCGAGTCATCAAATATCGTGAAAAGCGTGGCTTTGCCTTGATTGAGCTGATGTAGCCGATCTGAATAGTCTTGACGAGGGACGGGAGAAGACATTTGGATTCACCAGCTCATGACAAGAGCACTTTATGGAATCTCTTGACCCTAGGCACGCAGCAGATCTGCAGCGACAGCTGCGTCCGCTCCTCTGGCTCCTGGAAGCCTTCAATCAGGCTGAAGGGATCCCGAGGATTCGTAAAGGACCAAGCATTAACCCGGCATAGACTGTCTCTCAAGTGATGCCTAGGGCCGAGATGGATGCATCAACACGGCACGGAATGGGACCAGTGAATGGACATCAGGGCCATGCGGGTCGCACGCGCCTTGTGCCGCTGCAGAGCGGCTGAGGAGCGGCTGCGAATGGAGCAGTGCCCGGTCTGGGCTGCAGCCAACCCTGACGCCATGCCTGAAGCATGGCGATCACACCGAGGCGGGTCCCCCTGGCGGAATCCAGCTCTGAGCAGGCGCCTCGGAACCCCGCTGACGATCATCCCCGCCAGCTTCTGGCCCTTGGCGCTCCGCGATGGCGGTGCCATCCGACCGATTCCCAGGGCCGGCGAGTTGGCTCACCAGCGCCCAGAGGCCGGTGCCCAAGGCCACGCTCAGCGGGAAACTGAGATTGGGCTGCGGCAGCAGAAAAGGGAGCAGTCCAGCCCCGAAAGCCGGCAGCAGGCGCAGGCGCAGCAGCCGTTGCCATGCCTCCAGCAGCACCACGGTCAGCGCCGTGGCCAGCGGGGTCACCCCCCAGGCGCCTGCCAGCAACGTGCCAATCCCAGCGGCCACCGTGCAGCCCAGCACCGTGGCCAGGGGACGCCCCCGCCAGGGGCAGCGCCGCGGATGCACCAGCCCCTCGTAGGCGATGACCAGCAGGGGCGGGTAGAGGATCAGCCGCTGCCCCGTGAGGGCCACCAAGACCAAGCCCAACACCAGGAACACCCCGTAGACCGGCAGCCAGTGGGCCAGGGCCGTCTCATGGGGGTCGGGCCCCATGCGGCCGGGGACCGGCACGCCGGCTCCAGGCCGCAGCAGGCAGACAAGGGCCAGCAGCCCCGTGCCCACCAGCAACGACGGGGCAAAGCTCCAGGAATGCAGCTGGAACGCCCAAGGCCCCAGTCCGCAGGACAGGGCCGGCACCAAGGGCGAGCGGAGCCAGCGCACCAGGCTGATCGAAAGGGCCACCGCCAACAGCACCGTGGGCGGCCACCAGGGCAGCAACCACAGGCACAGCTGGCCGAGCCCGGCGGTGAGGAACGGCGCCAGCGCCAGCTGCAACGGCACCTGCGACCAGGGGGCCTGGGGCTGGAGCAGCACCACCGCCGCCAGAGCTGCCAGTTCCGGAAACAGCACCGTGGGGGTGTGCAACCAGCGGGCCAGCAGCGTGATCAAGGCCACGAAGGCCGCCGGCAACAGCCAGGCAGCCAGCGGCGGGCCCCAGCGGCGGGCCAGGCCCCACCCCAGCTGTCGCAGGCCCTCAGGCCGGCCAGAACTCGGCATCGTCGAACATCGGCACCGCCAGGGGCATCACGTTGTACTGCCGCCGGATCTCCACCAGCGGCACATGGGCGATGGCCAGATGGTCGAGCATGCTGAAATCCCCCGTGCACTGCGACCCTCGCTGGAGAGCCTCCGCCAGCAGCTCGGCGGCACCGGGCAGGTCGAGGGCGCCTCGCTTGCCATCGATGCCGTGGTATGGCTCGCCGCCACCGCCATAGGGCACGAACTGCAGATCGGTGCCATGCATGAATAGCCCCACCTCGTGAATCAGGAAGTTGGTAAGTGAGGCCATCCAGTTGGCTTCGCTGTCATGCAGGGCCAGCTTGAAGGCCCCCAACGCGATTTCCCCCGGACCGGTCGGTTCATACCCAGCGATGACGTGATTCATGTCATGGCACACGTAATAGCCCGGGTTGGGTGTGGCTCGACTCGGCAAAGCCATGCGGTTGCGCGCATAGAACTCAGCGAAACACCAGCCCAAGCTGCCTCTGGGCTGGCGGCCCAGGCCCGCCACCGCCTCGAAGAACGCCTCGTCGTAGCCCAGCTCACCGCTGGCGGTAAGCGTGCCGCCATGGTGCTCTGAAAGTTCCGCCATCGAGCCGGCGTAGATGCGCAGGAAATCGGCGGTCGCCTCCGTCGCCGAGCGGTGAAACAACTCTTCGATCACCTGCAGCTCCATGCCCTGGACGCCCAGGGCCTGGGCGAACGCCTCACGCCGCTGCTACTGGGCCTCGCTGCGGGGGTGGCGGCAGAGGTTGAGCATGCAGGCCAGCTGCAGGAAGCGCCGCCGGTCGCTCGGGTCGGGGATGGTGGCAGCCAACTGCGGGGGCGGCAGCGGGCTGGCCTGGCTCCAGGTGCTTGGAGACAGCCCGAGCAGGTGTTGGGCCAGGGTCTGCAGCAACTTCTGCTGCTCTGCCGTGGCGCCGCCTTCGACATCGATCAGATGCCGCAGACCGCCCACAAAAGCGTTGCGCCGATTCGGCTGCAGGGTGAAGGCCATGGCGGTGATGTTGGGAAGCTGCCGAGGCGCGAATCTGACAGCACGGCCAGCCTTTGGCCACCCGGCAGGCCTTGGCGCCCATCGCGGCCTGATCCATCACCCCCCCCGAAGCCTCAGGGAGAGGCGCTCCGGTGGAGGCCTCCAGCGCCGGAGACGCCTTGCCCGGATCCCGCTCCAGGCGGAAGCCAACACTGCTCAGCTGCACGAGACATCAGCTGACCGCAGCCATGGAGATCAGGGCTGACACCGCAACACCCCCTGGCTAGCTTCCGATCAAACACCAGGTTTGCGTGAGGGCACCAGGATGCAACTGCTGGCCACGATTGATCGAATTCGATGCATTGGACTGGGCAGCGATCCAGCTGATCGCAGCCAACGCCGTCATCGGGGGGCCAGGCAAGCCCTGGCCGGGATTGGCCGCGCCGGGTCCGGGGCCGATCGCCATCGCGCCCTGGGACTGAGCGTCGGCGTGGCGGTGAGTGCGGCCGCTTGGCTCGGCTGTCCCGCCGGGGCCCAGGCGGCCTTGTTGCGCTATTCCGCTAACGGCGGTGGCATCAGCGGCAGCCTGGGCGGCGAAAGCTTCAGCAATGCCCTGTGGCAGGTATCCGCCACGGCCGATTCGTCCAACGTGCTGCATCTGATGATTCCAGCGGGACCGGGGCAACAGATTGAAGCCTGGTTGCTGAAACCGGTCTCCCCCACCCTGCAGTTGAACTGGGCTGGCGGTCAGCGCAGCACCCAACTCCAGGCCAATTCGCCCTTCGCTTGGTCGATTCTCTCCGGCCTCTTCCCGACCGGTCCATCGCCAAAGCTCGGCTTTGTCTACGCCAACCCCACGTTTTCTGAGGAGCATGCCGCCGGGCTGGTCAGCCTGCCCGCCTCCCCCAATCCCAACCTATTCAACAATCTGCAGCAACCGACGACGCTCACATCGCCCTTTGGAATCTTTGAGACCTCTACCTACCCGACGGACGGTGGAGATCTGATCATCACGAGCGCGAATGTGGTACCCGGAACTTTCCAAATTGCCCCCGTGCCAGCGCCCTTGCCGGTGCTGGGTGGTGGCATCGCCCTCAGCTGGAGCCGTCGCCTACGGCGACGTTGCCGGCGGCACTCCCAATGTGCGCTCAACGCTATAGCGGCCGATGCTGGTGATCCCACGGCCCCAAGCCAGCCCGGCTGAACCCGTACCCTTCACGCTCGCGGCGATCCCGCCAGGCTTGATCCCACCACCCTGGCGGTTGCTTGCGCCATCAGGATTCATCGGTCAGCTGAGCTGGGGTGCCCTGGGCTCCTGTACCTGCAGCAGGCAAGGGGCCTGGCGTGAAGGCAGCGGATGGAACGGGGGCTGGAACCATCGATCCAGGCCAACATTCACCCGCCCTAACCGGCGGCGCCGAGAAGCGCCAACCGCGGGTTTCCGTCGGCAGATCCCGTTGCAGCTCCAAAGTGCGATCGGGCTGGAGTTTGAACAGTCAAGAGAAGAGCCTGTCGCAAGCGCGCATGGGTGCAACCCCCGCTGGTGAATCCAGGATCCCAGCGGGATGGTTCTGAATCACGGCGGCGCTTCTGGCCAGTCCGACTGCAGGCAGCGGCGCCAGAGAGGCCAAACAACCTCCTGCGAACGACGCCAGCCATGGCTTGGCTCCTGGGCTAGTCAGCCGTTCCGACGCGTCCCCTGGCTGGAGGCCCCGGGCGTCACGGCCAAGACCGTTGGCGATGACGGCGCCGCCGTCTGCTCGATCAGGCTGCGGCGGAACCAGGTTTCGCCACGACAACCAAGGAGCAGTCGCCCCAGGACCACCAGCAGCGCCAGGGGCTCGAACGGGGCACGGCGCTGGGGCCAGGCTCCCGAGCGGCAGTAGAGGAAGGCCTGCAAGCGCTGCCGCTGGGCCTCGGTCAACGCCAGCCAGCACCCACCGACCTGGCGCACCGCCCCAGACCGTGCCCGCCAGCCCAGCCCACTGCGCAAACCCTGGTAGGACTCAGGAGCAAGCCGCAGCGACAGCGGCGGCAGGCCAGGCACGTGCAAGGTCAACGGGCGATCAGAGGGGAGCTGCACCGGTCCCCGCAGCCGCAGCTCCACGCCCGCCTCGCTGATCGCTTGCAGTTCAGCGTTCGTGGCCTGGGGGCGGGCCGGGGCCGCATTAGCCGCATCTGACCAACTCAACTGGCAGGGTGAGCGCAGCGCGAACCAGGGCTCGGGCGCCAGGCCGGGCCGGGACCAGCAGGCGCGGATCGCCAGGGCCAGCAGCAGGCTGTTGGTGCCGATCCAGCTCCAGGCCAAGGCGGCCGCGGCCGTAGGGAGCGGCTGGAGCGTGCGCCCGACTGCCGGCGCCAGCAAGCCAAGGGCGCTGATCACCTGCAAGGCCAGCAGCAGCAGCAAGGGCAGCAGCAGACCCTTGGGCGGCGCGGCCCCCATCCCAGGGGCCTGCTGCTTGGGGGTGACGCGAAAGGGCTGGGGACGACCCAGCACCGTGAACAGCACAGCGCCCGCCAATGGCACCAGAAAGATCCAGCGGTAAAGCTCCGGCAACAGGGCCGTGCGGGAATGGCGGTTGATCCAGCGGGCCAACAGCAGCTGGGCGCCATAGAACGGCAAGGCGTAGCGCAGCAGCCCTTCACCACTCACCCGAACCGGCGCTACCCCCAACCAGGCCACGCTCAAGGGCAGCAGCACCAGCAGTAGCTGAGGCAATACATTGAACCAATGCAGGATTCCCTCCAGATAGGCCAGCCGCTGTAGCGGGTTTAAGCCGGGAATGGTGAATGGATTGGCGCCGGTGCGCAGCACCTGCACGGTGCCGCTGGCCCAGCGGCAACGCTGGCGCGCCATCGCCGCCACGGTGAACGGCGCCAAGCCGGCGCTGAGCTTGCGAGACAGGTAGCGATTGCGATAGCCCAAGGCGGCGATACGTATGCCCGTGGCGATGTCCTCCGCGGGGGTGCCGGTTTCAAAGCCGCCGACGCGATCGAGGGCCTCGCGGCGCATCAAAAAGGACGTGCCAGCACAGACCACCGCCCCGACTGCCTCGCGGCAGGGTTCGATCCAGCGGTAGAAGCATTCCTCCTCAGGCATCAGCCAATGCTCCAGCCGCAGGTTGCGCATCACCGGATCGGCATTCATCGCGCTTTGGGGCGTCTGCACGAAGCCCAAGCGCGGATCAACGAACAGCGGCACGGTGTCGCGCAGGAAGCAGTGCAGCGGCACCACATCGGCATCGAACACGGCGACCAGCTCAGCGCGGCAGTGGGCCAACGCGTGGTTGAGGTTGCCGGCCTTCGCGTGGTTACGCTGCGGGCGGTGGAGATAGCGCACCCCGAGTTGCTCGCACAAGGCAGCCAGCTCCGAGCGGCCGCTGTCATCGAGCAACCAGACCGTTTGCTGGGGATAATCCATCGCCAGGCAGCCGCGCAGGCAGCGCTCAATCAAGGCCGGCGGCTCTCCATAGCTGGGAACCAGCACATCCACACTAGGCGCATAAGCAAGGCCGGCGGATTCTGGGGGATCCACGGCATGCTCCTCCCTGTCGCCAGCCTTGTCGCCCGCCACCGCCGCAACGGAGAGGAGCCGCTGGCGCGGGCGTCGCGGGCCAAGGTTTCGGGCGGAATCCCCAGCAGGCTGGCCGTCGGCCGGAACAAGAGAGGCGGTGGCGGGGCGCAGCGAGGGCCAGAGACTGAAGGCCAACTGCAAGAAAAAACTGGCCAGCATCAACAGCTCCGCCGCCAGGACCACGAGGCTGAGGCTGGCGACCAGGGGCGAGGCGAGGTTGAGCGTGTGGCCGAGGCGCCAGTGCAGATAATGCAGCGCCAACAGCGTCAGCAGCAGGGCAGCGGCGGTGGGCATGATCTTCATCCCGGGGGCTGCGGAGTGGTGGGACAGACGCGCTGGACGGGATCGCAGCTGTAGATGAACGTTTTCTGCCAGCTCAAGGGAATCTCCAGCAGATCGCGGCTGCCACTGATGCCCTGGGCGATGAAGATCAGCAAGGCCAACCCATTGGCGAGCAGATGCCAGCGACGCCAGCTCAGATGGCGTTGGATCTCAGGCTGGGAGGCCAACGAAAACAGCAGCAGACCCACCAAGCCGATGCCGCCCCAGTAGTGCGACTGCCAGAAGCCGGCACTGAGGGGGTTGTCGCTGAGGCGCCAGACCTCCTGTTGGCTGCCGAGCCCCAGCAGGCCGATCCAGCAGAGCAAGGCGAACACCGCCCGATAGGCGGCTTGCTTCACCCGCCAAAGGGCGGCGAGGCTGGCCGCGGAACCCAATCCCGCCATGCCCAGCCAGGCCAGGCGCCCGGAGCCACCGGGGAAGGGGCCCGTGCTGTGGGTGGTGATCACCACCACCAAGGCCAAAAGCACCCCCGCCACCACCGCCACGGTGAGCCAACGGCCCAGGTCAAGATGCTCACGACCGCTGCTGAGCGGGATCGCTGGATCCTGCGTCAGACGACGCCGGCGCGTGCGACGCGCCAGCAACAGCACCGCCCCCAGTAAGGGATAGGCCAGCACCACCATCAGTGCAGGATGCAGGATCCACAGCCAGTCGATCGGCGTCATGGCCACGGCAGGGGCTTGTCGCGCACACGCTAGCCACACCGCCGTACTCCACACCATTTCATAGAGATGTGGCCGAACAACGCCTTAGCGGCGATGGGTCTGGACCATCCTTATGGTGCAGCTGCTGCTAGGGAAAAGCGGATTCTCCGGAGCCAATGTAGCTCGATGGGCTGCTGATCAACTCCAGGCGGTTGGCGGCTAGACCCCTTGGGGGCCCACAGATGAAGGTCAGGGCAACAGGGCCAATGGACGGCAAATCCTAGGTGGTGTGCCCTGGAGAGGCAGCGCTTGGGTTGGCGGTGATGGGATCCGGGTTCCTGGGATCTGCCAGCTTGATGGCCCTTGGTATTCAGGATGAGTTGAAGGAAATCAGCGGTTCTTTGTGATGAAGGTCTCCGCATGGCTGCAACTCGAAAGGTCGGTACAGGCTATTTGTTCTTGCTTTAATTGGTTCGTTTTATTGCTATCAATAGGTCTGCGGCTGGATGTGCTAGGGCTTGCCCCGTGGGCTGCCTGCCATTGCTTGGCTGCGACATGTCCTGCCCTGCCCTGCCCTGCCATGGCAGGCAGGACTTTCCGCTGTTCCCATGTCGTGGCCCTTCGAAGTTTGCCCCTGAGCGTTTGCCATGTTTATCCCACAGATGGCAAGAAATCGCGATAAGTCTTGGTGTCATCCTTCAGCAATCCGCGCCACAGGGCCTCGGCCTGGCTCCGGTTGGGCCCCGGCAGAGCGGTTCCCTCGAAGCTCAGCACGGGCCGGCAACCGAGACTATTGATCAGCAGGGCCCCCTCGGCGTTGCCGAGATCCTCGGTGCTCAGCGGCTGTTCAACCGCCAGTCCCCGCTCCAGGGCCAGGCCCCGCAGGATGCCCGGCAGGCAACCGCTCATCAGCGGCGGGGTGCGCCAGCGGCCCCCGAGGCGCACCAGCAGGTTGGCGGCGCTGGCGCAGCAGAGCCCGCCGGCGCTGCTGGCCAGTAGCGCGTCATCGGCGCCGCGGGCGCGGGCTTCGCGGCGGGCCACCAGGGAGCCGCCGTAGGCAAAGGTTTTGCAGCGGCTCAGCAGGCTGCTGGCATTGCGGGTCTCCAGGCGGCTGAGCACCAGCCTCACCGGCTCGAAGCAGGGCCCGCCGGGGCGGTAGCTGAGCCAGAAGCGCGCCGTCCTCGCCCCCGGCCCCGGTGCTGGTGGGGGCTCCAAGCCGCGCCCGCCGCCGCCCCGGCTCACATTCAGGCGCCACACGCCGCCGTCGGCGCCGCTGCGGGCCACCGCTTCGGCGAGGAGTTCCCGCAACCGTTGGGCTGGTGGCGGCGGCGGCAGCTCCAGGAGTTCAGCCGCCCGTCGCCAGCGATCGCGGTGCTCCTCCAATCGCCAGGGGTGGCCCGCCTCCACCAGCAGGGTCTCAAACAGCCCATCCGCCAACAGCAGGCCCCGGTCGTCGAGGGGCAGGGCCAGGGCGGCTGGCGCACCCCAGGCGCCGCTGGCGCCAGGCTCGCAGGTGGCGGGATCGCTGGCACAAGGATTGCGGGCGGCGGCATCCAGAGCCACCGGGCCAGGGGGGAGCGGATCTTGACCTGGGGGAACGTTCGCGACGGGACCTTGGCTGCTCGAACCTTTGGTATCTGGAGCGTGAACAGCCTGTGCGCGGGTGACCGGAGCTCGGTGGGCCGAATCTTGGGGGACCGAATCCTGCGCTGAGGGAGGGAGGGCGGGGGGAGCTGGGCTGGGCGGATCTTCGGCGTCTGGAGCGCCGGCGCCGAGCTGCCAGGGGTCGCCGATCCAGGCGATCGCCTGGCTCACGCCAAGGCCTCCAGCAGCGGCCGGATCTTCCAGCCCATCTCCTCCGCTTCCGCCTCGGGGTTGGAATCGGCCACGATGCCGCCGCCGGCGTGCAGCCGCAGTCGCCGGCCCTTCGCCACCAGCGTGCGGATCAGGATGCTGCTGTCGAAGCCGCCATCGGCGGCCAGGTGGAACATCGCGCCGCAATAGGGGCCCCGCGGCAGCGGCTCCAGCTCGGCCAGGCGCGGGCAGGCCCGCAGCTTCGGCGCACCGCTGATCGAACCGCCGGGCCAGCAGGCCCGCAGCAGGTCCACCGCATCGCGCCCCGCCGCCAGGTCCCCCTCCACCACCGAGGTGAGGTGATGCACCTGGGCATAGCTCTCCAGGCCCAGCAGCTGGGGCACCGTGATGCTGCCTGGTCGGCAGACCCGACCCAGATCATTGCGCAGCAGGTCGACTATCATCCCGTGCTCGGCCCGGTCCTTGGGGTCGCAGAGCAGCTCGGCGGCGGCATCGGCATCCCGCTCCGGCTCGCCATGGCGGGGCCGGGTGCCCTTGATCGGTCGCGTCTCCACCCGGCCTGAGGGGTCCAGCCGCAAGAAGCGCTCGGGCGAAGCCGACAGCACCGCCTCGTCGCCGGTGATCGCCAGGCCGGCGAAGGGTGCTGGGCAGTGGCGGCGCAGCCGCCCATACAGCCCCAGCAGATCGGGGTCGTGGTCGAGCCAGGTCTCGCAGCAGGCGGTGAGGTTGGCCTGGAAGATGTCTCCGGCGGCAATGCGCTCTAACAGTTGGCGCACCTGGTCGGCATAGGCCTCTGCCGTGGTGTGCCAGTGCCAGGCCTGCGTGGGGATGGCCGGGGCCAGGCCCGCGGCAGCGCCCAGGGGCTCGCCGCACCCTGATGCGCCCTCGCCCTCCCCCGCCCCTGACACGCCTGCGGCGGTCTGCGAGGCCAGGTCCCGCACCAGGTCCGCCAGCGCCTCCAGCCGTCCGCGGTCATTTCCTTCCAGCCACAGCCGACGGTCGTGGCGATCGAAGTGGATCAAGGGGTCGTGGTGCAGGGCCACCAGGCAGGCCAGGTCGGGGCGCTGCCAGTGATCCGCCGGTTCCACCCAGGCGCCGGCTTCGTAGGCCAGCCAGCCCAGCCAGGCGCCGCCCTGCCGGACCAACCCCGCCAGGGCGGCGAAGGGATCAAGCCCATCCGGATCCCCCGGCAG
>JBKCTK010000319.1:0-1778 GCA_046319055.1 Synechococcaceae cyanobacterium
GAATGCGCTTACGCACTTCTGGAGGCTCGAAACAGAAGAAGCACGGCTCACTCCATAACCGAGATTCTGTGCTGCCTACCCCCTGGCTTGGGCTTGCCGTCGTCCTGGCTCGTCCACAGCTTTTTCAGGAGTCCCTAAGGAAGCTGATCAGATCTGCTGACGCAGGTGGGTTGAAGGTGTTTGTGGAGGACAACACAAAAGAGCAGCCTCCGCTAGAGACACCCTTGGATTGGCAACTCAGGCGGGCCGATGGAGCCAAACTTCTTATAAGTTATACGCCCTGACCTCGACTCACCAATCAGGCCAACCCTCACCCCGCCTCCTGTCCCTGCGGCGCCGTGATCAGGTTCACCGCCGAGAACGCCAACGCAATCCCGCAGAGGGTGCCGATCGCCCAGATGCTGTCGCTGGGCCATTCGGCGATCAGCATGCCCCCCAGCACGGCGGTGACGATGCCATCGAGCAGCACCAAGCCTCGGGCGGGAATCGAGCCGGCGGCGGCGGCGGCCAGCTCCATGATCCCCTCAAACGCCAGCAAGAAACCGATGAACAGGGTGAGGCTGATCTCGCTGGCCACGGGCCAGACCACCAGGCTGATGCCTCCCAGGATGTAGAGCACCCCCGAGAGGCCCCGGAAAACTTTGCCGCGGTTGTCGCTGGCGCCTGTGACGCGCAGCAGTTGGCTGATGCCCGCCGCCGCGGCGATGCCCCCCAGGGCGATCGTCAGCAAGGTGGCCGACGCGAAGGGCAGCACCAGCGCCAAGCCGGCTCCAGCGAACAGGAGGCCGATGGTGACCCAGCGCAGCACGGTGGAAGCCGGAACGGACAAGGAGGCATGGGCGTGGATTTGCAGCCTAAGAGTGTGCTGGGCAGCAGCGATCAGGCTTGACCAGCCCGGCAAACTGTCCAAGGGGTTTCATCACCCATGGGGCTCCTCCCGGCGGCGTGTTGGGCCAGCTCGGTGATCTGAGGCGGTTGCGGCCGAGTCAACCGATGGCCGCACCGCGTCGAGCCCCACCGCATCGCAGCCGCATCGCATCGCAGCCCCACCGCATAGCAGCCTTCTGCGTCGCAGCGCCTCGCGGGGGGCTGCTTGCCGAAGTCTTCAGGCGTGGGATCGGCTTCAGCATCCACGCCTCACCCTGCAAACAGGACATGCGCCCCGCAGGCAAGCGCTACCGCCCATTCCGGCGCATCATGGGCCGGTATCCGTCGTGATCGGGTGAGCGCGGCAGCAGCTCTGGCAACCCCTTGGCGCGACCCGGAGGGCCGGGTGGCGTTGGCCTTGGGCGGCATGACGGCGCTCACCCTCGGCTGGGCATTGTTGTGGCCGGTCCCCACCGAGGTGGTGGGCCGCGGCGTGCTGGTGGTTCCTGAAGGTGCCTCGGTGCTCGATGCCCGGGCAGAAGGCCAGATCCTGGCGCTGCCCGTGCGCCCCGGCTCCCGGGTGCGGCGCGGCCAGCTGCTGCTGCGCCTCTACCTACCGACCTTGGAGCAAGAGCTGCGGCGCCTGCAGCGCGATCTCGCCGAGTTGATGCGTATCAACGCCGATCTCGACCATCGCGATCGACGGCGGTTGGAATCCGGCCAGAAGCTGCTGGACACCAGCCTGGCCCGGTTGGCGGAAGATCGGCGCCGCTATCAGCAGCTGCGGGGCGTGTACGACCAGAAGGTGGCCGATTTCCGCCATTTGGCCCAGAGGGCCGTGGTGGCGCCCCTGGCCCAGGAGGTGGTGGCCAGCGAAGACCGCTCCGTGCAGCTCCAGGCCGTGCTGGATG
>JBKCTK010000320.1:0-4697 GCA_046319055.1 Synechococcaceae cyanobacterium
CGCTCGCCGTTGTTGCGCTGCGCCGTGCTGCCGGAGGGGCCTTGCGAGCGCTGCCTGCATTACACCCCCGCCAGCGGCGGCTGAGGGGTTGTTCAGGCTTGCCATCGCCGAGGGGCCCGATGGGGCTGGAGCAGCCGCAGCTCTCCCGCCCTTGGGGGGCGCAGCTGGTCGACCTAGGCTGCGACTCCATGCCTGGTCAGCGATCCAACCTCCCAGCAGCCAACTGAACAGCCCCTCCGCGCGACGGCGCCGCGGCGGCGGCGGCGGGAGCGGCCCGCCAGGAACGCGCGGGGTGCGCCCAACCCAGAACTCCCCGGACGGAGCTGATGCCGAGGCCCCGCTGCACCCCCACGAACCGGCGGCGCCGGTGGCGGCCCTGGCGGCCGATTTCGCCCTGCTGGGCCTGTCGGAACCCCTGCTGAAGGCGGTGGCGGGTAAGGGCTACCGCAGCCCCTCGCCGATCCAGCGCCAGTGCATCCCGGCGGTGTTGGAGGGAAAGGATGTGATGGCCGCCGCCCAAACGGGCACCGGCAAGACCGCCGGCTTCACCCTGCCGATGCTGGAGCGGCTGCGCCACGGACCCCACGCCCGCTCCCGGGCGGTGCGGGCCCTCGTGCTGACCCCCACCCGTGAACTGGCGGCCCAGGTGGGCGAAAGCGTGGCGGCCTACGGCCGCTATCTGGATTTGCGCAGCGACGTGATCTTCGGGGGGGTCAGTCCCAATCCCCAGATCGCCCGATTGGCGTCAGGGGTGGATGTGCTGGTGGCCACGCCCGGACGCCTGATGGATCTGCACCAACAGGGGGCGTTGCGACTGGACCGGGTCGAAATCCTGGTGCTGGATGAAGCCGACCGCATGCTCGACATGGGCTTCATCCGCGACATCCGCCGGATCCTGGCCCTGTTGCCCCAGCAGCGCCAGAACCTGCTGTTCTCGGCCACCTTCTCGACCGAGATCCGCCAGCTGGCGGCGGGGCTGCTGCACCAACCGGTGCTGCTGCAGGCCAGCCCGGAGAACGCCACGGCGTCCACGGTGGAGCACCTGCTGCATCCCTGCGACATGGAACGCAAGGCGGAACTGCTGAGCCACCTGATTCGCGCCGGGAACTGGCGACAGGTGCTGGTGTTTTCCCGCACCAAGCACGGGGCCAACCGGGTGGCGGAGCGGCTGACGCGGGAGGGGCTGAGCGCCGCCGCCATCCACGGCAACAAGAGCCAGGGGGCCCGCACCCGGGCCCTAGCGGGCTTCAAGAGCGGCGAGTTGCGGGTGCTGGTCGCGACGGACATCGCCGCCCGGGGGCTGGACATCCAGCAGCTTCCCCACGTGGTGAACCTCGATCTGCCCAATCAGGCCGAGGACTACGTGCATCGCATCGGCCGCACCGGCCGGGCCGGCCATCCCGGCCATGCCGTCTCGCTGGTGGCAGCCGAGGAGCATGAGCTGCTGCGGGCGATCGAACGGATGATCGGCACGGCGCTGCCGCGCCAGGAGGTGCCGGGTTTCGAGCCCACGGTGCTGAGGGCTCCACCGCTGGACCTCAGCGGCGGCCGGGGACGGCGGCCTGAACGGGGCCAACGGCATCAAGCCGGAGGCTCGGGACCGGCCAGCGGTGGCGACCGTGGCACCCGATCGCCCGGGGCCGAGGTCCCGCGCCGCCGTCGCCGCTGAGGGGAACTGGACAGATGGTGGCCCGCCGGTAGCCCGGTCCGTGGGCATGGCCCCCTCAGCCACGAGGCCACGGGCCATGCTGCAGGCTGTCACCGCCTTTAAAGTCAAATCCCTCGGGGCTGTCTGCCACTTAGGCGACAGCGGCAACCCAGCCGCCACGCTGGACTCTCTTCATTCCTCTTCTTCCTATGCCCTACGAACCCGGTTCCCCTGAATGCCGTGTCCTGATCGACTGCAAACAGCAGATTGAGCTGATGCTGTTGGCCCTGGAGCGAATCGAGAACAGCCGCCACATCCGTGACCAACTGGTGTCGGTTCACAACCAACTCGAAGGTCTGCACGAGCTGCACCGCACCCAGCCTCAGTCCGAGCCGGTCACAACCGCTTGACCCCAGCCTCTAGCGAGGTTCCCTCCCAAGGAGCAGCGCCTTAACCGTGTTCCTTGCTGTCCGGGGCACTGTTCAGCGCGTTGCTCAAGCCCACGTCCTTGACGTTCCCATCCTTGACCGCGAGTTGGGGCTCCGAAGCAGGTCCCTGAGACTAAGCACGGATCCGCCCCAGACCGGCCATCCCGGCCGGGAGTCACCCATTGGCAGCCAGCCATGCCGCTTCGGCTGGGATACCAGCTGGGTGGAGCGTCTCCCGGTCGTGTTATGGATGTTCTCCCCGGGAGAGCTGCAGGCCGGCTCGACCCGAAGCACCAACCCGTGGTGCATCATCCAAACGATGGCAAGCTTCGGTCCGGGGTGGCTGGGCTACCCTGACCTCCATGCCTGAGTTGGACGCTGGGGCAGAAACCGTGTCGCTTGTGCTTGCTTCGCGTCGCTTCAGCTGGGGGGATGGTCTGCTTACGGCATGTTCGAGAAGCCGGCGATATCGGAGCCCCTCAGCACCGCAGGGGCTCACCATCGCGATCCCTAACCACCGTGGCCTCAGCGATCCGATGCTCGGTCTGAGCCACGGTGGGGCTTGCCTGCGTGCCGCCGTCTCCGTCGTGAAGCCCGGCTGCGTGGGCAAAGCCTGGGCTCGTTGCCCAGCTCACGGTCGGGCAAACCCATCAGCCTGGGAACCGACTGGATGGCTTCGGCATGCCTCCGCCATGTCGGGCCCCTATCCAACGGCCGCAGCTTGTGAGCCCTAGCCGAGGGGAGGCACCAGCCGAAGCCGTCGGTTGGCTGTTCTGGCCCGGAGCCCACCAGGCCAGCGAGGCAGTGGCTGGGTCGCGAGCGGATCGGCTCAGCTCCAGCGTTGTCGGCTTGGGCTGGCCAGCCGCTCGGACCTTGAGGGTGATCCGGGGGGTGTTCAGATCCCTCCAGATGCCGCGTCGAAGGCCTGCTGCTCCCATCCCTGGCAGGCGGCATAGGCACCTGCCAACGTGGCGGTCACCCTGCGCTGGTGCGGAGCCTGTTGATGGCGCACCACATAGGCTCCCGTGGTTTCGCGGTAAATCAGGCAGCCGGAACCCGTGGACTGCACCAAAGACAGCTCGTTTCCCATCGCGTTGACGAAGAGGGTCTCCTGCCGGTCTAGGCCTGCTGACGCAAACCGGCCTGTGTGGGACCGCTAACAACACAAAATGCAATGCCAGGGTCGGGCTGGGCGCGCTGCCCAAGCGGTCACCTGATCAGCAACCAAGCACCGCCTCCGAGAAATGCTGCATAACGCAGGGCAAGAACGGGCTTCCGGCGCCTCGCTTCTGGGCGCTCATTGGCGCCAGTCAGCATTCCGCATCGCGTCATCGTTGGCTCTGCGGAGTTGTTGCTGATCAGGAGCGGTCATGCCAGCAACTCGCCCGGACGCAGGCTGAGTTGCTGCAGCAAACTGCTGCCTTCGCAGGACCGCCGGCCCTCCAGCTGGGCCTGGCGCACCAGGAGCGCCCCCTCGCCACAGGCCACCACCAGCCCCAACGGATCGAGCAGCGCCAGCACCGTTCCCGGCGCCGTGCCGGCTTCTGGGCAGGCCAGCCCGGGGCGCTGACTCAGCAGCAGCGCCACCTCAGGGCTGAGTTGGTCGGCCAGGGCCGGCAGCAGTGGCTCGCAGGCCAGCAGCTTCAACCGCCGCCCCGCCGCGTTGGTGAAGGCGCCGGGCCAGAGCCCCATCACCCGCCGATGCACGGCGAGGGCCGTGTCCGCCCAGGGCACGGCGTGGTCGTCCCGGTTCAGCATCCGGGCGTAGGTCACCCCCTCAAGGGGCTGGGAGCGCAGCGCTAGGCGTTCCGCCCGCTCGGCTGCCGCACCGGGCCCCGCCGCCGCGATACGCGGCAGCGCCTCCACCAGCAGGGCGGCCGTCAGCTGGGCCAGTCGCTCAGCCAGTTGGCCGGCATTCTCGAGCAGGCCGATCGGCACACGGCGCTCCAGCAGCACCGGGCCCGTGTCGAGCCCCTCCTCCATCGCCATGATGCCCACCCCGGTCTCGGCATCGCCCTCCAGCAGGGCCCACTGAATCGGCGCCGCGCCGCGCCAACGGGGCAGCAGCGAGCCGTGGCCGTTCCAGCAGCCCAGCGGCGGTTGCTCCAACACCGCAGGTGGCAGGATCTGGCCGAAGGCCACCACCACCGACAGATCGGGGCGCAGCGCCGCGAGTTCAGCCTGCAGCTCCGGTTCGCGGCGGACGCGGGCCGGGGTGAACACCGGCAGATCCAGATCCAGGGCCCTGGCCTTGATCGGCGAGGGTTGGAGCTGGGCGCCGCGACCACGGCGCCGATCCGGCTGGCTCACCACGCCCACCAGCTCATGGCCAGCGGCCAGCAGGCCGTTGAGGCTGGGCAGGGCGTAGGCCGGGGTGCCCCAGAAGAGAACGCGCATGGCGGCGCTCAGGCTTCGCCGGTGACCGACAGCCCCTCAACCCACACCCACGGGCAAACACCACCGGTGGTCACTTCCGGCTCACCCTCAAAACCGACGATGGCGCGCAGCACCTGGCGGATGTCGCCCGCCACGGTAGCCGCCTCGATCGAGCGGCGCTCGCCATCGCGCACCCACCAACCATCGAAGGGCAGGGAGAAGGAGCCCTGGGCCGCCTTGACGCC
>JBKCTK010000321.1:0-2145 GCA_046319055.1 Synechococcaceae cyanobacterium
CTGGAGGCTCAGCTGGGGACTCGCTGGCAGGTGTTCACCCTCCTGATCAGCATCTTGTTGCCCACGGCCACCAGTGTGGCGCCGATCCTGACGCACGCCCGGGAACAGTGGCAGGTCACCCCACCTGCCGGGGTGAACGGCTGCAGCGATGGCCACGATCCTGTGCTGCGAAGCCTTGCCTATCGCCTGTTGTTCAGCGGCCTCACGCTGTCGCAGCTGCTGCTGACCCTGGCGGTGTTCGGGCCCCGGCCGGCACTGGTGGCGCTGGTGCTGGTGCTCTGCCTGGTGGTGGTTGCAGGCCCGAGTCGGCCCATGGTGCCCTGGCGGCATGCCGGTGTGTTGCTCATGCCGATCTCGCTGCCCTTGGCCCTCTCGATGGGGGCCTCCGTCATGCTGTCTGCGGCTGCATACTGGCAGTTGCTGGCACCAGGGCTGGAATAAGCCGGCTGGCCAGAGGCTCTGGCCCTGCTGCCGCTGGTCTGCAGTGGTGCTGGCGGAGCGCTCGAGGCCACCCAGGCGGAAACCACTTACAACCAGTGGTGGCACCTGGTGGCGGTGCTGGTGCTCAGCGCCGGCAGCCTGCTTTACGCCCTGCTGCTGGCGGTGGCGTCCTGAGCGTGCCTGAAGGCAGGGAGATGGCGGCGGAGCTGCTGCTGGAGCCTGCAAGCAGCAGCGCTGCCCCGCAGCCTCATGGCACCAACGAACCCCTGCACCTCGCGAGGGACTGAGGCTTGAAGACCTCTACCCACCCCTTTTCACCACACCTTATACGGCAAGAACTTGCCATTCATGGTCACCTTCACCCGATCACCCTTTGGGTCTTCAATTTTCTCGACATTCAGCGTAAAATCGATCGCCGACATGATGCCATCGCCAAACTTCTCCTGGATCACATCCTTGAGCGGCAGGCCATACACCTGCAGGATTTCATAGAATCGATACAACAACGGATCGGTGGGCAGCACCGGATCCAGGGCGCCCTTGACGGGGTAGCGGGTCAGCTGGGGCGCCAGATCGGCGTCGAGCTCCAACAGCTGCAGCAACGTGGCAGCCTGTTCCGCCGTGGCGGTGGCCTGGCCGTAACACAAGGCCGCCACCCACACCTCATCGGCCCCCAGCTGGTCGCCGATCGCGGCGAAGCTGAGCCCGAGCCGCTGCTTGGCGGCCAGCAGGGTGGGGGTGAGCGGCGACAGGGCCATGGATGGAGCGGCAAGGGCGGCCGGACCTTATGGAGCTCTGTCGGGGATGGTTGTGACGAAGGAGACCAATCGCTGTGCTCGCCAGCAGGGGCAGGCAGCCAGACAAGCCACCCACCTCAGGGGGTGACGGGCAGCCGCGGATCAGCCTGACGCCAGGCCCTTGGCCACGCTGAGCGGCATGTTGGGGCTCTCGGGGTTGCCATCCGCGCTCTGCAGCTGGGGGCGCTAGTCCCAGGCCCATGTCGTCCATCGGGAGCGCTCCGAGCAGCCCCTCATGGCCCAGCACCATGGCACCGGCGCAGCAGCGGCGGTTGCGAAAGGGCACTTCCACTGGGCCACTATGCGGCACCGCACGCCACCGTGCGGCGATGCCCATCCACGAGCACCACCTCGCGCCGCTCCAGTTCCGCCAGGCGCAGCTGGATTGCCAGAGGCTCCGGGATCCACAGATGCACCGCTCCGCTGTCCACCAGGGCCGAGATGACAGCCAATGCTGTGGTGACAGCCGTTGGCGTGGGACAGCCGGTGGCGCGGGACAGCCGTTGGCGCGGGACAGCCAATGGCGCGGGACAACCGATGACGAGGCAACAGCTATTGGCGTGAGAACAGCCGTTGGCGTGGAAACGGGGGTTGTGGTGGTGGAGCGGTCGTCTCGGCATCGGCGGCATGATCCGTCGCGGGCGGCATCCGTCCCTTTGGGCCGCGCCAGCCTTTGGCCCGTCCAGATCCCGACCGCCCTCTCGCACCGACCCGACCGAAGCTCTAGCTCGGTTCAGATCGCCCAGATCTCCTCCAAGTCCAGCACCAACCCCGGGAACAGCGTGCCGCCCTCCAGGCGCGTGGCCACCTCCAGGCGCTGGGGACCCGGTTCGATGCCCGCCCCGCTCGCCCGCCAGATCTCCACCGCCCGCTGCTCGGGGAACAGCAGCCAGCCCAGCTGGGCGCC
>JBKCTK010000322.1:0-11290 GCA_046319055.1 Synechococcaceae cyanobacterium
CCGGAAAGATCATCGAAGCTGTGCTGTCCCGCTGGACCACCTCGCCATTGAGGCTGGTGGTGATCAGCAGGTCCTGGAGGTCGTCGACGCGGCTAATCGGCAGGGGATCGCCAAGCGGACAGAAGCTGTCGAAGCTCTTGCCGCGGCACCACTGGCCACCACCCGCCTGCCATTGCCACCAGCGCTGGCTCACGTCATTGGCTGCCGCCACATGGGAGATCACGGATCGGGCTTCGGCTTCAGGCACATCCTTGGCATCGCAACCGAGGATCACGGCTAGCTCCCCCTCGTAGTCGACCCCAGGATCCGGGGTGCGCACCACCTGCGGCAGCAGGATCGGTTCGCCATCCGCGATCACTGCCGCCGGATTTTTGTGGAACAGCACCAGTTCCCGGGGCGGCTCCGCCCCCAGTTCGCGGGCATGGTTGGGATAGTTCTTGCCGATCCCGAGGATGGCGGGTGGTGGTTTCACGCCAGTCCCACGAGCTTGAGCGACAGATCCCAAACACGGCGTGCCGTTTCAGGGTTGCTCGCCTTGTCGGAGAGCTCTTGGTTGAACTGGCGACCATCCTTGCGTTGACGGTTGCCCCAGCTCCAGTGCATGCCAGAGGCGCTGAAGGCCGGATCGGCTACCACCTGGGCAACCCGCTCCCCTGCCAGGGCCTGACTCACATAGCCACCGGTGATGTTCTTCTGAAACCAAGGAAAGATCGTTTGGAAGGCCTTCGGGGTGTTGCGGAACAGGGGGGTATCCGCCACACAGCCGGGATAAAGCGAGCTAAACACGATGCCGCTGTCGACGTGATAGCGCCGGTGCAACTCCTGGCTCACGATCATGTTGCAGAGCTTGCTGTCCTTGTACGCCTTGCCGGGCTTGAACCCTCCACCATCGGCCATGCTGATTGGAGCCTGGAAGCCTGCCTCGAAACCCGCCAACTTGCCGAGATCAGCGGGTGCGGGGATCGGGATTTTGCCGCCGAGCTCCTTGGAATTGGCCGTCACCGTGCCAAGGGTCACCAAGCGCCGGGAGGGATGGCTCGAGCGGTGTAGGTCATCGAGCAACAACTGAACCAGCAAAAAATGCCCGAGATGGTTCGTGGCCATCGAGAGCTCGTAGCCCTGGGGAGAGCGCAGCGGCGCGCTCAGGCGCGGCTGGTACACCGCGGCATTGATCACCAAGGCATCCAGAGGTCGCCCGGTCGCATGGAAGGCGTCCACCAGGCGACGCACACTGTCGAGATCGGCGAGGTCGACCTGCAGATGGGTGACCGAAGCCTCCGGGATGGCGAGAGCGGCCTGGGCACGTCGGGCTTTGGCCGTATCCCGGCAGGCCATCACCACGTGCCAGCCCCGCTCCACCAAGGAACGGCTCGTGAAGAGGCCAACACCGGAGGACGCCCCGGTGATCAGAGCGGTGCCGGGGGTGCCATTGCCGGGAGCGTCCTGGGGGACAGGGACCATTACGGAAGGGTTAAAGGGAGGGCTGCCCAACCTACGGACGCACCCCCGGCAGGGTGGGCAGGGCCCGGGCGGTTTCAACAGTTGGCAACGGCTTGGCTGGGGCCTGGGGTTGTTGCCACACCACCCGCAGCCGGTTCGGAGCGATCCACTGGCTCTGCTCGCGGATCAGGCTCTGCTCGCCCTCCACGTTGAAGAGGTGATCGAAGCGCTGGCGTGCCTTGGCCATCTGGGCCATTTCCAGCTCCAGCACGGCGCTGATCTCGCCCTGGCGTTCCATGCGCTGCTGGTAAGCGCCTGCCAGACGGATCAAGCTCACCGAGGCCACCGCCACCAGGCCCAGCTTCACCAGCAGACCGATCACACTGCAGAGCAACTCCTGCCGCTCGTTGGTGAGGGAGAGCAACTGGCCGTCACCACTGAAGCGGGCCACAGAAACATTGCCGAACTCCGGGCGGTGCCCGGAGCGCTCGCGGCGGGGTTGGCGGGTGGGGCGCTCGGACTTTGGGGCCTCAGGTGCAACCGAGGTGGAGCCCTGGGGAACCACCGAGAGCCCCGGGCGGGACGACCGGCGCGCTGGAGAATTCGCGTTGGGTCGGGAGGGGTGGAACACCGGCGCCGGATCGGGAAGCCTCACGCTTGTAGCAACCAAAGCCCCGCTTGCCAAGGGCCTGGCCAGCCCCGCCGCAATGCGCTGGGATCAAGCCTTGAACAGGCTGAAGCAAAGGCGTACCGCCAGAACGCCGGCGTGGGCTGCCACCACCAAGGCGATCAGCACTTCGGCCTGGGTGATCGAGGTGGCCATGGGCTTGCAATCCAGAAACCGAACCATTCTTCAGACTCTCCCCGCTACGGTCCAGACCTGCGCGCCCGGCTGTCACAGCTCTTGATGGCCAGCGCGCGGCTCGCCTCCCCCTCGCTCCGCGTTCCGACGACGTGCCCGCCCCTCCTCCCTCGACCGTGCCGGTCTCCGCGGCCAGCATCCGGAGCCTCGCGCTGGAGCCCTTAACCCCCTGGACCGACCTGTCGGCGGCGGAGCTGGTGCACCGGGCCGGCGCGCTGAATCTCCAGCTGGAGTGGCCCCGGGAGGAAGGAGACCCGCGGGAGCTTTCCGAAATTCCGGAGGTGCGCCTCTGGTGTTTGCGGGCCGATGCCCTGCACCCGTGGCTGCCGCTGGTGCTGGAGCGGGCCAACGGCCAGCTCACCCGCCACGTGGCGATGTTGCTTCCCCATGGCTTCGACCGCAACGAAGGCATCCGCTTTGCGGAGGGGAGCTTGGATCTCTGGATCACCCATCGCCTGTTTCTGCTGGATCACTGGAGCCGCTCCCAGGGGATCGAGTGTCGGCAGGGGCTGGCCCAGATGGCGGCGGTGCTGGGCTTCGAGCTCGATCCCGCCTTCTGGGCGACGCTCGCCTGAGCAGGCCCGGCGCGATGGCGGACCACCAGGGTTGGAGGGAGGCTCCCAATGCCGAGCCGGCGAATCCAGGCCGGGCAGGGGATCATCGGGTCGGCGATCAAGGCGACGGCGATCCCAGGGCGCGGCCCGGGGATGGGTTGATCGCTCCGCCAGCGTCCAGCACTCCGCCAGCGGCCAGCGCACCGCCAGCGGCCAGCGCACCGCTCGCCGGGCCAAGGCCTCCGAACCCACACCTGCGCTGGATTCCGCCCACCCGGCTCGGTGGCCGTTGGCAGATGGCGATCGACACCTGGCTTCTGGATCAAACCGGCCCCGGGGCCCCGGGGGTTGGGGGCCGCAACCCCGTCCTGCGGGTCTACCGCTGGAGCCGTCCGACCCTGTCGCTCGGCCGTCACCAACGCCTCCTGGAGCCCCAGTGGTGGCGGCTGGCCGCGGCGGGCAGGTTGGATCTGGTGCGGCGCCCCAGCGGCGGTCGAGCTGTGCTGCACGGCTTCGATCTCACCTATGCGCTGATCTGGCCGAACCCACCGCGCCGCCGGCGCATGGCCTATGCCCAGACCTGCGGCTGGCTACAGGCCTGCTTTGCCAAGATCGGGTGTCCGATTCACCCCGGGTCGGACTCATTGCACACCCAACCGGCCAGTTGTTTCCGCAGCGCCACAGCGGCCGATCTGATCCACGCCGATGGCGGCAAACGGATCGGCAGCGCCCAGTTCTGGCGCCATGGAGCCCTGCTGCAGCACGGCAGCATCCAGCTGCATCCACCGGCGGATCTCTGGCGGGAGGTTTTCGAGGAAGACCCGCCAGCCCTCGAGCCGCTGCCGCTAGCGCTGGAGGAGTTGATCGATCTGCTGCGCCGAGAGGCGTTGAACAGCCTGCCGATGGCCGCCGGGCTGGAGCTTCAACAGCGGGACTTGAGCAGCGTTGAACTGGCCGAGATCGCGGGGCAGCTACCGACCTACGACCTGTTCGGCCGCGACGGGGACGCCACATCACCTGTGTTCACCATGGAGCGGGCGATCTGACCCAAGGCCAGGCCGAGGGGGTAGCCGTTCTGGCTGCGGGCCATGCTCAACAAGCTCTCGGGCAGGCGCACGCCAAGGCGCTTGAGCACCGCTTCCCCAATCTCGGGGCGTTGGATGGTGCCGGAGGGTAGGCCGGCGGGGCTGAGGACCAACAAGCGGGAGACCCCTGCCTCATCTAGCTGCAGCACGGCCTCCCAGAGCGGAGCGGTTTCGGCAATGGAAGGCAGGCTGCTCAGGGGTTTGAGGTGATCGGCCAGCTTTTCGCGATCCCAGCGTTGCACTGGCAACGCTTGCAACGGTTCGTCGTCGATCACACCGCGCCAGCGCCCCCGATCGCAGACCAGCAGCCAGTCCGGCCAGCCATCCGCCGCACCGGTCTCCGCTGGACGGTCTTGAAGCCGCAGCTGACTGAGCTCTCGCAAGCTGCTGTTGGCCTCCAGCACGCGGAAGCGTCGGCGCGCCGCATCCTTCACCTTCAGCTCCTGCAACGCCTGCTGCACCACAAGCATCTGGTGCTGGTTGCGGGCCGCGCCCAGGCCAAACCAACCCAGCAACATCAACCAGGCGCCTCCCATGCCGCCGCCACGCAGGAGCAAAACGGCCCCCATGCCGATCGCCATCAAGGCCAATAAGCGACCGCTGGCGTTCGCCACTTCGATGCCGCGGCGGCGGCTTCCGGTGACCTGCCAGATCAGGGCCTTGAGGATCAGGCCCCCATCGAGGGGCAGGCCCGGCAGCAGGTTGAACAGGCCCAGAACCAGGTTGAGAATCCCGAGCTGGTTGGCCACGGCCCCCAGGGCCATCGACACATGGTCGAGATGGTGGGTGAGGCCCAGCAGCAGGGCCGCCAGCAGGAGGCTCACGGCGGGGCCGGCCATGGCCACCAGCAGAGCGCCCCTGGCGGTGGGGCATTCCCGCTCCACGCTGGCAACCCCGCCGAGCAGGAACAGGGTGATGTTGCGCACCTGCACACCCTGGCTGAGGGCCGTTAGGGAATGGCCGAGTTCATGCAGCAGCACGGAGATGAACAGCAGCAGGGCGGTGCCGAAGGCGATCAGCCAAAGGCCCACCTCGCCGACGCTGGCGCTCAGCTGAGATTGGCTGCGGTACTGATCCTGGAAGGCCAGGGTGGCCAACACAAGGATCACGAACCAGGTGGGGTGAAGGCGCAGGGGGATGCCCCGAATGCGACAGAGTTCCCAGCCCTCATTCACGGCAACAGTCCCAGAGGGTGAAATCAGGCGCCCCGATCGCAGGCCCTGATGAACTTTAGGGAGATCCTAGAAAGCCAAGGTCAGCGACCACAGGATCGTGAGGATGCCGCCATGCCTCTGGTGAAAATCTGCGGCCTGCGTCATGGGGATCAGGCGGCGGCCGTGGCAGGCCTGGGGGCCGATGCCGTCGGCGTGATCGGCGTGGCCAGCTCGCCTCGCTGGGTGCCTGTCGAGCGGAGAGCGGCGTTGTTTGCGGCCGCGTCGGCAACCCGGCCCAGCTGCTTCGGCGTGCTCGTGGTGGCCAATCCCCAAGACGAAGAGCTCGAGCCCCTGAATTCCAGCGGTGGGCATCAGGTGCTGCAGCTCCACGGGCAGGAGTCTGTGGAACGCTGCGCCCAGCTGCGCCAGAGACTCGACGTGAAGCTCTGGAAGGCCTTGCGGATTTCCAGGCCCGAGGATCTCGCCCAGGCCGCGGCCTATGCGGCAGTGGTGGATGGGCTGTTGCTGGATGGCTGGGATCCCCAGCGTCTCGGTGGCACGGGTCGGCCCATTCCGCTGAATTGGCTGAGCGGCTTCGCGCCCGCCTTGCCCTGGTGGCTCGCCGGAGGCCTGAATGCCGCCCGACTGGCGCCGGTGCTGGCCGCGGTGTCGCCCACGGGCCTCGATCTCTCCAGCGGCGTCGAGGACGCCCCCGGGGAGAAAAATCTCCAGAAGGTGGCGGAGCTGTTCAGCCTTCTGCGCGGTTCCAGCGCAGGCGCCGGACGCCGATAAGGGCAGGATCAACCCCGAGGATCCCCCTGCTACGCGTGATGCCCCATCCCGATCGGAGAACGCTGTGGCGTGAAGCGGCAGCTGCCCTGTCCTGCCGGGCTGGACGAGGTTGGAGCTGGCGCCTTGGCGCGCGGCTGCTCCTGCCGCTCGCGGCGCTGCTCGCCACCGCTGGCCACGGCCAAGAGCCGCCGGGCTGTCAGCTGCTGGAGGGTGTGCTGCGGTGCGTCCCCGGAGTTCAGCAGACCCCCTTGCAACGGATTCCGATCCTGCCGCCGGGATTCGGCGGTGGGGGCAAGAGCTTCGCGAGCCAGCCAGCACCCGTTGCCTCCGAGGCCCGGCTGGTCCTGCAAGGCCGGGCACAGGAGGGGGAATGGCTGCGGGCGGACCTGGTGGGCCCCGGTCTGTCGCCACCGCCGGATCACGCCTATCACTGGTACCACAAGCCTCCCGGTCGGTTGCGTTGGGAGTTGATCGCGGGGGCCTCCGGCGCCGCCTATCGGCTGCGGCGCGACGACATGGCCTATGAGGTGATGGTGCTCGTGGTGCTTCCCAGCTCCGCTGGCAGCCAGAGGTTGGTCTCCAATCCGCTGGGTCCGGTGCTGGCGCTGGGGGCCAGCACGCCTTGAGTGGGGCCTCTCCCCTGTAGGTCGGAAACGCGGAACCAGCCAGCCCAAGGCGGAAGGCGAGCGATCACGCTTGGTCGCCGAGGCCCGATCCGCCCAAGGGGAGGGGACCTTGAACAGGCGGAATCAACGCAAACCAGCGGAATCCGCCCTCCCTGCCGCAGGCTGGCGCCGTCAAGCCAGCCACAGCCCGCAGAAGATTCGCAGGCCAGCTGAGGGTTGCCTGGGTGGTTTGTGGCTGAAACGACCCGTCCAACACTGGTCAGGGCCGCTGTGGGGGCGATCACCAAGCTGCCAGGGACTGACCTAAGGGGGCCGGACAACGACCATCGGGGAGCTCAAGGCGATCCTAGTCAATCCCGTATCAAGCCATTGTCCCGCGTTGAAGCCAGGTGGGTGGGATTGGCTGGAGATCGAAACCCTCAACAAGGGATTTGGGGCAGGGTTGCGGCAAAAGTCAGGGTCGGCAGCCTGGCCTCACGGCTTCAGCATCGCCAGGACTTCCGTCAGCCCCTGCTCAATGGTCTAAGAGCGCAGTCGATGGCGTGTCTTACGAGCTCAGGAGCCTTGTGAGACCGCTGGGAGTTGAAGCTACCCAGCGGAACCGGGGACAGAAGTTCTAAGCCCATCACGGGACCGGTCCAATCAAAAAGGATGGAGTGGAAGGGCTAATGCATTGACCTCCCCACCAATCTAAGCGCCGATTGAACTCAGCAAATCAGCACAGACTCCTGTTGCTTCACTAGTTCGAAAAATTCCTGCTTGAGGCTGGGATCGTGACGGAAGTCGCCGCGAACAACGGAGTTGATCATGCTGGCCTGGGGCTCTTTCACGCCCCGCCATTTCATGCAGTAATGCTGGGCTTTGAGAAGGATGGCTAGGCCCTGGGGCTGGCAAAGCCTCTCAATCTCATCGGCCAAAATGATCACGGCCTCCTCTTGAATGTGGGGCCTGGAAAAAACCCAATCAGCAACCCGAGAGAACTTCGAGAGCCCGATGACCCGCTCACCCGGCTTAATCCCAATCCAGCAAGCGCCCAAGATGGGCACAAGGTGGTGGGAACAAGCGGAACGAACTGAAATAGGGCCTACCGTGTAGATCTCATCAAGCTGCTTAACATTGGGGAAGCTTGCAATCTTAGGCTGCTGGTGATAACGACCCTTAAAGACCTCATGCAGGTACATACGGGCAACACGCTCAGCCGTTTCTTCGGTGTTGTGGTCGTTATCAATATCGATCACAAGACTGCGCAGAAGCGAACGCATTTTTCCAGCGACTTCGAGTTCAAGTTCGTCGAGCTCGCCATCAAGGATGTGGTCGGCGATGTTGTCATTCGCCAAAAACGGGGTACCGCTGGCCTGAAGCCGCTCGCGGATCCGTTCGCTGATCGCCGTCGATACCTTTGCGGGCACCGTGGATCTGCCGTTGAGGGCGTTGGGAAGCGTGGAAGTCATGGGGATGATCAGAAGGCGCCGGCAGCCGGCATCAGAGTGAGGTCCTCGACCGTCTGGCTGCGAGGCTGACGGGCCAAAAAGAGCAGGGATTCGGCGACCTGTTCGGGCGCCAGCATGGCACGGCGGTCAAAGCAACTGGCGACGGTTTCGCTGTCCCACAGAGGGGTGTTCACCGAACCGAGGGTGAGGGTCGAAACGCGAATCCCGTGCTCCCGGTCCTCCGCCGCCAGACAGCGGCTGAATCTAGCCAGGGCGGCCTTGCTGGTGCAGTAGGCCCCCCAGTCGCTGAAGGCGTTGTGGGCGGCATGGCTGCTCACGTTGATGATCAGGCCGCCGCCGGCTTGGCGCAGGGCCGGCAGTACGGCCTGGCAAACCTGGAACACGCTGGTCAGGTTGAGCTGTAGCAGCCACTGCCAACGCTCCAGTGGCATCTCCGCCAGCGGTCCAGTCCATGCGGCTCCAGCGTTGTTGATCACAACCTCAGGTACAGGACCACGCGCACACAGGTTCGTGATCGCCGGGGCGATCGCCGCACTGTCGCCAAGATCAAGCTGACAGGTCTCGACCGCAATGCCGCCTTGGCGCAACTCCGCGGCTAGGGAGTCGAGTTGCTCGGAGGATCGCGCGATCAACCGAAGGTCGAACCCCGCGTTGGCAAAGCGCCGCGCGGTGGCAGCGCCGATTCCCCGAGATGCACCGGTAATCAGGGCGACGGGCAAGGCGTGAAGGGAAGGCACCGAATCTTACGAGACTCACCCCAGGTTCTGCGGGTCAGGCCTCCAGAAAACGCCCCATGCGCCGGAATTTGGCATAACGCTGCTCAAGCAGCTCATTCTGGCTGAGGCTCTCAAGCTGGTTCAATTGCTCCAACAACCCCGTCTTCAGGGTCTCCGCGGCTTCCAGCGGGGCCCAATGGGTGCCACCCGATGGCTCGGGCAGGATGGCGTCCACAACGCCGAGCTGCTGCAGATCGGCAGCGGTGATGCGCAAGGCTTCAGCGGCTTCCGGCGCCTTGCTGGCATCTCGCCAAAGAATCGAAGCGCAGGCCTCTGGACTGGCCACGGTGTAGACGCTGTGCTCGAACATCAGCAGTCGGTCGGCCACGCCGATCCCTAAGGCTCCTCCGGATCCGCCTTCACCGATCACGGTGGCGATGATCGGCACCCGCAGGCCGAACATTTGCCTCAGATTCACAGCGATCGCCTCCCCCTGCCCCTGCTCCTCCGCCAAAACGCCGGCATAGGCTCCCGGCGTATCAATGAAGCTCAGAATCGGCAGGCCGAAACGATCAGCGTGCTCCATCAGCCGCAGTGCCTTGCGATAGCCCCCGGGCGAGGCCATACCAAAGTTGCGCGCCACATTCTCCTTGGTGTCGCGCCCCTTCTGGTGACCGAGCAACAGCATGGATCGCTCGCCGATGCGGCCGATGCCGGCGATCAACGCCCTGTCATCACTGCCGCGGCGATCGCCGTGAAGTTCGAGCCAGCTGTCGGTGATCAGCTGGATGTAATCGAGGCTGCTGGGCCGTTGCGGATGGCGGGCGACCTGAATCTTCTGGGAGGGGGTTAGGGCGCTGAAGATCTCCTCTCGGCGGCGGCTGGCCAAGGTTTCCAGCTGCAGCAGCTGCTGGCTGACATCCACCTCGGAATCCCGCGCCAACTGGCGGATCTGTTCGATCTGCTCCTCCAGTTCCACCAGGGGCTTCTCAAATTCGAGGAGGGCGCGACGGGCCATAGAGGCAGGGGGGCGGAATGGTTGGGGTGAGCAGCGACGCGGGATCAGGAGGAGGCCAGGCTCGGGGTGGCATTGGCCTCAAGACCCACCGCATGGAATCCATGCCGCAGGGAAGCTTCGCCGATGCGATCCATGGCGGCGAGGTCGATGTTGTTGCGGCCCCAGCTGAAATTGGTGTGCAATCCCTCGAAATCGAGCAGCATCGCTTCGGCAAAGCAGGCGAACATCTGGCGTTGAGGCTTGGCCATGTCGGCCGCCTGGGCAATGGTGTGCCAATCGATGTCGGTGTGAAATTCGACAATCCCACCTTTGAGCACATGAATATCGGGTCCGCTGACCTTGCTGTCGAGGTTCTTGGGGTAACCGCCATCAATCATCAGGCAGGGCCTAGCCAGCGATCCGGTTTCGAAGCTGAGACCCTGGGGAAGACTGGCGACCCAAATCACCACATCGGCTTGCGGTAGAGCGTCCTCCAGGCTGAGGATGCGGCCGCCGCCAAGCTCGCTCTGAAGATCCAACAACGGCTGGGGCTGTCGGGCAATCAGTAGCAGTTCAGCCACGCCGGTGCGTCCGCTCAGCCAGCGGCAGACGGCGCTGCCGATATCACCAGTGGCACCAACAACGGCCACCCGGGCCCGAGCCAGATCAATGCCCACGGCTGGTGCATTTTCTTCGACCTGGCGGCAGATCACCCAGGCCGTGTGGGTGTTGCCTGTGGTGAAGCGCTGCCAGTCGAGGGTGGTATTGCGAATGTGCTGCTGACTGAGCAGGTTGAAATTTTCGAAAATGATAGAGGTGAACCCACCGAGGGCGCTGATGTCGATGCCGCTGCGCTGGGCCAGATCCATGGCGTTCAGCACCTTGCGGCGGGCGGTCTTGAAGCGCCCCAGCATTTCGGGTACGAACACGGAATCGATGTAGGCCCCCTCAATGGTGCGGCCCTCGGGACTGGTGAGGGAGAAGCGCTCCACCAACTGGGGTGGAGCGCTGCACCACATCTCCAAATCGCCGTTGGCATATTCGGGATACCCCAACCGATCCGCCAGCTGGCGGGCGGCCTCAAGACTGGTGGAGTGACCGATGAGGCCAAACATGGGCGCAGCAGGGAAGGGGCAGAGCGAACCGCTCTTCGGCAAAACAGACGCGGAACGCACCTGTGTGGTGGCCGATCCTGCCACGCAGGCGTCCCACCACTCGCGGACCTCAACGCCGGGTCGGCTGCAGGGTCGCCTCCAAGTGCTCAGCGGCGGCTTGGCGTGACGGCATGGGCCCGGCCAGGGCTTTCGGCAAGCCCTGGCGGAGCGGCTTTGGAGCGCAGCCGAACCAGAGGCATGCGCGCTCAGCCGAGCGACTTTCAGGCAGTTCGGGGGGCGACTGGGGCGGTGCTAGCCCCAGGTGGATCGGCTTGGTGGGATGTTCAGCCGACGAGGGCCGCAGCGGCCATCCGGGCGATCTCGCGGGGGGAGAAGCCGATTTCCATCAAGGTTTCCTGGTAGGACGACAAAAAATCTGCCATGAGGTCCTCCCGATCCATTAGCAGCACAGCCGCATCGCTGGACACCTGGTCGAGCATGCGACGCACCAGGGGCAGG
>JBKCTK010000323.1:0-5557 GCA_046319055.1 Synechococcaceae cyanobacterium
GCCCTCTACGGCGCCACCACCCTGAGCTACGACGTTCGGCTCAATCTCAGCACCAGCTTTACGGGTAAGGATCTGCTGTTCACCCGCCTGCGCTCGGGCAACTTCAACAACGCCTTCAATGGCAACGGGCTCGCTGGAGCCATGACGCGCCTTGACATGGCCTCCAATGGCTTCGGCGCCGGTCCTGGTTACAACAGCTCCAATGTGGTCGGCATCGACCGCTTGTCCTATCGTTTCCCGGCCGGCAAGGAGTTCAGCTTCATCGTGGCGGGCCGCGGCCGCAACACCGAATTCCTCGGTGCCAATCCTTCGGTGTATGCCACCGGCAAGGCGGATCGCCTGCTCGACTTCTTCTCGGTGCATGGTGCCCCTGGCGTTTACAACAAAGCCACCGGTGCTGGTTTCGGTCTGGTCTGGCAGCAAAACGTCAAGAAGGGCAAGCCCCGCTTCAGCTTCTCGGCCAGCTGGATCGCCCCCAACGGCGAAATCGGCCAGGCCTATGACGGCAACCCTTACGCCTGCGCTGGCGGTGTCGAGGGTGGCCTGTTCGCCAACTGCTCGGGCGGCAGCCTGCTGACCCAGCTCGCCTACACCACGCCTCAGTTCAACGTGTCGTTGGCGTATCGCTACGGCAACGCTGGTTCCAACTTCCGCGAAGGCACGGAGTTCGTGGCCTCCAACGGCTGGTGGCTGCGCAATGGCAGCTCCAACAGCTTCGCCCTCAACAGTTACTGGCAGCCCAAGAAGTCGGGCTGGCTCCCCTCGATCAGTGGTGGTTGGGCGATCAACAACCTCAACAACAACGCCACGAATAGCACCTTCACGACTGTCAACGTCAACGGACTGATCGGATCGGTCTTCCCCACCTTCTTTGGCGAACCTTATGTGACCCAGAGCCAAAGCTGGTTCGTGGGCCTCCAGTGGGACGACGTGATCAACAAGGGCAACTCACTTGGCTTCGCGATCGGTCAACCCACCTTCGCCACCAGCCTCTCCCTGCCTCCGGTGAATGCGGCCGGGTCCATCCCGCTCACCCTGGCCGCGCTCAACACCTCGAGCACCAACGCCGCCTTTGGCGTTCCCACCACCACCCCGCAAGACGGTGGTGTGGTGATCGAGGCTTGGTACAAGTGGCAGGTCACCGACAACATCTCGATCACCCCGGGTGTGTTCTGGCTCAGCCGCCCGCTTGGCCAGGCGACCGCTGGCGGTTCAGTCCTCCCACCAGCGCCCTTCTCGGCCAACGCTGCCGGTGCCATCACCCAGGCACCCCTCTCCGCCTTTACCCCCGCCAATCTCGCCGGCAACTTCACCCCCGCCGGTACCCCCGATTGGACCGCTGGTTTCGGCATCTTCGGCGCCATCATTCAGACGGTCATCCGCTTCTGAATCGCGCCATCCACCCCGCGCGAAAGCGGGGTGGTTTTGTTCCGCCCGTTCCTCACACGCCCTCGCCCCCCGGAAACGGGGGGCTTTTTGTTGTGCTGTCGGGTTTTCGCCTTCCCAACGCCGCCGGTGCGGCGCCTCCCTTGCCGCCGCCCCATGGCCGCTTGCCAAGCGAGCTGCACCTGAAGGGCCCCGGCCCTCAGGGGCCGAACCGGGCGGCTCCGGGGGCAGAATCCAACAGGTTTGAACCTGTGCTGGCCACCATGTCGTCGGTTCTCCAGGATCCTTATCAGGTGCTCGGGGTGAGCCGCACCGCCAGCGCCGCCGAGATCAAGGCCGCCTACCGCCTGTTGGTGAAGCGCCACCATCCCGATGCCGGCGGCGACGACGACACGATCCTGGCCCTCAACGCCGCCTGGGAAGTGCTGGGCGATGGCGAACGGCGCCGCGCCCACGACCGCCGCCAACGTGAGTCCCGTGCCGCTGGCCAGGCGGGGCGAAGCTCGACAGCGGCAGCCGCGACCACCTCCCGCGCCAGCGAGGATCAGCTGCTGGATTGGCTGCGGCGGGTCTATGCCCCGATCGACCGGCTGTTGGCCCGGATCACGGCGGCCATCCCCAGCCGGCTCCAGGAGCTGGCGGCCGATCCCTATGACGACCGCTTGATGGAGAGCTTCTGCGCCGGCTTGGCCGATGCCCAGCGGCAGATGGAGCAGGTGGAGAGCCTTTTCCGCTCGTTGCCTTGCCCGGCCTCCGCCAACGGCTTCGGCCTTAGCCTTTACCACTGCCTCGGCCAGGTGCAGGATGGCTTGGCCGAGCTGGAGCGATACAGCCTTGGCTACGTGGATGATTACCTCCACGATGGCCGCCAGATGCTGCGCGAAGCTGAAGCCCGTCGCCAGCGCCTGGCGGCGGAACGCCGACGCCTGGACGGCTGAACCTCCTCAGCACGGCCCAGCCGCTTCAGCCGTTGGCAGTGCGCGACCTGGGTGGATCAGGCGGCGTCGCAGGGGAGTAGCTGATCAAGCCTCAGCCACACATCCGGCACCGGACGGCGCCAGCGCACCTGGGCGTAGGCATCCCGGATGGCGAGGATTTCCCCAGGCCCCTCCAGCACATAGGCCGGCAGAGCGGTGTCGCTGGCCGCCGCCTCCAGGCTGCCCTTGTAGGCCTGGCCATCGAGCTTCACCAGGGCTCCCTTGCGCAGGGCCTTGGGTGCGGCGGGCGAGGCGGCGGCGTCGCTGGCGGGGGCCATCAGGGGGTGGAGGCTAGTGGGCAGGTTAGAAGGCCTCAGCCCGCCTCGGGTTCCCGGGCCATGAGCCCTCGCTGCACTTCGCCGCCTCGCCTGGGCTGAGGTCAGCCTTGGCCCCGCTCCGCCCGTCCCCCGCTCTGCCTGCCCCGCCTTGACTCAGGGCAGCCTTTTGGACCCGCATGGCCCTGCCTGGCCCCGCATGGCGCCCTTGGCGAGGCCGTCCGGTCGGTCTTGGCCACGCCTAACCTCCGCTGCAGGGTTTGGAGGTTTGGGGGATGCGCGTGCTGTTGCTGGGCTGCTCCGGCTTTGTGGGGCGCGAGTTGGTTCCCTACCTGCTCCAGCTCGGCCATGAGCTCACCTTGCTCAGCCGCGGCGCCCAGCCCCCCGGTTTGCCCCGCGATTCCAGGCTGCGGCTGCTGCGCGGCGATCCTGCCGATCCCGCCACCTGGAGCCAGGAGGGTCTCCAGCAGGCCTTGGCCGCGGCCGAGGGGGTGGTGAATCTGGTGGGTGAGCCGATCGCCGAAAAGCGCTGGAGCCCCGCCCACTGCCAGCTCCTGCGCGACAGCCGCGTGCGCACCACCAGCCTGCTGGTGGCGGCGATGGCGGCCCTCCGCCAGCCGCCCGGCGTGCTGGTGAATGGCTCGGCGGTGGGGTTCTACGGCACCAGCGAGCAGGCCAGCTTCGATGAGGCGAGCCCCGCCGGCGACGATCTGCTGGCCCGGCTCTGCGTCGATTGGGAAGCCGCGGCTCTTGGAGCGGCCTCCCCCACCCGGGTTGTGATCCTGCGGCTCGGCATCGTGCTGGCCGCCGATGGCGGCGCGCTGGGTCGCATGCTGCCGGTGTTCCGCCTCGGGCTGGGCGGTCCGGTGGGTTCGGGCCGGCAATGGCTGAGCTGGGTGCATCGCACCGATGTCTGCCGCCTGATCGCCACCGCCCTGGAGGATTCCAGCTATCGCGGGGTTTACAACGCCGTCGCTCCACAGCCGGCCCGCATGGGCGAGCTGAGCCAGTCCCTCGGCCGGGTGCTGGGCCGGCCGAGCCTGTTGCCGGTGCCCGGTCCGCTCCTGCAGGTGCTGCTGGGCGATGGCGCCAAGGTGGTGCTCGAAGGCCAGCGGGTCCGCTCCCAGCGCCTTGAGGAGCAAGGCTTCAGCTTCCAGTACCCCGAGCTCCTGCCCGCCCTCGTCGCTGCCACCAGCCCAGGGCCCCGCTGACCAGGGCGGCGGCCATCAGCAGCCCGATCGCCGGGGTGAACAGGGGCTGCCAGAGCTTCTGGAACAGCGTCAGGGGCGCATCGAGGCCGCGGCTGTGCAGCAGCACCGCCACACCAAACCAGAGGGCCCCCGCCAGCACCAGGAACACATCGGCCACCAGCAGGCGATCCAGCGCCTCCCGCAGGGTCGCCAGCGGGCCTGAACCCGTCGCGGCGTCGGCGCCTGAGGCGGCTCCGGGGCGTCCAGCCCCCAGCAGGCGGCTGGGGCTTTCGGTGGTTAGAGATGCGCTCGGCGCAGTGGCGGGGGCTGGCGCAGCTTCGGGTCGCCCAGCCCCCATGGCGCGGCTGGGGCTTTCGTTGCTCACCGGCGCGCTGGCCGGGGCGGACTCCAGGGCCGCGGAGGCCTCGGGGGCCGGTTCAGGGCGGGCATCCGGGGCCATGGGGCCAGCGCGGCTGAGGGGATCGGTTGAGTCTGCTGCAGTGGTTCGCGGCTTGCCGGGTCGGCCCCTTCCTGCCACAGCCTTCCAGCCGCGGTCCTCTCCTCCAGCCACAGCCTTCCAGCCGCAGCCTTCCTGCCACAGCCTTCCAGCCACAGCCTTCCAGTCGCAGCCTTCCAGCCGCAGCCTTCCAGCCACAGCCTTCCAGCCGCAGCCTTCCGGCCACCATTTGCCAGCCGCAGCCCTGCAGCCGCAGTGGCTCCCGCCGGCTGCTGGTCCCGTGGCCGCAGCTCGGCCGGCCGGGCTCCCGCATGGCGTTGACGCGCCATTCAGGAGCCACCGCGTTTCCGAGGCTGCCCAGCAGGCCCTCGCTTTCAAGCCCCCGGGCCCTCCCAGCGGGCCCCCGCTTTCAAGCCCTCGGGCCCTCCCCTCCAGGCCCCGCTCTCACCAGGCCCCGCTCTCAACCCCCGAGGCCTGCCCCAGGGACCCGCTCTCAAGCCCCCGGGCCCGCCCTCGGGCCCTCCCACCAGGCCCCGCTCTCAAGCTCCTGGGCCTAGCGGCGGCGGGAGTTCCCCGCTCGCGGCCGGGTTCCCCACCGCGGCGAGAATCGCCGCCGCCATGCGTTCGCTGCCGCCCGGAGCGCCGATGCGTTCCGCCGCGATCGCCTTGAGCTGCCGCCGCCAGGGCGCCGCGCTAGCGGGATCCTGGTGCCGCGCCAGCAGCTCGGCCAGCAGCTCGGCCGTGCCGGCCAGGCTGGTCCGGCTGCCCCAGCCGCCTGCGGCGCAGATCACCCCCGGCCCCAGCAGCCGGCGCTGGGCGTCGGCGAAGCCCGCCGTGACCTGGGGACCTGGACCCACCAGCTGCAGCACCGGTTTGGCCAGCCCCACCGCCTGCTCGCTCGCGGTGCCCGCCATCGCCAGCACCAGGTCGCAGGCGGCCAGGATCGCGTTGAACCGCCCCCAGTGGAGCTCCAGCCGCAGCTCCTCGCGCTCCAGCACCAGCGGGGCTGGGACGGCAGCGGCCAGCGGCTGCGTGGCGGCCTGGGGCCCTTGCTCCGTCGCGACCGGCCGCCAGCCGAGCGGCTCGGCCATCGCCAGCAGCCGCGGCCGGTCGAGCGCGCTCACCAGGGCAGCCTGCAGCCGCAGGGCGCCGCGAACGCGCCAGGGGGCTGGCAGCAGGCTCAGGACCTGCAGCATCAGGTGCAGATTGCTCAGGGCCTCGGGCAGTCGGCTGCCGGGGAACAGGGCCACCAGCGGCGCCGCGGCGGCGCCG
>JBKCTK010000324.1:0-8112 GCA_046319055.1 Synechococcaceae cyanobacterium
ACAGCCAAGGGTTAAAAAACAGCCAAGTGTTAAGGGTTTAAGGGATTAAGTGTAAAGAAATAGTCCTGGGGGAGAGAAACAGCCGGGCCGGACGCCAACGGCGGTGAAGTCAGAGCCCGGGAGGATGCAGTACCGGAAGGCGGCGCGGCAGGAGGGCGGATCGCCGAACCAGGAGCCGCCGCGCAGCAGCCTCCACTCCTTCTGGGCCGTTCCCAGAGCTTCCAAGGCCGGATCTACCCCCTCCCAAGGTTGCCCAGCGCTCGGCCAGCCCTCGCCTGTTGGGTCGGGATGCCACTGGTCTCCACACCACTCCCACAGCTGGCCGTGCAGCTCCGCCAGGCCCCAGCGGTTCACCAGCCCAAAGAAACCCACCGGCACTGGCCGCTGGCGGTAGGCACCCTTGCGGCCTGATCCATAGATGTAGCCGCCGTCATAATTCGCCCAGCTGGCATCCAGCGTGTCGCCGAAATGGAAGGGTGAGGGTGTAGTCGCCCCGGCTCGGCAGGCCACCTCCCACTGCCCCTCGCCGGGCAGCGCCAGTTGGGGGGCAGCCCCCTGGCCCCCCAGCTCGCTCCACTGCTCTAGAAGCCAGCGGTTCAGACGGCCCAGCCACTCCTGACAGTCGAACCAGCTCACGCTGTCCACCGGCAGCGCCCCTGGTTGGGCAAAGCGCTCCCAGAGATCGTCCGGCTTGTAGGTGCCGGGGGTGGGGTTCAGCTCCAGCTCCAGCCGCGGCAGCATTGCCACCGCTTGCCACTGGGCCTGGGTGATCGGGTGGCGCACCAGCGCAAACCGCTCCGGCCGCACGGTGCGTTGGGCTTCCACGTTCAAAGGACGCTGGGTCTGGGGGTCCTTGCAGCCATCGCGCTGGTTGGCGTATGAATCGCAGCCCACTTCGGTTTGCGGTGAACCAATCGGCTGCTCTCCGCCTTCCACCTCCACCAGCTCCAGCTGTTGCGGTAACGCACCTGGCCACTCCGGTAGCGGCAGCTTCCACACCGCTGGCCTCACCACCTGCGTGCGGATGCGCAGGGCCTCGCCCTCCTGCAGGGCGGTGAGGGTGAGCATCGGCACCCGCCGGCCGGGGCCGCTGCCCAGCAGCGGCAGATCGGCCGAGGCCGCCAGTTGCAGGCCTCGTGATGCCCCCTGCAACACGGGCAGCCGAGCATCGTGCTCCGCCCAACCCGGCGCCGCCCCACTGTCGCTGGGCCGCTGGCGTAGGGCCTTGTCGATCAGATCCTGGCGGCTACGGGCAATCAGCTCCTCACTCAAGCCCTCCAGCCCGCCGGATGCCGCGAGCTGGGCCACGTAATCCTCCACCTGGTGCGTCACCTCGCTCAGCACCGCTGGATCCGGTACCGCCTCAATGCGCAGATCCAACGCGTCGCTGTGCAGGTGGCGCTCCAGCACTCCCATCAGCTCCGCCCGTAGGGCCTTTGCCTCGGTGGGCAACCGTGCCACAGCCAGCCCCAGGGCCTGCAGCGCCGTGCGCCGCAGCCCCCGCTCCTCTGCCGTGGCCTCAGCCGGCACGGGCACCTCCACCAGCTTGGCCAAGGCGCGGGCGGAGGCCTCTCCACCCAGAACGGCCAGGGCGATGGCCGCCGCCTCGCGCACCACCAGATCCTGCTGCTCGCTGGCCAGCGCCCGCCCCAGGGCCTCGGTGACCATCGGCTCACGGGAACGGCGGCGGCAGAGTTCCTCGATCGCCTGCAGGCGCACCGCCAACTCGGGGTCGGCCAGGTCATCCATCCTGCTCCGCAGGCGGCGCCGCTCCTTTTCCGCCGCGATCCGCTCCGGATCGATCGCCGCCCGCTGCGCCAGCTGCGCCAATAACTCCGGTGGGATCTTCAGCCCCAGTACCTTGGGGGCATGGTATGCGCTGTCGTAGAGGGCGCGCAGGAAGCCCAGGGCCAGGTCGGCCTCTTCGCTGCCAGGCGCCGGCAGGGTTTGCGCCAAAAACCTCTCCCAGGCAGCGGGACCCTCGCGATCCAGCTGGCGCAGCCAGGCCAGGGCCGCCAGGTAGTCCGCCAGGGGATCGAACACCAGCCGTAGATCCAAGCCATCGCTGGCTTCCTCCACCAGCTGCAGGCGCTTCACCAGATACTCCAACAGCGGCAACCCATCGCTCGCCAGCTCACGCTCCCTCTCACCGTCCGTGCCCTGTCGTTCCGCCATAGCGCGGGCCAGGGCCTGGAGCGCCTCCCTCCGCCCCACCCACCCCGGCCGGAACAACTCCGTTTCGGCGGCCTGGGCCAAGAGCTGGAGCGCCCGAACCACCAGCTCCTGTTCCTGGCTGTCAGCTTCCGGGATGGTGGCGTTGACCTGCCTCACATAGGTGAGCATCAGCTTTGGCACCGAGTCGGGCAGCACCCCCACGCCCTCGCCTATGCGCTCAGCCAGCACCGCATCGATGTAAAGCTTGGCGAGCAGAACGGTGATCCCTCTCTCCGCATCCACAAGGCCCGCTGTGATCTCCCGCAGACGGTCCGACGACCGAGCCAGAAGGTCGTCGTCCCAGTCTTTTGCTGCTGGCTCAGCATCTTTCTTCGTTTTGAGGTAAGCGTCAAAGAAGGGCCAGAGTCGATCCGCCGTGAGCCGCTGCGGTCGCAGGTGCAGCACCTTTTTCTCGGCGAAGTCCTCCTTCCGCCGGGAGGTCACGATCACCCAGGCGGACGGGAAGGCATCGGCGGTGGGATGCAAACGCTTCCGGCTTTCATCCCCGAGCTCGGAGAAGTGATCCAGGATCACCAGCAACCGCCTGCGCTTCAGCAAGGCCAGCAGCAAGGGCTCGGTGGGCGCCAGGGTGTCGCGCTCCTGCCCGTCGAGCGTCATCAGATCCTCCAGCCGGCTGCGCAGCCGGCTGAGCAGGGTTTCCTGTTGCTCCAGATCCCTTTCCACCAATACGGGCACCACGGGCTGTTTGGTGAGTTCCCCATTCAGGGCCCAGCTGGCGATCCGCAGCGCCAGGCTCGTCTTGCCCACGCCCCCCTCGCCGCTGATCAGCACCAGGCGTCCCACAGCCTCCAGCTGCTTGAGCCGCTCGGGGCTGATCTCGGGTTCCAGGGTCTCCCCCACCTTCACCGGCAGGCTCAGGTGAAGGCGGCGATCCTTCACCGTTTCCTTGCCCGCGAATTCCAGCTTGATCGTGCTCAGATGCTGCGCCACCCAGGCATCCAGCACCCGAGGGAGATATTTCCAGAAGCGAAAGAACGGCTTGCCCAGTCGTAGCTGATGGTCTGAACCGATCAACGGCAGCACCAGCTCATCGGGCAACCGCAGCAGCCAAATGGGCCGCAACCAGAGCACCACCAAATATGAGGCCACGAGGACCACCACCAGAAGCAGCAGCCCGTGCGCCGCAGTCGCGACAGGCTGGGTCTTGAGCAGCGTGTCCAGTGAACGATCCGCCGCCGCCGCGGGCGGGGCTGCGCCTGCCGAGGCGGCGGAGGCCACTGGCGGGGTGGGCTGAGATCCCGGCTGGAACCCTGGCGACGGCGTTGCGGGAACAGGGGCAGGAGCGGCCGCTGCTGGGGCAGGGGCCATGGGCTGGGGCAGAGACGACAACACGGGCGACGGACCCGGCCGCGCTTGGCCCTGCCGAGGCCCGCCAGCTTCCCCGGCCAGCAGGGCCAGGCCCACCAACAGACCCACGCCGGGAGCACGCCAGCGCCGCTTCACGCCCATCGCCTCGGACTGCCCCACGCCATGGCCCGCCGTTGGGCCCCAATCCTCACCCGCCCGCACCCTGCGGGCAAGCGCGACCAAGCCGTTCGCGCCCAGCGTGGCGGCAAACGGCGGCTGAATCGGCTAAGAAAACCTCGCCCCAATCCCCGTGCCGCGCCATGGCCAGCCGTCACCAACCGCGCGGCGGCCAGCCGCCCGCCCATCGGATCTGGGCCGTTGGCAGCCGCCCCATGCCTGGAACCATCAACGATGGCGTTCAGCCTCCGTTTCAACCGCTGATGGCGGCGGTGGTGAATGGCCACGGCATCGTGATCGGCTGCGGAGCGTCGTCGCCGCAGGAGCCGCTGCAGGGGGTGGAGGAGGCCCTGCTGCAGGCGATCGCCAAGCCGGAAGGTGGCTTTGGCAACGGCAACCAGCCGCTGCGGGTGACGGTGGAGCAGGAGGAACTGCTGCCGGTGGTGCGGCGGTTGCTGCCGGGGGTGCCGGCCAAGGTGGGGCGATCGGCCGAGCTGGATGAGCTGTTCCAGGCATTGCCGGCGCTGGGGGGCTTGCCGGAGCCGCAAGGGATCATGGGCCTCAAGTCCTACCTCGATGGTGATCTGACCACGGCCGATGTGGCCCGTTTCTTTGAGGCCAGCGCTGAGCTCTACCGCCGCGAACCCTGGACGGTCTTTGCCGATGATCAGTGCCTGTTTCAGCTCACCAGCCGCAGCTTGGCGATGAATCAATGGTGCGGCTGCGTGATCGGCCAAGCCGGGGAGAGTTATGGCGTGTTGCTGTTTGAATCGCGGCTCGATCAGCAGCGCTTCATCCAGCTGGCCAAAGCCGACCTGGATTTCAGCCAGCTGGCCCCGGGCAGGCTGCCGTCGCAACGGGCCATCAGCTTTGAGCCCCTGGATGGGATCTCCCGCGAGCTCGCCGACGAGATCCACCGCCATGGCTGGCATGTCGCGCCAGGCGATGGCTATCCCGTGGCGCTGCACCTCGATCCCAACTTCGCAGCGGTGCCCAACTGCCGTGAAGAACTGGCGCGGCTGGAGGCCACCGCCCGGGCCCTCACCCGCCTGATCGACAACACCCCCGAGCTGGAGGACTACTGGAACTGGAGTGGCCAGGAGCCCCTGCGCCGCCAATACCGCGTGCCGGTGCAGGATCGCGGTCTGGTGTCGGTGTCCCTCAGCTTGATCCCACCGGAAGACGAAGACGACGATCAGGACTTCATCTGAGCTGGGCAGAACCGCCGTCAGCGCCCTGCCTAGGTTGCGGCGGATGCCACGGCGCCATGCCCCGGAGCGAGCCCTGCTTCAGCCAATCGCTCCGGGTGGTGCTCGCCAGCCTGGTGGGCCTGGCCTCGGGATTGGCCCTGAGCCGTTCGCTGGCGTTGGTGCCCTCCACCTTGCTCAGCACCTTGGTGCTGGCCGGTGGCGCCGGCCTCAGCCAACGGCTGCGGCCGGCCAGCCGCTGGTGGGCCTTGATCGGCTTCGCAGTCGGAGCCCTGGTCGGCACGGGCTTGGTGCTCAGCCTGGCCTTGAAGGAGCGGCAGCCGACCACGGCCTTGGGGCTGCGGGCCCTCACGGTGTTGTTGCTGCTGGGCGCTGGCGCCTTCGCCGGCCACAGCCTCGGCGGCGCCAGCGCACCTGGTGGCGCCGCTGGCGTCGCGCCAGCGCTGGCGGGGCGGCGGCCGGCGGATTTGCTCAAGGCCGCCAGCGGCCTCACCGCCGGCGCCTTCGCGGCCTTGGTCACCCTCACCTACGTGCACTCCGGCCTTGATGTGGCTCGCGCCTTTTCCAGCCGGCTGAGCACCTCGCTGACCATCCTGGTGGTCTGCCTGGCGGCCCCCGGCTGGCTGAGCCATCAATGGCGCCAACAACGCCAGCGCCGCCTCCGGCTCCCCCCGCGGCCGCAACCCCTGGTCCCCAGCATCGGCCCCCACCATGACCCTCGCTGATCAGCTGGCCCGGCAGCGCAACCGCGATGCGGCGGAGCGCACCTTGATGGCCTGGATCCGCACCTGCCTGTCGTTGATCAGCTTCGGCTTCGGCCTCGACAAGATCGTCTCCGCCATCCGCAGCCAGGCGGCCGGGAGGCCAGACCAAAGCCACTGGGGGGTGCAGCTGATCTCTCTGGCCTTCGTGGGCACCGGCGTGGTGGCGATGCTGGCGGCCACCGCGCAGCACAAGCGCAACCTCAAGCGGCTGCTGCGCGACGACTTCACCTACCGCGAAGAGGCCTCCATCGCCCAGACCACGGCCTTGATGTTGAGCCTGATCGGCCTCGCGGCCATCGTTCTGTTGCTGCTGGGCAGCTCCCGGTCATGAACCTTTCCCCCGCATTGGTCGTCGCACCGGCCCTGTTCACGGTGATGCTGGCGCTTGGGCTGCGGCTGCGGCCCCAGGCGTTGCTGGAGTGGCGTCACCGGCCGGAGCTGCCGCTGCGGGTGTTGCTGGGCTCCTGTGTGCTGGTGCCGTTGCTGGCGCTGCTGCTGCTGCAGTTCACCAGGAGCTGGCCGATTCCGCCGGCGGCTCGCTACGCCATCGCCTTGATGGGCCTCTGCCCCAGTGCGCCGTTGGCCCTGCGCAAGGCTGGCGCCACCGGTGGTGATCGCCAGCTGGCGGCCCTGCTGCAGGTGAGCGCCGCCCTGATCGCCATCGTCAGCGTGCCGTTGCTGGCCGAGCTGTTCCGGGCCTCGTTCGCCGTGGCGGGCTGGACGATCCGGCCCATGGACGTGGCGCGGCAGGTGGGCCAGGTGCAGGTGCTGCCCTTGCTGGCCGGCCTGCTGCTGCGCCACTGGCAACCCCAGCTGGCGGAACGGCTGGAGCGCCCCCTGAACGCCGTGGCCAACCTGCTGCTGGTGCTGTTGCTGCTGGTGGTGCTGCTCAAGGCGGGACCGATCCTGCTGGCCACGCTGCCGCGGCACCCCGCCGGGCTGCTGGCGATGCTGCTGCTGATCAGCGCCTCCTTGCTGCTGGGCCGCCTGCTGGGGGGCTGGCACGGGCGTGAGGGCGTGAGCACCGCATTGGTGACCGCCATGCGCAACCCGGGCCTCGCCCTGTTGTTCGCCACGCACCATGGCGCCAACCTGCCCGGGCTCAAGGTCTGGATCCTCGCCTACGTGCTGGTCACCGTGCTGGCCAGCATTCCGTTGGCACGGCAATCCCGCCAGCTGCGGCAGCAGCCCAGCCCATGAGCCCCACGCGCCAGTCAGCATCGCCTCCCGGCCCACCAGCTTCGGGACCACCGCCCTCGGGACCACTGCCTTCGGGAGCTCTGCCTTCGGGAGCTCTGCCTTCGGGACCACTGCCCACCGGGCTCCTAGCGCCAGGCCCCCTACCTGCTGGCCCTCGCCCGCGGCGGCGCCCCCCCTGGGCCCAGCGTCCCGGGCGGCGCCGCGGGCTGCAATGGCACCTGGAGCACGCCTTTGGGCTGCGCTTGCTGCTGGCGCTGTTGCTGGCTGGCGTTTTGCTGGGGGTGGTGAACCGCTGGGAGAACTGCCGCGACCACGGCTTCCAGCAGGGCTGCCTGCGGAGCGACGCGGGCGGCGTCATCAGCGTGGCCAATGTGGAATCGCTGAGCATCGTCACAGCGGCGATGCTGTTTCTGCTGGAAAGGAACCAGCGCCGCCAGCGCGAAAACCGCGAGGCGATGGAGTTGATCCTCACCTGCCAACAGGCCGGCGCCCGGCTCAGCTTCGCCCGCAATGAGGCGATCGAACGGCTCAGCGCCCAGGGCATCTGGCTCGATGGCCTCGATCTCGCAGGGGCCCAGTTGGATCAGCTCTGGGTTCCCTACGCCCGTTGGCGTCAGGTGGTGTTGCACGGGGCCAGCCTGCGGGGAGCCTGCTTCCACGATGCCGATCTCCAGGGCAGCGACCTTGCCGGGGCCGACCTCAGCGGCGCCGATCTGCGCCATGCCGATCTGCGCGGCACCAAGCTGCAAGGGGCGCTGTTGCGCAACGCCGATCTCAGCGGGGCCGACCTGCTGGAGGCCCAGCTCGATGGGGCCGACCTGGACGGAGCCAACCTGGAGGGGTGCCGACGCAACGCCTGAACGGGGCCGCGGCCGTCCCGGACAAGGCAGCCACTCAGTCGTTTTGACGACGGGCGTCGCGCAGCAGCTCCGAGGGCCGCAGCCCGAAGTGGGTGCTGAAATCGCGGCTGAACATCGAAAGATTGCGGAAGCCATAGCGCGCGGCGATCTCCCCCACGCTGTCGCGGGCGCCGGGCTGGAGCAGGGCCAGGCGGGCCTGCTCCAGCCGCTGGCGCCGCACCCATTGCATCGGCCCACAGCCAAAGCGCTGCTGAAACGCCTGTTGCAAGGAGCGGCGCGAATAGCCGCTGCGCTGCTCCAAGGCGGTGAGCCGGATCGGTTCGGCGAGATGGGCCCGGATCCACTCCAGCAGCTCCTCGAAGTGGCGCTCCCGCTGGGTGC
>JBKCTK010000325.1:0-7432 GCA_046319055.1 Synechococcaceae cyanobacterium
TGTACCGGCCATGAGTGGCGCCCGGCAGCTACGGGCCCTGCGCGGTGCCACCACGGCCGCGGCCAACACCTCGGAGGCGATCGAGCAGGCCGTGGTGGAGCTGATCGATGCGTTGATGCACAGCAACGCTCTCGCGGGCGATCATTTGCTCTCCGTCACCTTTTCGGTGACCGCCGATCTGGATGCTTGCTTCCCGGCTGCCGCCGCCCGGCGAAGGCCCGATTGGGATGGCGTGGCCCTGCTGGATTGCCAGCAGATGGCCGTGGCGGGTGATCTGCCGCGCTGCATCCGGCTGCTCGCCCATGCCTGGCTGGATCCTTCCAGGACGGTGATCCACCCCTATCTGCGCGAGGCGGCCCGGTTGCGACCGGATCGGGCCCTCGGGGCTGTGCCAACCAGCTCCCCGGCCGACCACTGAGCTCTCTCCGCCTCGTGCGGCCCTGCCGAGAATCCCAATTCCTCCTCCCGAGCCTTGCATGGCTGCCCATCAGCACCTGCGGACCGCCGGTCCCAGGTCTGCTCTTGCCCTGGCTTCGGCCCTCAGCCTCGGCTGCGCCACGGTTGGTTCCAATTTGGTGAGCGCCGCCGTGATCGGTGCCAGCGTGGCCGCGACCGCGGTGGCCACCAGCTTGGTGGCAGCGCCCGCCGCCCAGGCCCAAGGCATTCCAGGCCTGTTTGAGTTTCGCTGGGAGAACAACCGCGATTATCGACGCCTCTATTACTTCATCACCAACACCGGCAAATCCCAGCGATCGGAGTATTACCTGATCCTCAAGCCCAAAGATCGCAAGACGGCGATTCTCAAGCTCACTATCACGCTGCCCAGCTACTTTGACAGCGAGATCAGCCCTAAGGATGTGAAGCTTTGCAAGATGAGCGAGGGTGGCATGCTCAAGCGCACCCGTTGTCTGGAAACCATCCCTGCGACGGTTGAAGTGGCGAAGAATGGCAAGGCCATCGAGATCTTCCCCAACACGCCGGTGGCGGACAACTCCACCATCGGTGTGTATCTGAATATTTTTAATCCCTCCAGCATCGGGATGTTTCAGCTGAATGCCAAGGCCCAGGCGCCTGGTGATATCCCCGTGTCCACCTATCTGGGCAGTTGGATCATCAGCATCGACCCCACCAACGAAGGGAGTTGAGGGGTCAGGTCTGCTGATAGGGTGGCGGGCTGAACAGTCAGCACCATGACGAAACGCACGTTGGAAGGCACCAGCCGCAAGCGCAAGCGCGTCTCGGGCTTCCGAGTGCGCATGCGCACCCACACCGGGCGTCGCCTGATCCGCGCCCGCCGCCGCCGCGGTCGCGCCCGCCTGGCGGTCTGAGCCTGCTGCCCGCGTGGCCCTGCCGAAGCGCCATCGGCTGCGGGGCCATCGGGCCATCGACCAGCTGCATCGTCAGGGCAAGCGCCACCACAGCGCTCACCTGCTGCTGCGGGTGGTGCCCGCCGAGCCCTCCCTGCTGGCGGAGCCCGATCGGCGAGCCCCGCCCAGTGCCTGGCGCTGTGCCCTGGTGATCAGCGCCAAGGTGCACAAGCGCGCTGTGGTGCGCAACCGGCTGCGACGGCTGTTGCATCGCCATCTGCTCGCCAGCCTGTCGCTCCCGGTAGAGCCCAGCGCCCGCGCCGCCGTGGTGGCGAACGCTCCCGCCGGCTGCCGATCCCGCACGCCGCCGGAGCGGCAAGCCGAAAGCCAGGCCGTCGACCAGGCTGGCGGCGAGCGGCCACAACAGTGGAATCCACCCCTCTGGCTGATGGTCAGCCTGCGACCCGGCAGCGCCGAGCTCGATGCCGACCAGTTGCTGGGAGAATGCTCGTTTCTTCTGAGCCGCGCCGGCCTGATCCGATGAGCGAGTCCGTCCCCAGCGACGCCGGCACCCCGGCGGTTGCGCCAGCTCCTCCCAGCGCCAGCATCCAAGAAACGGTGTTTTACGAGGGCGGTCCAGCCCGCGGCGACCTGATCTTGAACCTGCTGTTCGGCCTCACCCTGATCGGCCTGCCATTTGCCGTCGGGGCCGTGGTGCGGGCCCTGTGGTTGCGCTTCCGGATCACCAGCCGGCGCATCACCGTCAGCGGCGGCTGGCTGGGTCGCGACCGCACCCAGGTGGTCTACAGCCAGGTGCGTGAGGTGCGCTCGGTGCCCCGCGGCTTCGGCGCCTGGGGCGACATGGTGCTGGTGCTGGAGGACGGCGCCCGCCTGGAAATGCGCGCCGTGCCGCGCTTCCGCGAGCTCGAGGCCTACATCGAAGAGCGCCGCCAGGCTCGCGCCGCTGGTGTGCAGCCCGCCAAGGCCGGCTTCGCCCCCTCGGAGCGCCGCTCCGCCTAACCCCGCCGCCCGGCCCAGCGCCTGCCTGGCCCAACGCCACGTTTGGCAGACATCGTGCCCGCCTCCACCGCGGCCTGCCGCTGGGTCGGCCCCAGCACCGCCCGGCCAGCGGACCCGCACCTTCCCACCCCTCCGACCGCCGCCCCGGGCCCCGTTCGGGCACACTGGCAGCCGGATCCACCCCCCACCAGCTCCGCCCCGACGTGATCGGTTACATCTCCGACAACCTGCTGCTGCCCATCCTGGATTTCTTCTATGGATTGGTGCCCAGCTATGGCCTGGCGATCATTGCCCTGACGGTGGTGATCCGCCTGGCCCTGTTTCCGCTCAGCGCCGGCTCGATCCGTAGCGCCCGGCGCATGCGCATCGCCCAGCCGGTGATGCAGCAGCGGCAGGCGGAGATCAAGAGCCGCTACGCCAACAACCCGGCCAAGCAGCAGGAGGAGCTGGGCAACCTGATGAAGGAGTTCGGCAGCCCCCTCTCGGGCTGCCTGCCGCTGCTGGTGCAGATGCCGATCCTGTTCGCGCTGTTCGCCACCCTGCGGGGCTCACCGTTCGCGGATGTGCCTTACACCTTCAATCTCAAGGTGCTGCCGGCGGATCAGATCGCCACGTTGGAGCCCCAGCAGTGATCTACTCCCAGCCATTCGATCTTCTTCTCCAGCACCCAGCACGTGCCTGTGATCGGCACCCTGGAGAACGGCCTGAGGCTTGGGGTGGGCGACACCGCCACCCCAAGCCTGCACACCCGGGAGGGGGAAGGCTTTGGGGCCGTGTTGGCCTCAATCGAGGATGGAGACAGCTTCAAGCCCAGTTGGAAGGTGAGCCGCGGTGAAGCGGTGGTGAGCGTGGCCGACGACGGCACGATCACGGCCATGGCCCCCGGCGATGCCGTGGTGGAGGGCACGATCCCCGGCTTGGCCGCTCGCAGCGGGTTCCTGTTCATCAAGGCTCTCGGTCAGGTGGGCTTCATGACCGACGGCGCCGTCAACTGGGATATCGCCATCCTGGTGGCGGCGTTCGGCGCCTCGCTGTTTGTCTCCCAGATCCTGTCGGGGATCGGCATGCCGCCCAATCCTCAGCAGGCCACCGCCAACAAGATCACGCCGTTGATGATCACGGCGATGTTCCTGTTCTTCCCGCTACCCGCCGGGGTGTTGCTCTACATGGTGGTGGCCAACATCTTCCAGGCGGTGCAGACCTTCCTGCTGGGCCGCGAAGCCCTGCCAGACAACCTGCAGGCGATTCTCGATAAGCAGCTGGCCCAGCAGACCGTCACCGCCACGGCAGGCAACGCGTCCGCCAGCGGGCGCCTGCCGTTCGAGCCCAAAGGCCGCAAGTAGCTCCCCGTCTGGAGCCCAGCGCCGCCAGACCCCGTGGCTGCCCGGCTCGACCCGTCACCTTTGCCCACGGTTTATGGCGCCGCTCCGCTGGCGGCGCACCAGTGATGCCTTTTGATCTGCCCGCCCCGGCCGCTGCCGGAGTCCCCATCCGGCCGCTGCGGCCAATTGCGCTGCCCCAGCTGCTGCAACAGGGCGGAGAGCTGGAGTTGGCGGTGTTCCAGCCGCTGGCCCAGCTGGAGGATGCCGAGCCCGTTCAGGGTTGGATTCGCCTGCGCCATCACGGCCCCACCTTGGAGGTGGAGGCTGAGGCCTGCACGGCGGTGGCCTGCCGCTGCGATCGCTGCCTCAGTCCGTTCCGGCTGCCGTTGCGGGCCCAGGCCCACGAGCGTCTCCCTCTCGCCACGGCGGCTGTCGATGGCGGCGCCAGTGCATCCGATCCGACGCTGGCCTTGTCCAGCGGGCTGGACGACGAGGGTCTGCGGGATCTGCAAGCGCTGCTGGGGGAGGACCCGGAGGAACGGCTCGACCCCCAGGGGGCATTTGATCCGGAGCATTGGCTGTTTGAGCAACTCAGCCTGCAACTGCCGCTGGTGTATCACTGCGGGCCCGATTGCCCCGGCCCCGACCGTTGGAGCAGCGCCAGCAACGACCCGGACCCCCGCTGGCAGGCCCTGCGGCAGCTGCGGCAGGACGGGGGCTGAGCGATGGGTGCCGCCGCGATCCGCGCCCAGCTGGATCTGCTGATCCGCTCGCGCACGCCGATCCTCTGGATCCGCAGCCTGGAGGAGGAGCGGGTCGAGACGCTGCTGGAGCAGGTGGCCCGCGATCTGGGCGGCCGGCTGCTGCTGCGGTGGGACTTCGTGGCCGGCCTGCAGGGCTCCCCCAACCGCCAAGGTGACGCCGCCCGCAACCCGATGGCGGCCTTGGAGCTGCTGGAGGGGATGGCACCGGAGCAGGGGGTGCTGCTGCTGCTCAAGGATTTCCACCGCTACGGCGACGACGCCGGCATCTGTCGCAGGCTGCGCAACCTGGCCGGCAGCCTGCGCCGCGCCCCCCACACCCTGGTGATCACGGCTCCGGAGTGGCGGCTGCCGGCGGAACTGGAGGATTGCGTCACCCAGGTGGAGTTGCCGCTGCCCGATGGCGAGGAGATCGGCCTGCTGCTGAATGCGATCGCCAAGGCCAGCGGCGAGCCGTTGCCCCAAGAGGTGCTCGAGCGCCTCTCGGCCGCTTGCCATGGCTTGAGCGAGCAGCGGGTGCGCCAGCTGGCGGCCCGGGCCCTGGCCCGCCGCGGCTGCCTCGGGGAGGACGACCTGGAGGAGGTGCTGGAGGAGAAGCGCCAGGCGATCGCCCGCAGCGAGCTGCTGGAGTACTGCCCCACCCAGGCCACCCCGGCGGACATCGGCGGGTTGGAGATTCTCAAGCACTGGCTGGAGCAGCGCCGCCGCGCGTTTAGCGAGGAGGCTCGCCTTTATGGGTTGCCGTTGCCGCGGGGGGTGCTGCTGGTGGGTCCCCAGGGCACCGGCAAGTCGCTCACCGCCAAGGCGATCGCCCACAGCTGGGGCATGCCGTTGCTGCGCTTGGAGGTGGGTCGCCTGTTCGCCGGGCTGGTGGGCGCCAGCGAGGCCCGCACCCGCGAGATGATCCAACGGGCCGAGGCGATGGCGCCCTGCGTGCTCTGGATCGATGAGATCGATAAGGGCTTCGGGCTGGCCATGGGCGATGGCCGCAGCGATGGCGGCACCAGTCAACGGGTGCTGGCCAGCGTGCTCACCTGGATGGCGGAGAAGACCAGCGCCGTGTTCGTGGTGGCGACCGCCAATGCGGTGGAGCGCCTGCCGGCGGAGCTGCTGCGCAAGGGCCGCTTCGACGAGATCTTCCTGCTGGAGCTGCCCGATGCCGAGGAGCGGCGGGCCATCCTCGATCTGCAGCTACGCCAACGGCGGCCGCGGCATCAACTGCCGCTGGAGGTGCTGGTGGACCGCACGGCGGGCTTCAGTGGCGCCGAACTGGAGCAGACGGTGATCGAGGCGATGCACCTGGCGTTTGGGGAGGGGCGAGAGATCAGCGAAGCCGACCTCATCGCGGCGGCCAGCCAGGTGGTGCCGCTCTCCCGCACCGCCCGCGAACAGCTGGAGGCGCTGCGCCAGTGGGCCAGCAGCGGCCGGGCCAGGCCGGCCTCCCAGCATCCGGGAGCGGTGGGCGGCGCGGAGGAGCGGCCCATCGGCTGATCGCCAGCCGGGGTCCGCCGCCGCGTTGGGCATGGTGGGAGACCACACCCCGATGCAAGATGGCCGCCCGGTCGTTGGATATCGCCAGCGAGCGGCACCCAGGGTTGCCGCAAAGTTCTGCCCAGCGGTCCGACCTCGCGGCTTCAAAACCGCCAGAACTCACGTCAGGCCCTGCTGGATCGCCTCGGAACGCAGCCGAAACCGAGCCTTGCGCGTTCAGACGCGCGATGTTCAGCCAATCACCCCATTGCCATTGAGATCGATCTGGAAGCTGGTTTCCAAGCCCAGGGCTTCAGGCGAGGAGGGACTGATGTTGCCAGCGGAGGATTGCCAGTTCCAGGAGGCATCGAGGCTCCAAACATGCAGGAAGTTGCCGGGGTTGTTGCGCCAGAGGATCTGGGGTTGTTCGCCCACGATTTCAGCAGCCAGCATCTGCCAGGTGCTGGAGGTGTCGCCGGTGCCGAGGCCAAAGGGGGAGGCGACGGTGTAGAGATCACTGCCCACCTGCACCGCTGCCATGCCGTCGCTGTGGCGCAACAGGGTGGCGTTTCCCTTGTTTTCGATGGTGGAGAAGCTGGGGCCGATGATGGCATCGCCGTTGAGATCGGCATGGATGGCCACTTCGTCACTGATCAGTTGGGAGGCCGTCAGTAAGGTCCCCGACTGATAGGCACCGCTGGCATTGAGATCCCAGCGCACCATTTCGCCGCTACCGCCGTTGCGCCAGTAGAAGGCATAGCCGCTGCCAGCGGCTGCAACCGCCACGGCGGTCCAGCCGTTGCCGGGGTTGCCGGGGGACGCATTGCCGCCGGGATAGGTGACCTGCAGCGGAGAGCCAGTGCCGTTGCGGAAGGCATAGCCCAGGGAGGTGCTGCCCAGATTCACCCCATGGAGGGTGGTGGCGCCGGAGGTGTAGCCATCGCCGTTGAGATCAAGGTTGAGGTTGGCCTCTTCCGTAAGGAGTTGGGCGGTGGAGAGGAAATAGCCCGAGGTGTAGACGCCAGCGCTGTTGAGCTCCCAGCGCACCATTTCGCCGCTGCCGCCGTTGCGCCAGTAGAAGGCATAACCGCTGCCAATCGCTGCCGCCGCCACGGCGCCCCAGCCGTTGCCGGGGTTGTTGGGGGAGGCATTGCCGCCTGGATAGGTCACCTGCATCGGGTTGCCATTGCCGGAGCGGAAGGCGTAGCCCAAGGCGGTGCTGCCCAGATTCACACCATGGAGGGTGGTGGCGCCGGAGGTGTAGCCATCACCGTTGAGATCGAGGTTGAGGTTGGCCTCTTCTGTGATGAGTTGGGAAGCGGAGAGGAAATAGCCCGAGGTGTAGGCGCCAGTGCTGTTGAGATCCCAGCGCACCATTTCGCCGCTGCCGCCGTTGCGCCAGTAGAAGGCATAGCCGCTGCCAGCGGCTGCAACCGCCACGGCGGTCCAGCCGTTGCCGGGGTTGCCGCGGGAGGCCTTGCCGCCGGGATCGGGGCTCGTCTGCTGATAGGCCGAGGCGGTCGTGGGGGCAGGGGGGGTGCTCGTTGGGGGC
>JBKCTK010000326.1:0-6960 GCA_046319055.1 Synechococcaceae cyanobacterium
CGCCAGCGCAACCACCTCGGCCTGGAGATCCGCCGGCCCCTGGTGGCCGCCGCCGAGGCGGAGCGCCTGGCCCTGGGTCTCACCAACCTGGCATTTCTGTTCGCGAACGCCAACATCAGCCTGCCGGGCTGGCTGGAGGCCTTGCCACCCGGAAGGGTTGAGCTGGTCAGCCTGCAGTTTCCCGATCCCTGGTTCAAGCGCAAGCACCACAAGCGCCGCGTACTGCAGCCGGCGCTGCTGCGGGCCCTGGCCGTGGCCCTGGCGCCGGGCCGCCAGTTGTTTCTGCAGAGCGACGTGCTGGAGCTGATCGAGCCGATGCGGGCCCTGGTGGACGCCAGTGGTTGCTTCAGCCGGCCCGAGCTGGAGGGCAACCCCTGGCTGCCCCACAACCCCCTGCCATTGCCGACGGAGCGCGAAACCCACGTACTGGCCCAAGGACTGCCGGTCTGGCGGGTGCTGTTCACCCGCCGCGATGCCCCGGTGCCGGCGCTGTCGGAGCTGGAGCTTGCGGCGGCGGCTCTGAAACCCGCCAACGCCCTCAGCGAGGCATTCAGCAACTCCATCGGCAGCAACTCCATCGGCAGCAACGCCCTCGGCAGCGGCGCCCCAGACGCCAACGGCACCCAGGCAACGGCTGGGCCACGGCCGGCTGAGGCGGCTGGCTCAGCACCGGTCGCCATCGAGCTCGCGCCCCGACAGGACAGCCGTGCCAGGCCAGCCCATAATCCCGACGACTCCACGAGCTGTTGATGGTCCCCGTGCCCGCCACCTCTCCCCTGCTGCTGCGCTGGCAGGGGCTGCTGGCCTCCTGGCCGGCCGGCTGGCTGGGGCGCCATCTGCCCACGGTCGCCGGCTGGATTCTCTGCGCCCTGATGGCGGGCCTGCCGCTGGTGACCCGCGGCGGCCTGGGCCTGCTGATCAGTGCCAGCGGCCTGCTTTGGCTGATCTGGGCCCTACGCACGCCGGCCGCCGGCGTGGGACGCCTCAATGCCTGGCTGCTGGCGGTGCTGGCGGTGGCGGTGCTGGCCACCGGCTTTTCTCCGGTGCCCGTGGCGGCCTTTAAAGGGCTGATGAAACTGGTGAGCTATCTGGGCGTCTACGCCTTGATGCGCCAACTGCTGGCTGAAGCCCCCGCCTGGTGGGACCGGATCGCCGCGGCCCTGCTGGCGGGCGAACTGGTCACCAGCGTGATCGGCCTCCGCCAGCTTTATGGCGACAGCAGCGCCCTGGCCCGCTGGTCCGACAACAACTCGGTGGCGGAGGGCACGGTGCGCATCTACAGCACCCTCGACAACCCCAATCTGCTGGGCGGCTTCCTGCTGCCGGTGCTGCCGATCGCCGTCGTCGCCCTGCTGCGCTGGCGGGAGCCGCTGCGGCGGCTCTACGCGTTGCTGGCCCTGCTGCTGGGGATGGCGGCGATGGTGTTGACCTACAGCCGCGGCGCCTGGATGGGCATGGTGGCCTCCCTGGGGCTGTTGGGGCTGGTGCTGCTGTGGCGGGCGATTCAGCATTGGCCCCTGTTCTGGCGCCGCACCCTGCCGTTACTGTTGTTGATCGGCGCTGCGGTGCTGCTGCTGGTGCTGGTCACCCAAGTTGAACCGCTGCGGGTGCGGGTCATGAGCCTGTTCGTCGGCCGTGAGGACAGCTCCAACAACTTCCGGATCAATGTCTGGCAGGCCGTTCTCAAGATGATCCAGGACCGTCCAGTGCTGGGCATCGGTCCCGGGAACAGCGCCTTCAACCTGATTTATCCGATCTATCAAACCCCCAAGTTCAATGCCCTGAGTGCCTACTCAATCCCCCTGGAACTGCTGGTGGAAGCCGGCATCCCGGGGCTGCTGGTGGGCCTCGGGCTGGCCGTCGAGGCCTGCCGCACGGGATTGAGCCAGTGGCGCAGCCAGGGCCCTTTGGTGCTGCCGAGCCTGGCCGCCGTGGCGGTGATCCTGGGCCTGGCGGTGCAGGGCCTCACCGACACGATCTTCTTCCGGCCTGAGGTGCAGCTCAGCGCCTTCTTCTGCCTGGCGACCCTGGCGGCGTCCCAGCATGGAGCGGGGCGCAGCCAGGCCCATGGGGCCGCCAGCCATGGGCCGGCGGCGTGAGCTACCGGGCTGCCCCATCCCGCCGCAGCCATCGCGGCGGCCCGCCAGCGAGGCGTGCACCGATGCCAGCGAGCCATCCCGTCCGCATGGGACCCGGCTGATGGACCCCAGGGATGGCCGCCGCGGTGAAGTCCACAACGTGGGACCCCGGGAGGGTATGGCCAAGCAGGCCAGCCTGAACGCCGTGGGTTCCACGCTGCTGCCCGCCCGCGGCCTGGGGAAAGACGAGGGCTCCTGCGGTGTGATCGCCGGCTTCGATGCCGGCCAGACCCACACCCGCTGCCGCCTCGCGGACGCCGCCGATGGCCGGATCCTGGCCGAGGGAGAGGGCCCTGGCGTTTGCCACTTAGCCGCGGCGGATGGAGCGGAACACTTCCGCCAGGCGCTGCGGCAGAGCCAGGCGGATGCCCGCCAACGCGCAGCCGAGTTGCCGCCTTTGCTAGCGGCGGCCGTCGGCGCCAGCGGCATCGAGCAGGGGACCGCTGTGCAACGACAGGGTGTGGAACTGGCGGCCGAGGCCCTCGGGCTGCCGCTGGCGATGGTGGCGGTGACCGGTGATGAGCGCACGGCGCTCCGCGGGGCGTTTCCCGATGGCCCCGGCGTGGTGGTGATCAGCGGCACTGGCACGATCGCCGTGGGCCGCGATGGCAAGGGCCGGGACCACCGCTGCGGCGGCTGGGGCTGGCTGCTGGATGGGGCCGGCTCGGCGATGGATATCGGCCGCGACGGCCTCAGCCTCAGCCTGGAGATGGCCGATGGCCGTCAGCCCGATACCCCCCTGCGCCAGGCGCTCTGGCAAGGGCTTGATCTGGATCCGGCGGCGACCGATGCGCCCCAGAGGCTCAAAGCGTTGGTGGTGCAACCGAGCTTCGGGCCCGCGGGATTCGCGCGGCTGGCGCCGGTGGTGGAAAGGCAAGCTGCCCTGGGTGATGCCTGGGCCCTGGCGATCCTGGAGCGCTCCGCCGCGGCCCTGGCGGCCATGGCGGGGGCGGTCGCGGACCAGCTGGAGCTGGCAGCTCCCCCGGTCTGCGCCCTGGGGGGCGCGATCGAACACCTGGTTTGTTTCCGCCGCTGCTTCCAGGAGGCTTTGGCGGAGCGCCTGCCGGCGTCGCGGATGGCCCGGGCCCAAGGTGATGCCCTCTCCGGGGCCTTGGCGTTGGCGCTGGAGCGCCTGAGGGCCAGCGGCGGTTGAACGCAGATCGTTGAACGCTGCGCGAAGAACACCGCCCGTTGAACACCTCTCGTTGAATGCCTCTCGTTGAATGCCGCTCGTTGAACGCCGCTCGTTGCGCTCGGATGCCGGAGGGACGTTCAACACGCTCAGGCGGCAACGGTCGTCGCCTGGAGCTTGCCCGCTGTTGGCAAAGGATGACAGCTGGTGGCCCAGGGATGGCGACGATGGCTTCTGCTGAAGCAAGCTCCTAAAGTTGCGAGCTGCGTTGAGGTTGGCCGATGCCAATCCGTCCCAGCCCAGCCAGTCGGGCCTGGGGGTGATCAGCCTCCAAGCAGCCAGTGACGCGTGCTTCCCGGACCAACTCCATAGGGCCGGATGTCCTTCCAAAACATTTGTTAAGCCAGTTACCTTGGCGCAACACGTCGATTCAATGAAAAACAGCACCCACGCCCACGCATCATGACTAGCCGACCTCTCTCGCAATGGCTTGCCCTGCTTATGGGGGCTGTCATCTTTGTCACAGGACTTGGTTCTTATTTCCTGATCGATAATCTACTCGGCAGCATGGCGACTGCGCGGATTAACAATCGCGCCCGCGGCCTCATGGAAACCATGCTGGCAGTGAGGCAATATGCCGAAGTGAAAACAACTCCCATTATTGAGCCAATGAATTTCGAAAAAGCACAAGTGTTCTTGCCGGAATCGGTCCCCAGCTATGCCGCCAAGTCAGTATTTGCTAGCATGCAGAAGATGACGCAGTTTAAAAACTACCGCTATCGCGAGGCAGTGACATACCCGACCAACGCCGAGGATTTGCCTACCGAGCTAGAAGCAGCCATTATTGAGCGCTTCAAATCCAATAAAAAGCTCCAGGAAGTAAGCGGTGATGACATCAATCCAATCCTGCCATTTCATTATACAGCTCGTCCCTTGACTGTAACGAACGCCAGCTGCTTGCGTTGCCACGGAACGTCCGATCAGGCGCCGCTCAGCCTGATCAATACCTATGGACCCAAAAATGGTTTTGGCTGGAAAGTTGGCGAGATTATCGGCGCCCAGATCGTCAAGGTGCCCATGAATGAGATCTTCGAGAAAAAAGAAGAAATCAAAAAAAGCCTGCTGGCGCTGATCATCGCTTGCCTCCTGGCTCTTGCCCTCGTGATGTTTTACGCCCTCGACTACCTGCTGGTTAGGCCCCTAGCCAAGTTCACTGTGGTGGCAGATTCCGCCAGCCAGTCTCCGAACAGCACCACCTTCCCGAAAAGCAGCTCGGTTGAGGAGCTCAATCGCCTCCAACGCAGCCTTGAGCGCCTTAGGGTCAGCTTGCTGGTCGCCATCAACCTGGCCCAGAAACCTTGATCCCATGTCCATTTTTATCAGTTATTCACGGCGCGACTCCGAGCTGGTAACCCGCTTGTCCGACGATCTTCAGGCCCAAGGTCTGCCCGTGTGGATGGATCGCAATGCTATTGAAGCCGGAACGCTTTGGCGCTCTTCAATCGTGGCTGGCATCCAAGACTGCCGCGTCTTCCTCTTGGTTGTTTCGGCGGCATCTCAGCAGTCACGTAACGTGGCCAAAGAGCTGGCCTTGGCGGAATCCAATGACAAACCAATCTTGCCGTTAATCATCGATGAAACCCCAATTCAGGCCGATTTTGGATACATCTTGGCAGGCATTCAATTCGTGGACATGATTCGCAGGGGATATGCTGATTGCCTGGTTGAAATTGTGGAAGCGATTCCCAGGTTGTCAGCCACCCAGGCCGCGAGCGCCGCGCCAGGGGCCGCTGGCATCGCGGCTCAACCCGAGGAGATGCAGGGGGTGGTTACAGGCCAAGAGGTTGCAGGACAGCCATCCGGCCAGACATTTGCCTCCCAACCCGCAGCATCGGCGCCGGCGCCCCTGCGGGGTCACCCAGGCCCCCAAACGAGCTCCGCCCCGCTGAGTCTCGACTTGTTGTCCAGCATGCACGAGATCGTTTCAGAAGAACTCGGTCCGGTTGTTCAACTTCTTTGGTCAGAGAATTTTGCGCAAGATCTGCTGATCCAGCCTGAGGCCATGGTGGTCAAGCTGGTCAACCTTGGGGTCCCTGAAGCCACGGCACTACGGCTGCGAACGCGGCTCCAGCCGTTGGCGGAGCGCCGCTGATTCCCCTTGGCCTATCGGGGCGTTTTGATCGAGGCACACGCTGGCAACGGCCATTGCGATTCAGAATATTTACGATTTAGAGAATGGCTCAAAACTTGGGACTAAAAGTAGTTTCCAATTCAGATCACTTTGCGGCTTAGAATACTTCATAATCCGCAGTTTACTGTATTTTAAAATCTGCCGTCGCCCCGCCTCTACTCACGCAAGATCTTAAATCATGGGTGCCCATATCCTTAGCCTTACCATCAACAGCGCTGCTGTATCTCTAGTGCAATGTCGTTCATGTTCTCCCTGGGGTGAAATGAACTGATTCGGGGTGGGCTCGGCAGCGGCTGCTGCCAAGCTCCTTCAGCGACTGAAATGGGCTTTGGCGTCGTAAAGGGTTTCGCTGCTGATCTGGGCGATGCCGCGCTCGCGGGCGAAGGTTTCGGTGTTGCGCCGCACCTTGCCGCGCACGAAGAAGGGGATCTTGTGCAGTTCCGCCTCGCCGTCGGGGCTCCAGTGGGGCTCCCCATCGGCGGCCAGGGCTGGGGCGGTGGCGGTCGCCTGCCCCGAAGGCGGAGCTTCCGGGGTGGCGGTCGCCGCCGTGGCGACTCCCCCGTGCACCGGATCCGCCGCCGGGCTCACCGAGGGCGCCCCGTCGCCCAGGTGGCTGCGGTGGACGTTCACGAATTCAAAATCGTGGCGGAACATGCCGATCAGGTGCTCCTCCAGGCCCATCATCAGCGGGTGCGCCCAGCTGTCGAAGATCACATTCACCCCCTCCCATGCAGCGCTGGGACCGCGAGCGGATCGGCGATCACGTGCGGCCGCTCGACAGCCTGCCCTCCATCCGGGAAACGGCGGCCCTCTGGCAGGCGGCCCTGCAGTTTGAGGAGAGCGAAGCTCCCCGGCTGCTGGTGCTCAGCCCCGCGGGGCTTCCCTGCGGCACTTTGGCGAAGGGGGAGCTGGCCGAGGCGGTGCTGCAGCGCCTCGGGCTGCGGGTGCCCCCCGAAAATCTGGCCCCTGGGGCACCGTCACCGCCAATTCCAAGGAGCTGGGGGGCCGAATCCCGATCCGCACCCCCGCCGATCTGGGGGATCTGGCGGGGTGTACCCGTTCAGGGGTCGTGACGTTGGCAGCGTGAATCCACCCCTGAGCGGCATTGCACAGAGCGATCAGTTCGCAGAACGAATGGTGTGATCTGAGCTGCTCAGGGATCCGGCAGCAGGGAAGGCATCACCCCGCCATGGTTATGGGCGATCCAGGCCTGCTCCAGAAAATCCCAGACATCACGGCCCTGTTGCCGCAGGGTGGTAGTGACGGTGAGCAGGCGGCTGCGGCAGAGGGCGCCTTTGGCGGATTGCACTCCGTGACTGATCTTGCGCTGAATCACCGCTGGTCTGAGAGCACGCTCCGCGGCGTTGTTGGTGGGCTCGATTCCTGGGTGTTCCAGGAAGGTCCAGAGCGCCTGCTTCTGGTTCGCCAGCTGCTGGCAGGTGCGCACCGTCTTGCCCCATGGCGATTGCTCGCCCTTTTGGCAGCCCAGCTCCACCACC
>JBKCTK010000327.1:0-9119 GCA_046319055.1 Synechococcaceae cyanobacterium
CTCTGGGATGGCATTCGCAACTATCAAGCTCGCAATTTCATGCGTGAGATGCGAGTTGGTGATCTGGCCTTCTTTTATCATTCAAATGCCGATCCGCCCGGTGTCGTTGGCCTGATGGAGGTGGTGGAAACTGGCCTTGTCGACCCTACTCAATTTGATCCGGAATCACGTTATTTTGACGCCAAGGCTACGGTTGAAAAACCCCGCTGGGACTGTGCTCGTTTGCGTTACGTGCGCAGCTTCTCCAGGTTGTTGAGTCTTGAGGAGCTGCGCCGCCATTTCGATCCGGAACAGCTGGCGGTGGTGCGCAAAGGCAACCGTCTCTCGATTGTGCCCGTCAGCGAAGCCAGTGCCCGGCGCCTCTTGGATCTGCTGGCAGACCCGGCCGCTGCCGGCGCTTGAGGCGCTCTGCGCCAAAGATCCAAGGCGGATCGAGAGGTTGCTAGCACCCCCCTTGGCGTGGCCACCCCCGCTTCATCAGGAACAGGGGCCTGAGGGAGGAACGACTGGATGCCGGATGGGCTGGCTCGGTGGCTACGCCACCCGCCGTTTTGGGTCCTGGGGATCAGGCTCGGGATGATGCCTGCTTGGGATTGGAGCGCGCTCCCCCCCAGGAGGTGTTGCAAACCCTCCCTGCCCGGGGAACAGGTTGGCCAGATAGCAGCGGGTGATGCTGCGGTCGCTGATGCCGTGTTGCACCAAAAAGCCCGCCAGGGCGGCTTTGAACAGCCGGTATTGATCCCAGTTCGGGTGGGCCTCAATGAAGCGGCGCATGGCCACCAGCAGGGGCTCGGGAACTTGGGCGCACAGGCTGATGGTGGCGCCTTGGGGGTCGGCATCCTTTTGCGCCCCAACCCTGCCCTGCGTGGCCATACGAGCGTTCTCGGCATTGACGCACCAGTTCCCCACACGGAGGGCGTGCCGTCAAACCCGCTTGCTGGTCAGCGATCACAGCCCTTCTCGCACCAAGACCGCTACGGCCCCGGGCATCGGTGGTCGCCACCGGGGCGCCCGGCAGGGATCGGGGGCCATTCCCCACGGGCACGTCAAGAGGGAAAAGCGACGCTCGATGCCCTTTCCCCAGCTGACCGGCAGGCAGCCCGTGCACTGGGGGCTCAGCCTGGGGAAAACCCAAGGAAAACGCCACTGGAGCTGGGGGGAAGCAGGGCATTGCCGGATTGATCAGCAGTGCTGATCGCGGCTCGAAATCCGGCGATCTCAGCCGTTGAGACGCGGGTCGCCAGCCGCCAGGCTCGGGGCGAATTGCTCCAGCGCCGCCATCAGCGGCGTGGCCACCGGCGACGGCCAGGAGCCTTCGAGGGCCCGGGTGCCATCCGCCGGCGTGAGCACAAACCGCAAGCTCCAGCCCCGCGGGCCCCCATCCAGCTCCAGCCAGAGGCTGCCAGGCGCGAGATCAAGTTCGATCTCCAGGCATAAGTCTTCCTCGGGCATCAGAGCGGTCGCCAGTGCCTGGCGTTGCTCGACCAGGCGCCGGACCCCAGCGATCAGGGCTAAGGCCTCATGGCAGCGCAACTCTCCGGCCCAGCCTTCCCCAGCGATCAACACGGAAAAGGGCTCACGCGTGGCTGTGTGGGCCAAACGCCAACCCTTACCCTCTTGAACTTGCATCGACTTGAGCTTGCATCGCCCTCTCGGGATCAGCCGGGGAGCAGGTCTGGCTGATCCTGCTCGTCGCTGAGCTCGATGATCGCCCGCTGCACGGGCTTGGCCATGTTCTCTTCCATCAGGCCATCGAAGTCGTCGAATCGGCGTTGCTTGGCGCGGAAGGCGATGCGCACCGTGGTGAGATAGCGGTTATGGGCATGGCGGATCAAGCTTTCCGCGCGCTGGGCGAGTTCCTTGGAGCTCATCGAGGAGCTACCCGTGAGGCTTGCCATGGGGAACCGTGAAGTGTTTCCAACCTAGTTCAAGGCCAACGGGACGCCCAGCGGTCGCGCGGCATGGCCGCCGCGCTCTCCCCAGGGCCAGCCCGGCCCGGTTAAAAGGTTTCTGGCCTTCAAGGATCCCCCCAGCCGATGCCGGGAACCCTGGCGATCGATCTCGGCAGCACCACCACGGTGCTGGCTTACCAAGCTGGACGGCAGGAGCCCCGCCTCCTCTCCCTGCCGCCCTACAGCCTCCAGGATCCTTGCGTCGTACCCACGCTGCTTTGGCTGGGGGCGGATCAAGGCCAGCCCCTGATCGGTCGTCAGGTGCTGGAGGCCGGGCTCGCCGACCGGCAGGCTGACCAGCTCTACCGGGATTTCAAGCGCTTGATCGGCGCTGGCGCCGCGGCGTCCGCCCCCCAGGGCTTGTCCCCCGAAGCGGCCGGCGCCCTGCTGCTGCGTCAGCTCTGGCGGGCCCTGCCCGCGGATCTGGAGCTGGATCGGTTGGTGCTCACGGCACCGATTGAGGCCTACCGGGGCTATCGCCAATGGTTGCGCCAAGTCTGGGAGGACCTGCCGATTGCGGAGTTGGCCCTGGTCGACGAACCGACGGCCGCCGCCATCGGCGTGGGGCTCCCTCCCGGCAGCCGGGTGCTGGTGGTGGATGTCGGCGGTGGCACCATCGACCTCTCCCTGGTGGCCCTGCCGGGGGGGGAGGGGCGGGCGGCGCCGATCGCCCAGCTGCTGCGTTTCGCCGGCCGCGACCTCAGCGCCAGTGCCCAGGCACCGCGAACGGCTGAGGTGATCGGCAAGGCCGGCATCCGCCTCGGCGGTCGGGACATCGATCGGTGGATCGCCGCGGAGCTCTGCCCCGACCTGCCCGCCGAGGGGGAGCTGCTGCGGCAAGCCGAACGGCTCAAGTGCGCCTTGAGCGAGGCGGAGGAGGCCCGCCAGCTGCTGCCGCTGGCCGATGGCAGCGTGCGCGAGCTGCGCCTGGACCGGGCTGGTCTTGAGGGCTTGCTGCGCCGGCGCGGCCTGCTGGAGCAGCTGGATCTGCTCCTGGACCAGGTGCTAGCGGCCGGTCGGGCTGCGGGGCTTTCGCTCAGGGATCTGGCGGCGGTGCTGCCGGTGGGTGGCGGCAGCCGCCTGGCCGTGATCCGCCCCTGGCTCGCGCAACGCTGTGCCGGCGTGCCGCTTCTCCAATCCCGCCCCGTGGAGGCGGTGGCCCTTGGCGCCCTGGCCCTCACTCCCGGGGTGGCCGTGCGGGATGTGCTGGCCCGGGGCGTGTCGTTGCGGTGTTGGGATCAACGCAGTGGCCGCCACCATTGGCATCCCCTGTTCATGGGCGGACAGCCCTGGCCTAGCCCGGAACCGCTGGAGCTGGTGCTGGCCTGCAGCTGCGACGGCCAGCGGCAGCTGGAGTTGATCCTCGGGGAGCCCGCCCACGACTCGCGCGCCGAAGTGGTGTTTGCGGCGGGTATGCCGGTCTTGCGCCGCCGCGAGGTCGGTGCCGCCGCCGTGACCCCGTGGGCCTCGCCGCCCCTGGCCCTCCGCCTCAGCCAACCGGGGCGGCAGGGCCAGGATTGTCTGCGCCTGCGCTTCCGCATCAACCGGAACGGAATGCTGGTGGTTGAGGGAGAAGAGCTGGCCGGTGCTGTCCCTGGCCCCTCCATAGCCCCCTTGGAGCTGGGACCGGTCCACTGAGCGACCACCATGTCCTGTTTCCTTGCCCGCGAGTCCATACAACGGGCTGGAGATCAGGCTGCCCCACCTTGGCCCTGCAGCGCCATCGGCTGCCCCGTTTTTGGCTTGGCCTGACCCTGGGTGGGGTGTTGGCTTGCGTGGCTGGCGCCTACTGGTGGGAGAGGCAGCTGCCCGACCGTTTGCGCCAGGCCGAGCGGCGTGGCGACCTGGTGAGCTGTTTGCGCTACAGCGAGCAGCTGGCGGCCCTGAGCTGGTTGCCTGGCAGCACCCCTTTGGAGATGGGCCGCTGTCGCCGCCAACGGGCGCTGCAGCTCTGGCGGCAGGGGCGCCGCGAGGAAGCCCTGAGGCTTCAGAACCAGTTGCTGCTGTCTCCATCCGGCGCTGAGCGCGACCGGCAGCGATTCAGCGCTTGGCAGCAGAGCCTGCGCCAGGAGGCCTCGGAGCAGTTCCAGCGAGGGGATCTGGAGGCGGCCCTGCGAATCCTGGCGCCGATGGGCGAGGACCATCGCGGCGACGGGACGGCGCTGGGGGATGAGTTCCGCCAGATTTGGGATCGCAACCGCATCCAGTTGGAGCGGGCAACGCGGCTCAGCCACAAGGCCCGCTGGTGGGAGGCCCTCGATGCCCTCAACCGCATCGACCATCCCTGGTGGAAATCCAGGAGTGTCGCGGTGCGACGGCGTGTGAATCAGGGCATCGAGCGCCTCAAAGGCGCCGAGCGCGAGCACGATGCCCATGGCGAATTACCCCACACCGTTCCTGTTGCCCGGTTGGACGCGGCTGTTCAGCGCCGCATCGCCGCGGGCATGGACGACTGGAAAGCGTTTGAGCAAGCCTGCAAGGAGCTGGGCGGGCGGATTGTGGAGGCCGGGCCTGACAGCAGCTGTCAGAAGTGATCGGGCTCGGCACCCTGACCGCTGTCCGGCGAGCCGCCGATGTGCGTGACAGGATTGCTCGGTTAGCCCCCAGTGCCCATGCAGCCAGGCGATCAGGTGACGGTTTGCCGCAGCGTCATCGTGTACCACCACCCCGAGCATCGGGGTCAGCCGTTCGACATGGAGGGCCAACAGGGCGAGGTGCGGGACGTGCTGCAGGAGTGGGAGGGCCGGCCGATCAGTCCCACCCTTCCGGTCGTGGTGGCCTTCGGTCGCTTCCGGGCCCATTTTCGTGAAGATGAGCTCTCCGGCCTTTGAGGCTCATCCAGGCCCCCGCTGCCCCAGGGATGCCCGAATGTCGCCCATCTGAACGCGCAAGGCTCGGTTTCGGCTGCGTTCCGAGACGATCCAGCAGGACCTGACATGTGTTCTGGCGGTGCTGAGGCCGCGAGGCCAGGCCGCTGGGCAGAACTTTTTGAGGCCACCCCGCCCCTCTGACCTGATTCCCGGCCCCGCGCCAGGCCGCCTCGGGCAGAGCAAGGGTTCCTCCACGGCGGGGGCAAGCCCCATGCTCCAGGCCCACGGGTCAGTCGGCGCCGAAGTGGCAAGCCTCAGGCCAACGCGGCAGCCCAGCGCTGCAGCGCCCCGCTGCACCCCCCGTGTGGATGGCCGGGGAGCGAGCCGCGAGGACCATGGGCTGGCGCTCCTGGATATCGACGGGTTCAGTGCTTTGGTCAGCGCAGCGCTCGGTTAGTGGTGGGGCGACTTGATCAAGTAGACCCCGTCCTCGCCATCCACCGCCTGCAGGCACAGCTGGATCGACTCATGCCGCGATGTGGGCACGAGCCGACCGCAGAAATCCGGCTGGATCGGCAGCTCCCGATGGCCCCGGTCGACCATCACCAGCAACTGCACGCGTCGCGGACGACCCCAGCCATGCAGGGCCTCCAGTGCCGCTCTCACCGTTCGTCCGGTGAAGATCACGTCATCCACCAGCACGACCTGGCGATCATCGACAGGCATCGGCAGCAGGGTGGCCTCCACCAGCCGGGTGCCGATCCGGGCCAGATCATCCCGATGGAAGGTTGGATCGAGGCTGCCGTGGGCTATCGGGCGGCCTGCCATTCGCGACAGCCGCTCGGCCAGCACCTGGGCTAGGGCCACGCCGCGGGTCGGGATGCCGAGGAGCAGAAGATCCTGGCTCGCAATCACCCCCTCCAGCACCTGGGAGGCGAGCCGATCCAGGGTGCGGGCCAGCTCCTGGGTGGAGAGGATTTCTAAACGTTGCTCCCCGTTGCCGAGTTCCCCCTGGTTCTGGGAGGGAATGGGAGGCACGGCTCAGCATCAAGAAGCCACCAAATCTTAAGTGGGGGCATGTCCCCGAAGCCTGACGCGGCTTTGCCCCCCCTGGGGGGGGAAGGGTCCCTGGATGTAGGTTGGCCGGGCGTGTCGTCGTGACGACATCTGGAGGAACGTTTGACACCACTTCCCTCCCCCACGACGGACACCTTGGCTTCACCGGGCACTGAGGGCTCGGAGTCTGTGCCCGCCTTTGGTGATTCCACCCCGGTGGCCCCCGTGGTCCTGGCGATCCTGGATGGTTGGGGGTTCCGCCACGACAAGCATCACAACGCCATCCAGGCGGCAGACACCCCGGTGATGGATGCCCTCTGGCACGCCTATCCCCACAGCCTGATCGAAGCCAGTGGCGCCGCCGTCGGTTTGCCGGATGATCAGATGGGCAATTCCGAGGTCGGTCATCTCACCATTGGGTCCGGCCGGGTCATCCGGCAGGAGCTGGTGCGCATCGGCCAGGCGGTCCGCCAGGGTGGCTTGGCTGGCAACGAGGCGCTCGAATCGCTCGCCGGCGCCCTCCGAGACAGCGGTGGCACGCTCCATCTGATTGGGCTCTGTTCGGATGGCGGTGTCCATAGCCATGTGGATCACCTAGGGGGGCTGCTGCGCTGGGCCGCCGAACGGAGGCTCAAGCGGGTTGCCATTCATGTGATTACCGATGGCCGAGACACAGCACCCAACAGTGCCCCTGGGTTTGTGGAACAGGTGGAGGCCCAAATTGCCAGCACCGGCATCGGCGAGATCGATACCCTCTGCGGTCGCTACTGGGCGATGGACCGCGACTGCCGTTGGGAGCGCACGGAACGGGCCTACCGATTGCTCACCGAACCCTCCACCGCCAGCGCCCTTAGCGCCTGTGAGATCTTGTCAGCCTCCTACGCCGAAGGCATCACCGATGAGTTTCTCGAGCCTGTGCGCTTGGCCGGGGATCCGATCCGCCCTGGCGATGGCCTGATCTGCTTCAACTTCCGCCCCGATCGGGTGCGCCAACTGATCCGGTCTCTGGTATTGCCGGAGTTCAACGGTTTTGAGCGCCAGCGAATCGAGCCCCTTGCGGTCGTCACCTTCACCCAGTACGAACAGGGCCTGCCGGTGTGTGTGGCCTTCCCGCCGGAATCGCTGGACGGCCTTTTAGGACAGGTGATTTCCGAGAATGGCCTGCGCCAGTTCCGTACCGCCGAAACTGAAAAATATCCCCATGTCACCTATTTCATGAATGGTGGCATCGAACAGGCTTTCCCGGGTGAAGATCGGCATCTTGTCCCCTCACCACGGGTGCCAACCTACGATCAATCTCCGGCTATGTCCGCCGAGAAGTTGACGGACGATTGCATTGCTGCGATTCGCAAGGGCATCTATTCCCTTGTGGTGATCAACTACGCCAACCCCGACATGGTGGGCCATACCGGTCAGATGCAGGCCACGATGGAGGCGGTCACCACGGTGGATCGTTGTGTTGGGCGACTGGTGGAGGCCGCCAACCGCATGGGTGGCACCCTCATCATCACGGCCGACCATGGCAACGCCGAACTCATGCAGGCAGCTGATGGACGCCCCTGGACAGCCCACACCACCAACCCGGTTCCCGTGATCCTGGTGGAGGGAGAGAAGCGCAAACTGCCTGGCCATGGCACCAATGTGATCTTGCGAGAAGGCGGCGGGTTGGCGGATATTGCCCCAACGTTGCTCGACATCCTCGGCCTGCCCAAGCCGGTCCGCATGAGCGGCAGTTCGCTGATTGTTCCCGCTGAAAGCACGGCCGGTCGTGTCCCCCAACCGGTCGAGGCCTGATCGAGGTTTTCCGGTTTCGTCTCTTCCCCGCCTGATCGGGTGTCTGGTTCTCCCGATTGCGCCTGGCTTGATTGGCTGAACATTCGGTTTTCTCCAGATCCGCAGGCTCGCTGCGGCGGCCGATTCCGGCGCCTGTCGTGCCACACCTTCACGGGCCTTGCCTGCGCTTCGATGATGGCCATGAACTGGTCCCCAGGCCGCTGTTGATGCCTTTTGCCTCCGGTCTCGCCGCCACCGGCCGGCGGTTGTTGCAGCTGGGCCTGCTGGGCGCCGTTGTGGGGGTGGCCTGTTGGCCGTTCAATCTGCTGGATCACTGGCAGGACGCGGTGTTGCGACGTCTGCCGGCCTTCAGCCACGACGGCTGGGATCTCCGGGGTCTGATCCTCGCCGGCCTACCGGTGCTGACCATGCCCCTGGTGTTGTGGCTTCAGGCGGGCCGCTTCCGACCAGGGGCCGGCTCCGGCATTCCGGAGACGATGCTCTGCCTGGAGGAGCCGAGCCTGGCGCCACGGTTGCTGGGGCCAGCGCCCAGCCTCCAGCGCCTGCTGCTCTGGGCCGTGGCCAGCCTCAGCCTGATGCCCATCGGGCGGGAGGGCCCGTTGGTGCAGATGGGGGCGGCGGTGGGCCATGCCCTGCGTCGGCGGTTCCCGGCCTGGCTGCGAGACCTGCCATCCGCCGATCTCCTGGCGGTTGCGGGTGGCGCTGGCCTGGCGGCCGGGTTCAACACACCGCTGATGGGCACGCTGTTTGTGGCGGAGGAGCTCACGGGCCGCTTCCAGATGACGCTGATCTGGCCGGCCCTGGTGTGCTGCGCGGTGGCGGCTGGTGTGAGCAACCTCGGCGGTCAGCCGATGTTTGCGCTGGGCTTGTTGAGCCAATCGGTCTCCGAGGTCAGCCAACTGCTGCTGGCGCTGGCGATCGGGGTGGGGGCCGGCTGCATCGGCGCGGTCTTCGGCCTGCTGCTGCTGGCCACCCGGCAGTGGCTGCAACATCGGGTTCGCGGTCAGCCGCTGGTGACCGGACTCCTGCTCGGACTGGCGTTGATGGCGATGACGCTGCTCAGTGGTGGCGCTTCGGCGGGGGACGGTGAAACCCTGATGCAAGACAACATCGCGGAGCTGGAACACCAGGATTCGCCGCTGCAGGTGCTGACACTGGTGCTGTCTCGCATCCTGGGGCCCTGCCTGGTGCTGGGGGCCGGGGTACCGGGAGGCTTGATCGACCCTGCCTTCACGATTGGCGCCGTGTTTGGCCATGGGGTGGGTTCGCTGGGCTCCCTTCAGGGCGTGGGGCTGGCCCTGGGAATGACGGCGGCCCTGGCCGGTGCCACCCAGCTGCCGGTGATGAGCGTGACCTTTGCCCTGCGCCTGGCTGGGGATCAGCAACTGCTCCCCGGCATGCTGCTGGCCGCGGCGATCGGGGCCTATGTCTCGCGCCTGTGGATGCGCCAGCCGGTGTATCACGCCCTCACCGATGTGCTGCGGGAATCCCGGGATGTCCATAGCTT
>JBKCTK010000328.1:0-11025 GCA_046319055.1 Synechococcaceae cyanobacterium
GTGTAAAACACCTTGCGCCCATGGGCGAGGGCGCGGTGGATGGCGTATTCCCCCACCAACGTCTTGCCGCTGCCTGTGGGGGCGCTCACCACAACCGAATGGCCCTGATTCAGGGCATCGATCGCCTCGAGCTGGAAGCCATCGAGCGCGAAGGGAAAGATTTCGGCGAGGGGTGGCACGGTCGGCAGCTCGAACCCGCCCCCGGCGGGCGGGCCGGCAGGTGTGGCCGCGCGGCTGCTTGTCATCCCCTGATCCTATGGGCCAGCCCTCATCGATTCAGCCGCTGCATCTGCCAAGTCACGAAGGTGCCCACCGGACTCCACAGCAAATAAGGCACCAGCAACCCCGCCGCGGCGGGCGCGCGCGGGCGCAGCAGCTGGGCCAGCGCCAGGCCCACCAGCCAACCCAGCAGACCAACCCGCGTGCCGTAGGCCAGCCGGCGGCTGCGGCAGATCACCAGCGTGTAGCTCTGCACCAACAGCAACAGCGCCAGAAACAGCAGCATCAGCCAGCGGCTGCCCGTGGCCTGCCAGGTCAGCAGCGCCGCCGCGTAGAAGCAGGCGTAAATACAGATCCAGATCAGGGGAATCCAACGCTCGAAGCTGAGCCAGGCAGGCCGTTTCAGCCGCAGAAACCAACGGAACTGCTCCGCCGAGGGGTTGAGGCCAGCGGCCACAACCAGCATCACCCCAAGGATCACCAGCGCCGCGACCATCGCTGCTGCAGCGGATCGCTCCAGCCTGGAACCAGCCAGGCGCGGGGGGCCGTTTCAGCGGATTCTTCTCGCCATTGCGCCGCGAAGGGTGGGGCGCCTCGGCCGGGTGGTGTACGCCGGCCAGATCGCTCGGGGACGGCGATGGTTTGGCCAGCGGATCCGTGAACGTTGAGGGGCTTCCGTCGCCGCTGCCCTGGCTCGGGGAGGCTGCCGATGGCTGGCGTTCCGACCTACTTCCAGCTCCTAATCTGCCCACCCCCCGTGGCACCCCCGTGCAGATCTCCTACTTCCACACCTCGGAAGCCGTGCCCGCGCTGCAGCCGGCCGCCGATGGCGGCCCCGATGGCGCCGTGGTGATCGATGTGCTGCGCGCCACCACCACCATCGCCTGGTCGCTCCAGAACGGCGCCGAAGCGATCCAGGCTTTCGCCGATCTGGCGGAGCTGGAGCGGGCGGCGGCCGCCTGGCCGGCGGGGCTGCGGCTGCGGGCCGGCGAGCGCGGCGGCCGCCGGGTCGACGGTTACGACCTGGGCAACTCGCCCCTGGCGGTGACACCGGAACTGGTGGCGGGCAAGCGGATCTTCATGAGCACCACCAATGGCACCCGCTCCTTGGCGGCGGTGCGCGATGTGCCCTTGCTCGTGACCGCCTGCTTGCCCAACCGCACCGCCGTCGCCCGCCGCCTGCTGGAGCGGGGCTGCGAACGGGTGTGGATCGTCGGCAGCGGCTGGGAGGGGGACTACTCGCTGGAGGACAGCCTCGCCGCCGGCGCGGTGGCCTCCGCCCTCACGGAACTGGCGGTGTCGCCCCATGTGGGGATCGACTTTGGCAACGACGAGATCCTGGCGGCCCTGGCCCTTTGGCAGCAATGGCATCGCGACACGGAAACCTGCCTGCGGGCGGCCAGTCATGGGCAGCGCCTGATCCGGCTCGGCGATCACGACGCGGATTTCCTCTGCTGCGCCAGCGTCGACAGCCTCACGGTCGTGCCGATCCAGGCGGAGCCGGGGGTGCTTCGGGCCAGCTGACCCCCCGCCGCGGCGCCGCCCCCCTTGTGGATCCAGAACAAGCCCTTACAGTTCGCCGGTTCCGGAGGACGTCGGTCGTTGAGCAGCTTCCTGGCAGCCGCCTTGCAACTCACCAGCACGCCGGATCCCGAGGCCAATCTGGCGGCGGCTGAAGAACAGATCGAGCTGGCGGTGCGGCGCGGAGCCGAACTGGTGGGGCTGCCGGAGAACTTCGCCTTCATGGGCGACGACCAGCGGCGCATCGAGCTGGCGCCCGAGCTGGCGGAGCGCTGCAGCCGCTTTCTGGTGACGATGGCGCGGCGGTACCAGGTCACTCTGCTGGGCGGTGGCTTTCCCGTGCCGGCAGGGGAAAACCTCACCTTCAACCGGGCGGAGCTGGTGGGCGTCGAGGGTCAGCTGCTGGCCCGCTACGACAAGATTCATCTTTTTGATGTCGATCTCCCGGATGGGGTCCCCTACCGGGAATCGGCCACCGTTAAGCCCGGCAGCGAGCCGCCGCCGGTGGTGGAGGTGCCGGGGCTGTGCCGCGTGGGGCTCTCGATCTGTTACGACGTGCGCTTTCCGGAGCTCTACCGCCATCTCGCCGCCTCCGGGGCGGACCTGCTGATGGTGCCAGCGGCCTTTACGGCCTACACGGGCAAGGATCACTGGCAGGTGCTGCTGCAATCGCGGGCGATTGAGAACACCGCCTACGTGATCGCCCCGGCCCAAACCGGGCTGCATTACGGGCGCCGCCAGACCTACGGCCACGCCATGGTGATCGACCCCTGGGGCATCGTCCTGGCGGACGCGGGGCAGGCCCCGGGCCTGGCGATGGCTCCGGTCGACATCGACCATGGCCAGCGGGTCCGCGACCAGATGCCGAGCCTGCGGCATCGCCGCCCAGGCCTCTTCTGACGGCGGCCATGGGCAGGAGACCATGGGCATGGCGGGCAGCCTGGGGCTTGGCCCTGGCACTGGCGGCCCTGCCGGCCAGGGCCGCCAGCAGCCTGGCCGCCTGGCGCATCAGCGGCGATGGCGCCCTGGAACTGCGCACCACCCCCGGCATCGCCGCCCGCGCCTTCTTCGAAGAGGGACCCCTGGGCCGCGGCCCGCGCATCTGGATCGACCTGCCGGGGGCGCCGCTGCGGCCCCGTGCCCTCGCTGGGGGTGGCGCCCTGCGGGAGGTGCGCATCGGTCGACCTGACGCGGACACCACCCGGCTGGTGCTGGAGTTTCAGCCGGGGGTGCGCCTCGATCCCAACCAGATGCGGCTGGTGGGCACCGCCCGCGACCGCTGGCGCCTCGATCTTGTGGGCCTGGCCGGGCGCTCCATCGCGACCGTGGGGGAGGGGTCGCTGGAGGCGCCCAGCGTGGCGAGCGGCTGGCGGCCACCGGTCACCCCCACCTGGACGCGGCCGAGTGAAGCGCCGATTGGACGTCGGCCCCTCACCGGAGAGGGCCTGCCCGAGGCGCCCCGGGGCCGCTTCCTGGTGGTGATCGACCCGGGCCACGGCGGCCCCGATCCCGGCGCGGTGGGCATCGGGGGCCTGCGGGAGACCGATGTGGTGCTGGATGTGGCGCTGCAGGTGGCCCAGCTGCTGCAGAACCGTGGCGTGCGGGTGTTGCTGACGCGCACCACCGAGGTGGACGTGGACCTGCCACCGCGGGTGTCCCTGGCTAACCAGAGCGGCGCCGATCTCTTCGTCAGCCTGCACGCCAACGCCCTTGACATGTCCCGCCCGGACGTCAACGGCATCGAAACCTTCTACTTCGAGGGCAGCCGGTCCCAACGGCTGGCCCAGGAGATTCAAGATCAGATCCTGGCGATCTCGCCCGGCAGCCCCGACCGCGGCGCCCGCAAAGGCCGCTTCTTCGTAATTCGGCGCACGATCATGCCGGCGGCCCTCGCCGAAATGGGCTTTGTCACCGGCAGCCTGGATTCGCCGCGGCTGGCGGACCCGGCCTTCCGGCGCCGCCTCGCCGTGGCGGTCAGCACCGCCATCCTGCGGGTGCTGGGGGGATCCTCATGAGCTTGCTGGTGGGGCTGTTCGACAGCGGGCTGGGCGGCCTCACGGTGCTGCGCCACGTGCACGCCCTCTACCCGCACTCCCCCTGCCTGTATCTGGGGGATACGGCCCGGGTGCCCTACGGCCAGCGCTCGCCCGAGGAGATCCGCGCCATCGCCTCGGAGGTGGTGCGCTGGTTGCGGCTCCAGGGCGTGGGGATCTTGGTGATGGCCTGCAACACCTCCAATGCCCTGGCCTTCGATGTGGCGGTGGCCGAGGCCGGCGTGCCGGTGGTGGGCCTGATCGACAGCGTCGCCAGCGAGCTGGTGCATGACCGCATCGGCGTGCTGGCCACGCCGGCCACCGCCGGCAGCGGCGCCTACCGCCGCGCCATCCACGCCTGCCGGCCCTCCGCCCAGGTGCTGGAGATCGGCTGCCCGGCCTTCGTGCCGCTGATCGAGGCTGGCGACCTGACCGCCCCCGCCCTGCGGGCCGCCGCCCAGGAGTATCTGGAGCCGCTGCTGCGGGCCCAGGTGGACACGATCGTGCTCGGCTGCACCCACTACCCACTGCTGCGGCCCCTGCTGGCGGAGCTGCTGCCGCCGGACGTGGAATTGATCAATCCCGCGGTGGCGGCAGCCCAGCGCCTCGGCCCATTGCTGGCCAGCTTGGGGGATGCTCCAGAAGCGGAGCTGCGGGAAGATCCGCCGACGCCACCGCTGCAGCGCACCCGCTTCGTGGTTACGGGCCCGGCTGAGGCGTTCGCGACGGCGGCGACCACCTGGCTGGGCAGCAGGCCTCACGTCCAGCAGGTCGACCTCCGATCGCCGGCTCGCGCCTTCTAGGATCTGGCCACCGCGGAGGTTTGGTGGCGACCGTTGCAGAGCTGCTTCAGCCGGTCGAAGCCGACCTTGAAGGCCTCCTGGCCGACCTCAGGGCCCTGATCGGCGCTGAGCATCCCATCCTGCAAGCGGCGGCGGAGCACCTCTTCGCCGCGGGCGGAAAGCGCCTGCGACCTGGCCTGGTGCTGCTGCTCTCCCGGGCCATTGATCCCGCTGGTCAGCTCGGCCCACGCCACCGGCGGTTGGCCCAGATCACCGAGATGATCCACACCGCCTCGCTCGTGCACGACGACGTGGTTGATGGGGCCGATACCCGGCGCGGTGTGGCCACGGTTCACAGCCGCTTCAACCATCGCGTGGCGGTGTTGGCCGGTGATTTCCTGTTCGCCCAGGCCAGCTGGCACCTCGCCAACCTCGATGATCTCGAGGTGGTGAAACTGCTCTCGCGCGTGATCATGGATCTGGCCGACGGTGAGGTGCGCCAGGGTCTGAACCGTTACGACACCGGCCAGAGCTTTGAAACCTACCTGGAAAAGAGCTATTGCAAAACCGCCTCCTTGATCGCCAACAGCGCCCGCGCCGCAGGGGTGCTGAGCGGTTTGCCCGAACCCCATCTGGAGGCGCTTTATCGCTTCGGCCGCCAGCTGGGTCTGGCCTTTCAGGTGGTCGACGACATTCTCGACTTCACCGGTAGCGATCAGCAGCTGGGCAAGCCCGCCGCCAGTGATCTGGCCTCCGGCTACCTCACCGCACCGGCGCTCTATGCCCTGCAGGAACGCCCCCAGTTGGCGGGCTTGATCGAGCGGGAGTTCAGCCAAGAGGGCGATCTCGAGGCCGCCCTTGAGCTGGTGCGCGGCTGCGACGCCATCCCCCGGTCCAGGGCTCTGGCTGAGGGCTTCGCCCGCGAAGCCCACGAAGCCCTGGCCTGGCTGCCGGCTTCCGGCCCGCGCAGCGCCCTGCGGGCCGTTCCCGAATTTGTGCTCAGCCGGCTGTACTGATTCCGCCGCCAGTCCCTTCGGAACAACAGCGTGGGCGGCAAGTTTGGGGCGTGGCTCTTGAGCCCATGGCCCCCCCACCTGCCGAGCGGTGCTTCAGAACTGGATCGCGCGCAGCGAATCGATCAGCACCACCCCTTGCGGCAGGCTCTCTGCTGAAACGGCGGGGTTGTTGAGCACGTGCACCCGGCAGCCGGCGGCAGCCGCGGCGCGGGCGCCGGCGAGGGAATCTTCGAAGGCCCAGCACAGCTGAGGCGGCACCCCGAGTCGGGATGCCGCCAGTTCGAACACGTCGGGGGCGGGTTTGCCGGCTCGCAGGTCGGGGTCATCGCCATGGACCCGGATCGTGATCAACTTCAACCAGGGGTGAGCGGCCCCCTTCAGGGCCACCGAGGCCGTGCCGCTGCTGGTGGCCAAGGCCATCGGCACAGCATGGTGATGGCAGCGGCGCACCAGCGCTTCGGCGCCATCGATCGCCGGCGCCTGGAGCAGGAGCCGCTCAGCGATCGGCTGACGGATGGCCAGCAGCGCCTCCGAATCCGGACAGGGCAGGCCGGCGGCGGCGATCCAGCCGAGGACGGCCTGGGCGCAGTCGAGGCGGCGCCGCCCCCGCAGCTGCAACAACGCTGAGGCGTCCAGCTCCAGGCCGAACCGGGAGGCAGCCGCCTGCCAAGCACGGGCGTGCAGCGGTTCGGTGTCGAGCAGCAGACCGTCCAGGTCAAACAGACAGGCGGCGGGTGGGACCATGGCTCCAGAATGCCGCTTCATCTCGCCGCGGCCGCCGCTGCAGGCCGGATCCCCTCAGCGCCGCCGCCGCCGGCACGGGCGTCAGCCCGCTGGCTCCGTCTCGGAGTCGGGCTCCTCCAGGGTGGTTTCCAAGGTGGCGAGCAGGAGCTCCATGGCGGCGCCGCGCTCCAGATCCCGGCTCTGCACGGCGGCGATCCAGTCGCGGCACAGCGACTCAATGCGGCGGTAAAGGCGGTTGGCCTGGCGTAGGTCGCGCATCACCCGCTCGGCGCTCGCCGCATCGGGCAACGGGGTCTCCTGGTGCGCGGCGGCAACCGCCTGCGGGTCGGCTGGGCTGCCCACCACATAACGGCGTCCGTCGTCGCCGATGTAGCTCAGCAATCCGGAGGGATCGCGGAGCGGACCGGCGTGGGGGGTGATCGGTTGGTCGTCCGGCGCTTCGCCCATCTCGTGATCAGCGGGGGCATACCTCCATGCAAGACAGGCCATCGCGATTTGCCAAGCCATGGTCGGCAGGCCAACGCGGAACCCTTGCGCAGCGGGATGCGCGTCCGTAGGGAGGTCTGGGGAGAGGGTTCCCGGGGCCTCCAGGCAAAAGCACCTGGTCCCTGATCCTGGACTCTGGGCCTGGGCCAGCGAGGACGCCTGCGGGGCTTGCGCCGCCTCACCCCCAAAGCCTTGTGGTGGGTTGTCTGCTCAACCCGGCCGCTTGCGAGGCATCGCCACGGCGGCAAACCTCTGGCGCTCACGCCAGGTTTTGAACCTCACAGCAGATTGGCCGCCAGTTCAGCCAGGGCGGAGCGTTCGCCGCGGTTCAGGGTGATGTGTCCGGCCAGGGCCTGTCCCTTGAACCGCTCCACCAGCCAGGTGAGACCATTGCTTTCCGAATCCACATAGGGATTATCAATCTGATAAGGATCGCCGGTCAGCACGATCTTGGTCCCTTCGCCGACACGAGTCACGATCGTCTTAACCTCGTGAGGGGTAAGATTTTGGGATTCATCAACCACCATGTACTGACGCGGTATCGAGCGGCCACGAATATAACTAATCGCCTCCACTTCAAGCAATCCCATGCTGCGCAGATCTTCCCAGCTGTTGCGCTGCAGCCGTTGGTTGTTGCGCGCGTGGCTGCTCTGGCCCTCCTCGCCGCCACCCAGCAAAAATTCGAGATTATCGATGATTGGTTGCATCCATGGCCCCATCTTCTCCTGCAGATCCCCCGGTAGGAAGCCGATGTCCTTGCCGAGCGGAATCACGGGGCGTGTCACCAGCAGCCGGTCATACAGGCGCTCATCGGCCACCTGGTTGAGACCGGCGGCCAAGGCCAGCAGGGTCTTGCCAGTACCGGCTTTGCCCACCAGGGTCACCAGCTGCACGGCGGGATCCAGCAGCAGGTCAAGGGCAAAGGTCTGCTCGCGGTTGCGGGGATGGATGCGGCCCAAGCGGGCCTTCGGGGCCCGCTGCAGCGGCAACAGACTGGCGCTGCTGGCCTGGTAACGGGCCAACAGGGTGTGATTGGGTTGGGCCCTGTCCACCAGGGTGATCCCCTCATTCGCCTTCAGATCGAGCGGCTCGCCGCTGGAATGGGCCAGCACCGCCAGGGGCAGCCCCCCCTCCGCCTTGACCCGATCCATCTCCTCGACGCCGGTCCAAACCTCGCAGACCCCCGGGTAAAGGTCGCCGATCGCCACCTTGTCCGTGGTGTAGTCCTGGGCGATCAGCCCCACGGCATCGGCCTTGATGCGCAGGTTCGTGTCTTTGGTGACCAGCACCACCGGCGGCTCGCTGCCGACCCGCTCATGCAGGCGCTGCTCCAGCGCCACCGCCAGGATGTTGTTATCGCCATTGCCGCCCCGCAGTTCCGGCGGCAGCTGGCTGAGGGTCTCAACGCGGCAGAACACCACCTTGAGGCGCCCCCCATGGGCCGGGTCGATCACCACCCCTTCGGCCAGGTTCCCCCGTTCGCGCAGATCGTCCAGCAATCGCGAGACCTGGCGGGCGTTGCGGCCCTTTTCCGAGGGGTCGCGCTTGAAGCGATCGATCTCCTCCACCACCTCGATCGGCACGACGACGTCGTTGTCCTCAAACCGGGTGATGGCCAACGGGTCATGCAACAGGACATTGGTGTCCAGGACGAATGTCTTGCGCATACCGGGCCCCGGGCCTGCCAGTTCAAGGAAGCTAGGGCCAGCGGAGCCTCTACGCTCCGGCCGTTCGCGCCCTGTTGGGTTTTCCGGCGTGCCCCTTCCGCTTTCGCTTCCGCTCGTCCTGCTGCTGCTGTTCGGCCTGAGCCTGCTCTGGCTGGAGTTGCGTCATCGGCTGCGGCCGGCTTCACCCCTGCGGCTCAGCCCCGGGGTGTTCCAGGTGAAGCGCAAAGCCCTGGGCCTGGAGGTCATGGGCCAAGTGAGCATCCACAATCCCCACCCGCGCATGGAGGTGATGGTGCCGGAGTTTCGGGTCGAACCCGTGCTCCTAGGGCGCGGCGATCTGGCCGAAGTGCGCTGCGAGGCGCGGATCACGCCACAGCATCCGGATGAGGAGACCCGCCCGGATGGTTACTGGCCCGCTTACATCGTCAAGGGGCGCAAGACCACCGCCGCTCAGCTGAATCTGCGCCTGCTCGGCCCCAGCGGCATGGATCTTGAAGGCTTGCTAGACACCCTCTGGATCGACATCCACTGGATCAATTACGGCCCCTTCGGTCGCCTGAAGCGACGCCAAGGTCTGCTGGTGCCGCTGCGGCGCCCGGAGCCACCCAGCGCCGCCGAAGCCTCCTGGCGCGAGGGAGAGGGCTGCCAGGTGCTGCCGATCCGCACCCACCTGCTGGGGGTGCTCGACGATCCGCTGGCCGTGCTGCGGCACTACGCCAGCGGCGTGCTGCAGCCGGGGGATGTGCTCACGATCGGGGAGACGCCGCTGGCGGTGATGCAGGGCCGCTATCACCATCCCGAAACCGTGGAACCCTCCGGCCTGGCCCGCCAGCTGTGCCGCGTGTTCCACCCGACCAGCAGCCTGGCCACAGCCTGCGGCCTGCAGAGCCTGATCGACATCGTCGGCCCGGCTCGGGTGCTGACGGCCTGGATCCTCGGTACAGCCCTGAAGCTGGTGGGCAGCAAGGGAGGCTTCTACCGCCTGGCCGGCGCGCAGGCTCGCCTGATCGATGACATCACCGGCACCACACCGCCCTACGACCAGACCATCGTGCTGGGGCCTGAGCAGCCGGAAGGGTTCTGCGAGCGCGTCGCCCAGCAGCTGGGCGTGGCCGTCGCCGTCGTCGACGTGAACGATCTGGGGCGGGTGAAGGTGCTAGCCGCCAGCCGCGGCTGCGACCAGGTCTTGCTGCAGCGGGCCCTGCGCCCGAACCCGGCGGGCAATGCCAATGAGCGCACACCCCTGGTGCTGGTGCGGCCGGCCTGATGGTCGTCCTGCCGAGTTCCGGGGAACGGGGCCCCTAGGATGGAGGCGCCGCAAGCGTCCTCTCGCCGTTCCGCCGTGCCGGTGCCTGCCACGACACCGCCCAGCGCCGCCTCCCAGCCCAGGGAAGCCCAAGTGCCGGCTTGGACTGTCGAGACCTTGCAGGGTTGGCACCTGCCCTTGCTCGACGATCCGGCGTTCCTGCCCCTCCAGCCCCTGCTGCAGCGCTCCCTGTTGCTGGCGGTGCCGGAGAAGCTCATCACGGCAGTGGCCTTTCGTCAGCCTTTGGCTTCCCATGTGCTGGTGGCGCTGCGGCGCGAACCCTCCGGCGGCAGCAAGGCGCTCGGCCTGGTGGTCAGCCGCCGGCTCAACCGGCGTGGCAGCTGCTGGCAACTCGAACATTTGGCCCTCGCCCTCGATTGCGGCGAGGGTCCCCAGGCCCCCGCCCGCCGCGACGTCAGCATGGCGCTGGTGCGGGAGGCCATCAGCCGCGGTCGTGGCGCCGCCAGCTGGATCACCGTGGTGGCCAGCTTGGATACGCCCAGGCTGGCCACGTTGCGCGAGCTCGGCTTCCAGCCGCAGCGCACCGATGGCCTCTGGCGCTGGCAGCCCTCCTCGCCGGCGCCAACCCCGCGGGATCCGGAGCTGATCCTGCGCCGTTTGGATCGGGGCAGCGCCCCCCTGCTGTGGCACCTCGAACAGGCGGCCTGCCCAGCCCCGCTGCGCCAATTGCTCGATCGCCGCATCGAGGATTTGCTGGATCACAGCAACGGTCGCGGCTGGATGCTGATCGATCGGGCCCGCAATGAAGCCGTGCTGGGCGCCCGCTGGCAGGCGGATCACCCCGCAGGTGGGTGCCTGATCGAGTTCAGCGTGCACCCCGGCTGGACCCATCTCCTCGGGGGCGCCGCCGAGCTGCTGTTGTGCCGGCTGGCTGGGGAATCGGGTGTGGGCAGCCGTCTCTGGATCCCCTGCGAGGTGGGCGATGTCGGTCGCCAGAGCTGGCTGGTTCAGCTGGGGGCCGAGCTCCATGGCGAGCAGGTGCTGATGGCGCGCAGCGTCTGGCGGCGCCAGCAGGACTGGCAGGCGGCCCCTCGGGTGGCCTCCCGCTTGTCGGCTGTCCTCGAGCGCCTGCAGCCCCGCCGACGGCCGCTGCCCACCCCGGTGGGCCCCCAGCCCGTGGCGCCTCGCTGAGTGCCGGCCCCGGCCCCCCGCTCCCTGCTCGGCCTCGATGTGGGGCGTCGCCGCATCGGCCTGGCCGGCTGCGACCCCCTCGGCCTGACGGTCACCCCC
>JBKCTK010000329.1:0-8727 GCA_046319055.1 Synechococcaceae cyanobacterium
CCAAGAGGTCACGAAGGTGGTGCCGGTCAGCCAGCCACCCAGCGCCAGGTAGGCGCAGGGGAACAGCAGCAGGCCGGACCAACCCACAAACACGAAGCGGTCGCGCTTGAGCCAGTCGTCGAGGACGTCGAACCATCCCCGCTGGGGCAAGCGCCCTGCAGCGATTGTCATGAGGCAGCTTAATGAAGCTTTACAACGCCACTTTAAGGGTCTGACGAGGGCCAGTGCGGACCCGGCGGGCCTGCCATGGCGAAATGAGCAAAAGTTCCTAGTCGCCGGCGTGGGGGCTGCCGGTTCGCCAGAGTGGGACCGTCTTCGCCCCTCCGCGGACGGCGACCTCAGGCCCTGGCCATCCCGGGCCTGCCACCCCTCGCCCTGACCCATGTACGTCGTCGAGCTCTCCCTCCGGCTCAGCCCCGTTCCCCTGGCGGTGCAGCGCAAGGAGCACGAAGCGGCCCAGAGCCTTTATGGCGAGCTGCGCCAGGCCCTGGAAACCGGCTCCCCCAAGCTGATCGAGCTCACCTGCGAAAAAGACCCCCACAAACGGGTCACGGTGCTCAGCTCTGAGGTGCTGGCGGTGCAGCTCTATGAGAAAACCGCGGCTGGCTCCGGCGGCCGACGCCCCGGGTTCAGCTTGGAATCCTGAGCCCGCGCCAGGCAGCCTCCAGCCCCTTGCCTCCCCTCCCTCCGGACCCACCGCCACACCCCGCCGCGGCCAGGCCTTCCCCCGAGGCCGGGGGCCCGCTGGCCCATCCAGCGGCCGCGGCCCCGCTCAGCGTGCAGGGCCTCTGCTTTCACTGGCCCGGCGGCAGCCCGGCCCTGCGCGACTGCCAGCTGCGGCTGCCGGCGCCGGGGCTATGGATGTTGGTGGGCTCCAATGGCAGCGGCAAAAGCACGCTGCTGCGGCTGATTGCCGGCCTGCTGCGTCCCACAGCGGGCACGATCCGCAGCGAACTGCGACCGGCCTTGGTGTTCCAGAACCCCGATCACCAACTGTTGTTACCGAGCTGCGCCAGCGACCTGCTGCTCTCCCTGCCGGCGAACCTGCCCCTGGCGAGCCGCCGGCAGCGGGTCGCGGCGGCCCTGGATCAGGTGGGCCTAGGGGGGTTGGAGCGGCGGCCGATCCACACCCTCAGCGGTGGCCAGAAGCAACGCCTCGCCATCGCCGGGGCCCTGGCCAGCGACGCCAATCTGCTGCTGCTGGATGAACCCACCGCCCTGCTGGACCCCGACAGCCAACGGGAGGTTCTGGGGCTGATCCGCTCCCTGACCCGGCGTCCCGACACCCCCATCACCGCCCTCTGGATCACCCATCGGCTGGAGGAGCTGGCGAGCTGCGACGGGGCCGCCCGCATGGAGCGGGGCCAGGTGGGGCCATGGCAGAAGCCGGAAGCCATGCTCCAGGAGCTCTCCCGCTTGCCCCAAGGCAGGGTCGGCGGTTAAGGTCTTCGCGTTGGAGCCGGTGGGCAGAATCAATCGATTCCGCCATACCTCCCATTCCTCGGTAGCTCAGCGGTAGAGCGGTCGGCTGTTAACCGATTGGTCGCAGGTTCGAATCCCGCCCGGGGAGTTTTCATTTTCTTGACGGTTCTCCATCCCTTGAGGAGCTGTCATTTGTCTTCGGAGCCTGGTGGCCGTCAGGGACGTTCCACCCGTGCAGCAACCGCCAGACCGCTGGCCTGCATCGGGCTGATCGCCCCGGCCACAACCCCGCTGCCAAAGAAATTCTGGAGATCCGGCAACAGAAGGCTGCCGATCACCGGGATTTCCTGCTAACAGCACCAAAACTGTTGACAATGCCCGTACGCCCCGTGGCGTTCGCGTCGCTCCGCTGACGCTCCTACCCCTTGCTGCCCTCCTGCCGCACCGCGATGAAGCCCTGCATCCTGCTGATCGAAGACGACGGCGACATGCGCGATCTGGTCGCCGGCCACCTCGAGCACGGCGGTTTCGATGTGCAACGGGCTGAGGACGGCATCAAAGGTCAGGCCCTGGCCCTTCAGTTCAGCCCGGATGTGATCCTGCTCGACCTGATGCTGCCCAAGGTGGATGGGCTCACCCTCTGCCAGCGGCTGCGCCGCGATCAGCGCACGGCCAAGATCCCGATCCTGATGCTCACCGCCCTGGGCAGCACCAAAGACAAGGTGAGCGGCTTCAACTCCGGCGCGGACGACTACCTCGCCAAGCCCTTCGACCTGGAGGAGCTGATGGTGCGGGTCAAGGCGCTGCTGCGCCGCACCGACCGCGCCCCCCTCTCCACCAAGCACAACGAAATCCTGAGCTACAGCTGCCTCACCCTGGTGCCGGAGCGGTTTGAGGCGATCTGGTTCGACCAGCCTGTGCGGCTCACCCATCTGGAGTTCGAGCTGCTCCACTGCCTGCTGCAGCGCCATGGCCAAACCGTCGCCCCATCGCTGATCCTCAAAGAGGTGTGGGGCTACGAGCCCGATGACGACATCGAGACCATCCGCGTGCATATTCGCCACCTGCGCACCAAGCTCGAACCCGATCCCCGCAAACCCCGCTTCATCAAGACGGTGTACGGGGCGGGCTACTGCCTGGAGCTACCCAGCAAGGATCAGCTGGACGAACTGGCGGGGGTCATGAGCAGCTTCCGCGAGAACCGCCGCCTGCCCCAAAGCAAAGACAACGCCGCGGCCTGAGCGGCCCTTCCAGCCACCTCCGGCCCACCATCGGCTCCGACCTCAGCGGCAGCAACCCCGACGGGTGCGATGGCGCTGAGGTCGGGGGGTTACGGGGGCTTCAGCCCAGCCAGCTCCAGCAGCGCCACCTCCCAGGCCAGCCGCGGCTGCACGTGGGAGCGCAGCTGCCGCCGCAGCCGCTCCAAGCGCTCCAGCTCCGCAGGCCGCTGCTGACGGCGCCAACGGCTCAGCTGCAGCCAATTGAGCAGCCACAGCTGCTGGTCACCATCGAGGGCCTCGCTCAGGTCGCGGGCCAGGGTTAAGGCCAGCAGCGGATCGGCGGGCAAATCCACCAGCTGCGCCGCCAGCCCCTGCGGCAACGACCGCCATTGGCGGCGATGCTCCAGCAGCGCCCCCGGGGAACCGGCGGCCAGCTCCAGGAGCTCGGGCGGATCCTCGCCGTTGCCCGCGACTTCCTGGCCATCACCGCACCGCTCCAGCACCAGCCGCAGCTGCCGCGGCTCCAACCGGCGGAAGGGGATCAGCTGACAGCGGGAGCGAATCGTGGTCAGCAGCTGATCCGGTGCCGCGCTGATCAGGATCAACAGACCATCCCCCGGTTCCTCCAGGGTCTTGAGCAGGGCATTGGCCGCCGCTTCGGCCATCGCTTCCGCCGCCTCCAGCACCACCATGGCGCCGCGGGCCTCCACCGGACGGCGGGCGAGGAAGCGGGAAATCTCCCGGATCTGCTCCAGCCGCAGCTGGGGCGGCGTGCGGCGGCTCACACCCTCAGCTTCCGCCTGGGAGGCCGGCACCAGCTTGCCTTGATGGCTATACGTGGGCTCTACCCAGAGCAGGTCGGGGTGGTTGCCCTGGGCCAGCCGACGCCGCACCGTCGGATCGCGCTGCCCCCCAGCGGCTTGCACCACCCCTTCCAGGAAGCGCAGGGCCGCGAGGCGCCGCCCCACCCCCTCGGGCCCAGCGAAGAGGTAAGCCGGCGCCACCCGATCGAGGCGCAGCGCCGCCTCCAGCAGCCCCACCGCGCGCGGCTGCCCCACCAGTTCAGCGAACAGATCAGCCATGGGGCGCCGCGGCCGGCCACCGGGTCCGCAGCAGCTCCTGGATCGCGGCGCTGACCTGGGCCGGAGCTTGATCGGCCGCCACCCTGCTCCAGCCCCGCTCCAGGGCCAGCCTGGCGAAGCCAGCGGCCACGCGCTCCTGGAAGGCCTCACCGCTGGCCTCGATCCGATCGGGCTGGCGTGCCTGGCGGCGGCGTTGGGCCGCACCCAGCGGGAGATCCAGCCAGATCGTCAGATCCGCCTCCAGGCCGCCGGTCGCCAACTGTTCCAGCTGGCGGATCCACTCCAGGGGCAGGCCACGGCCATCGCCTTGGTAGGCGGCGGTCGATCCGGTAAAGCGGTCGCACAGCACCCAGTCGCCCCGCTCCAATGCCGGCCGGATCACGGTGTCGACATGCTGGGCCCGGTCCGCGGCGTAAAGCAACAGCTCGCTGGTGCCGCTCGGCGCCGCCTCGGGCGGGGGCAGCAGCAGCTGGCGCAGGGCCTGGCCCAGGGGCGTGCCCCCCGGTTCCCGGCTGACCACCACGGCCGCCCCAGCCGGCAGCAGGCCGCTCCGGGGCAGCCACTGGCTCAGGCGCTCCAGCTGGGTGGTCTTGCCGCTGCCATCGATCCCCTCCAACACCACAAAGCGTCCGCTCACCGCCAACCCCTCAACGTTTCGTCCCCGCTCGGGTACCGCCATGGTGCAGCAGCAGGGCATTGAGCACGACGGTGATCGAACTGCAAGCCATCAGCAGGGCCGCCAGGGGCGGCGACAACCGCCACCCGAAGCCCGGCAGCAGCGCGCCGGCCGCGATCGGCAGGGCGATCAGGTTGTAACCGAAAGCCCAGGCCAGGTTCTGGCGCACCTTGGCCATGGTGCGGTGGGCCAGGTCCAGGGCGATCACCAACCCCTCCAAGCGCTCCCCCAACACCACCAGGTCGGCGCTCTCCTGGGCGATCTGGGTGCCGGTGCCAACGGCGATGCCCAGATCGGCGGCGGCGATGGCCGGAGCGTCGTTGATGCCATCACCCACCATCGCCACCGGCCCTTGAGCCCGAGCCGCCAGGATCCGCTCCTGCTTTTGCTCCGGCCGCAGCTGCCAGGCCAGCTCCGCGGCCTCCAGGCCCACCTGAGCGGCCAGGGCCCGCACCGCCTCCTCTCGATCACCGCTGAGCAGGCCCAGCCTCAGACCCCGCTGGCGCAGGGCGGCCACGGTGGCGGCCGCGTCAGGGCGCGGGGGATCTTGCACCGAGATCACCCCCAGCAGGCGATCCGCCGCGGCCACGGCCAGCACGGTGGCGCCGTGGGCGGCCAGCTCGGCCTGAAGCTGGGCGGCGGTGGCGTCGGCCGCGGCCCCCACCACCCCCAAGGCGTCCAGCCAGTCGAGACGGCCCACCCGAATCAGGGGGCCGTCATCCCGCAGCTGCCCCTCCACCCCGGCGCCGGTTGTGCTGCGGGCCCACTCCACCTCGGGCAGGGTGAGACCGCGCAACTGGGCCTCCTGCAACAAGGCATGGGCGAGGGGATGGCGGCTCTGCTGCTCGAGGGCCGCAGCCTGACGCAAAAGAGCGGCGATCGGGTCGGCCGCCGATGCGTCGGCTCGCGCAGGGTTCGCCAGGGAGCTGGGCGGGGCAAGGGATCCCGGCGGGGCAAGCGGCAGCGCCGCGGTGGCTCCAGCCCCCTGGGGCGCGCTCTCCCCAAGTGCAAGCCGCGGTGGGGTCCGCGCCGCGGCCGCCGCCCCTGTCGCGGTGGTGGTGGTCGCTTCCGCTGCGAGAGCGGTGGTGGTTGTGGCGATGCCGGGCAGGGCAGGGGGGACCGCAGCCGCCTCAACGGCGGCCAGCGGCTCAATCCGTCGCACCAGCGGCCGCCCCAGGGTGAGGGTGCCGGTTTTGTCAAACAGCACGGTGCGCAGCCGGTCGGCGGTCTCGATCGCCTCACCACCCCGGAACAGAAGCCCCGACCGGGCCGCTTGTCCTAATCCAACAGCGATCGCGGCGGGGGTCGCCAAGCCGAGGGCGCAAGGGCACGCCACCACCAGCACGGCGATCGCCAGCTGCAGGGCCAGGGCCAGGGGCGTTTCGGGGGTGGCCATGGCCAGGCCGTGGCACGGCAGGCCAACGGCGTGATGGCCATGGACCTCGATCGCGGTGGGCGGCGCCAGCAGCTGGGGCCAGCGACCAGCCCCCTCCAGCCACCAAAACAGGAAGGTACCCAGGGCCAACAGCAGCACCACCAGGGTGAAGCGCCCGGCCACCCGGTCGGCCAAGGCCTGGATCGGCGCTTTGCGGTCTTGGGCCTGCTGCACGAGCCGCACGATGCGGGCGATGGCGCTTTCGGCGCCGCTGCGCCGCACCTCCAGGTCGAGGGCACCATCGAGGTTGAGCGCGCCCGCTGGTAGCTCCGCGCCAGGGCCAGCGCTCTGCGGCAGGGATTCCCCGGTGAGGGACGACAGATCGAGGTTCGACTCCCCCCGGACCACCACCCCATCCACCGGCAGCCGATCGCCCGGCAGGATGCGCAGCCGATCGCCGGGGCGCAGCCCCCCCACCCGCACCGGCCGGGGGGGACCGTCACCGCTGAGCAGCAACGCCTGGTCTGGCTGCAGCGCCACCAGCGACTCCAGAGCCCGCCCGGTGCGCCAGCGGGCTCGCTCCTCCAGAAACCGCCCTGTGAGCACGAAGCCCAGCAGCATCACCGGCTCATTGAAAAAGCAGGGGAAACCGCTGCGGGGCAACAGCCAACCCAGCAGGCTGGAGATGTAGGCGCTGGCGACCCCCAGCCCCACCAGGGTGTCCATGCTGGGCAGACCGCCCAAGGCGCTGAGCAGGCCGTGGCGCAGGATCGGCCGCCCCGGGCCCAGCAGGGCCACCGTGGCCACGATGGCGTGGAAGCCTGGCCGGCCGAGCAGGTTCCAGGGATCACCCCAGGGCAATTCGCCAGCCTCGGCTAGGTGACCCAGACCCGACACCAGCAGCAGCGCTAGGGCGTAGATCAACTGGCGCCAGTGGGTCCACCAATGGCGCTGCCGGCGGCGCTCCAGCCGCGGCAGGGCATCGGCCTCCTCGTCGCGGCGCCGGGCTTCAAACCCCAATGCCGCCAGGCTGGCCCGCAGTTCGGCGACGGGATCGGCCGCCACCCCCGCCGCGGCGGGGTTCAACTCCACCCAGGCGGTGCGGGTCAGCAGATTCACACTGGCGTCGCGCACGGCCGGGTGCTGGCGCAAGCGCTGCTCCACCGCCCGCACACAGCCACCGCACTTGAGGCCCGCCACCTCCAGCAGGATCGGCCCGGCCTGCTGGGGGGGCGGCGCGGCGAGGGGAAGCGAGGGGCGGGGCACCGCCGGGGGGCGCAACGATCCTCAGGCTAGGGAGCTCAGCCCGACACGCCGCGGCGCCGCCACCCGCCAGACGCCAAAGGACCACAGCGGCAGCCATGGACTCCAGCCCGCCTGCCGAGGGGGGACGCGATCTGGCGGGACCAGGCCCCAGCGGGCCAAGCCAGGCCCCTGGAGGGCGCAAGCGCCGCAACTGGCCTCCAGGATGCGAACGGCGCGGCTTCTCGCGAGCGTGCCAACGGGGGCGAAAGGACCTTGGGCGCGACGGCGCCACCAACCCGCCGCTGCACGGGCCTTGGCGCCAACGGTGGGGCCCTCCGCGATCCGGGCTGCCCCGACCGTGGCGCGCCAACTGCCAAGCCCCTGGGGCCGGCAGGATGGGAGCCCAGCTGTTTCGCCGCCGTGCCCCGCTCCCAGCGCAACGACAACTTCATCGACAAGAGCTTCACGGTGATGGCTGACCTGATCGTGAAGCTGCTGCCGATCGACCCGAAGGCCAAAGAGGCCTACGTGTATTACCGCGACGGGCTCTCAGCACAGAACGACGGAGACTATGCCGAAGCCTTGGACAACTATGAGGAGGCCCTAAAACTGGAGGAGAACCCCAATGACCGGGGCGAGATTTTCAAGAATATGGCGATCATCTTTATGAGCACCGGCGATGAAGAAAAAGCACTTGATTATTACCGCCAATCGTTAGAGGAAAATCCCAATTCCCCCTCCTGCCTCAAGAACATGGGCCTGATCTTCGAGAAGCGGGGCCGCATCGCCGCTGAGAACGGCGACCAGGATGCCGCCGACCGCTGGTTTGATGAGGCCACCGATCACTGGACCCGAGCGGTGAAGCTGTACCCCGGCGGTTACCTGGATATCGAGAACTGGCTGAAATCGTCCGGCCGCAGCAACGTGGATGTGTATTTCTGAGCCCCATGGGCCTGGCTGGCAGGACCGTTGACCATCGCCGCCATCGCCCCCGCCGCCGCGATCGCGCCCGCGTTCGGCGCGCATAGGCCGCGATCGCACCCGCGTTGGGCGCCCGGTGGGCGCGCGGTGGCAAGGCGCCTCAGCCCACGGCCGCTGTGGACACCTGGGGATCTAGGCGATCGCCAAGGGGGATCTGATCAGCAACAAAGCTCCTCATCAGAGGAAGGCGGTCTCACGCCTGGCAAGAACGGGCTTCCGGCGCCTCGCCTGTGGGCGCTCATGCGTGCTAGTGAGCATTCCTCTCAGCATTCCTCAGCCAGTGATCGTTGGCTCTGCGGAGCTTTATTGCTGATCAGGAGGGGGGATGGGTCATCGTCGAGGCGCAGCCGGGATCCAAGCCCCGGCGCACCCCGATCGGGCGGAGGTATCGGGATCACGCTCGGCCTCGATCGCAACGGGGCTCAACCCTCCTCCGCCGCGGGATCCGTGCCCAGGGCCGCCACCAGGGCCTCCGTGATCGTGCCAGCCTCCAGCAGCTGCAGGTCGAGGCTGGACGCCAGGGCCGCCAGGCCGCTGTCGGGCGGCAGCACAGCCCGCCGGAAGCCCAGCCGAGCCGCCTCCTGCAGCCGCAGCTCCAGTTGCCCCACCGGCCGCAGCTGCCCCCCCAAGCCCAAATCCCCCACCCACACCGTGCCGGCGGGCCGGGTGCGGTAGCGGGAGCTGGGGCCCACGGCCGCAGCCCCCCCCAGATCCGCCGCCGGCTCC
>JBKCTK010000330.1:0-1755 GCA_046319055.1 Synechococcaceae cyanobacterium
GGGTATAGCCGCTGTGGCCATCGCCGTCGCCGCGCCCGTCGGCTGGGGTTTCGAGGCTGAGGTGCAGGGCCACATCGTTGACGGATCCGGGCGACTGGCGCTTGATTCGCACCGTGGCGTCTCCAAAGGCCGACATGCCGGCGCCGTAGGCCCGGTGCCCGTCGGCGACCAGCCGCAGCCGCTGCCCCTGCAGATCGATGAGCTGGTGGTAGCTCAATTGGTCTTCATCGCGCGGATGCGGGGTCTGGAATAGCGCCACGGTGTCGGCCGCCGACAACACCGTTTCGTGCAGCACGATCAACATGGGCTTGTGGGGCACCGGCCGGCCCAGCTCATCGCGGCTGCGCCGCAGCCCGTAGTTGCTCGGATCCGCCGGACGGGCCCGCTCCGGCCCGAGCCAACCGGCCGCCTGAAGGCGTTGCTGGCAGGCCGCCAGGCTGGCGCCGCTGGCGGGCGACAGCCGCGGATCCGCCAAGGTGTGCTGGAGCCAGGCCGCCTGCGGTGTGGGGCCACAGGCCGACACCAGCCCGGCCAGCAGGCTGGCCAGGCCGATGGAGCGCAGCCGGGCAGGGGGCCGGTTCAGGAGTGTTCGCGGAGGAACTGGATCGTGCCTTCCAACTCCGTCCCGAACCGTTCGATCTCCTCGGGCGTGGTGGTGAAGGCCAGGCTGGCCCGCGCCGTGGCGCTGAGGCCGTAATGGCGGTGCAGCGGCTGGGTGCAATGGTGGCCGCTGCGGATGCAGATGCCGGCGGAATCGAGCAAGGCGGCGATGTCGTGGGCGTGCAGGCCCTCCACGTGGAAGGCCGCCAGGGCACCGCGGTGGGGCTGGCGCTCAGGCGTGGGCCCCAGTACCTGCACCCCCTCAATCAACCGCAGGCGGGCAAAGAGCCGTTGGGTGAGGTGCTGCTCCCAGGCGGCGATGCGCTCCATGCCCAACGCCTGCAAGTAGGTGATGGCGGCGCCCATGCCGATGGCTTCGCCGATCGCCGGCGTGCCGGCCTCGAACTTATGGGGCAGGTCGGCCCAGTTGCTGTGGTCGAGAAACACGTCCTGAATCATCTCGCCGCCCCCCAGGAAGGGCGGCATGGCCTCCAACAGGGCCTCCCGAGCCCAGAGGAAGCCCATGCCGGTGGGGCCGCAGAACTTGTGGGAGGAGCCCACCAGGAAGTCGCAGCCGAGGCGGCCCACATCGATCGGCTGGTGGGGCAGGCTCTGGCAGGCGTCCACCAGCACCAGGGCCCCGGCGGCATGGGCGAGGGCGGTGATCTCGGCGATGGGATTGAGGCAGCCGAGCGTGTTGCTCACGTGGACCAGGCTCACCAGTCGGGTGCGCTCGTTGAGCTTGGCGCGCAGATCCTCGAGATCGAGCTCGCCGTGCTCGGTTAGGCCCACGTGGCGCAACACGCAGCCGCAGCGGGCCGCCAGCAGCTGCCATGGCACCAGGTTGCTGTGGTGCTCCATCACCGTCAGCAGCACCTCATCGCCGGGCCGCAGGAATGCCTCCCCCCAGCTGCGGGCCACCAGGTTGATCGCCTCGCTGGCATTGCGGGTGTACACGATCTCCCGCGGACCTGCGGCACCGATGAAGCCCGCCACTTTCTCCCGAGCCAGCTCAAAGCTCTCGGTGGCGCGGGCGCTCAACTGGTGGGCGCCGCGGTGCACATTGGCGTTGTCGTGGCCGTAGTAGTGCTGCAAGGCCTCCAGCACTTGACGGGGTTTCTGGCTGGTGGCGGCGTAGTCGAGATAGATCAGCGG
>JBKCTK010000331.1:0-8360 GCA_046319055.1 Synechococcaceae cyanobacterium
GGCTCTGCGGAGCTTGATTGCTGATCAGGCACCTACATGGTCTGCAACGACCACTGGATTGGATGCCAATCACTCTGCCACGACAGCGCCTTTGGCTCCCTGTTTTGTTCACCAAACTCGATCGCTGAACGGCGCCATTCCTCCTCCTTGTCGCAGCGGTGGGCAGCGCTCCAGCCCCGGCACCGGCACCCCCCGTGGCCTCCAGACTGTGCGCCTGGTGGGCTGTTAGGCAGCGGTTGCGGCAGCCCCATGGGGAAGCCCGCACCACCCCATCCCCCAGCGCCAGGGCGTTCGCAGCTGCCGGTCCGCTCCAGGCGCCGGCACCAAACCTGCGATAAACCTGCGATAAACTTGCGATAAACCTGCGATAACCCTGGCTGTCCTCGTCGCCGCCCCACCAGACATCAAACAGCGGCAAGCCAGGCCCGCCCCAGCTCAATCACGCGCCGCCTTGCGCTGTTCGAAGGCCGCGCAGCGCTGGAGCGGGCTGGGCAGGCGGGCGCCGCAGCCGCTTGAATTTCGTGACCGCTCCGCCCCTGACGGGCCCCGCCCCGCCTGGCCCGATGCCCGCCGCCGCTCCGCTTGAGTTTTTGCCGCCCTTGCTGGATCGGCGCCTGCTGTGGCTGGCGCCGCGGCTGCTGCCGCTGGCCCTGCGGCACGGATCCAACATTCGCTCGCTGTCGGTGCGCCATGGCGAGCGTTTGGTGGCGGCAATGGCCGACTTCCAAGCGGGTCGCAGCCGCCTGCTGCTGGCCTTTCGCCATCCCAGCCTCGATGATCCGCTCTGCATGGCCCAGCTGCTCTGGCGCGAGCTGCCGTTGCTGGCCCGGCGCCAGGGCGTGCGGCTCAGGCCTCCCCTGCACGCCCAGTTCCTCTACGACCGCGGCATTCCGCTGTGGGCCGGCCAGCCCACCGCCTGGCTGCTGCGCCACCTCGGCGGTTGCTCGATTCAAAGGGGCAAGCTCGATCTGCCGGCCTTGCGCTGCGCCCGCGAGCTGCTGCTGAACGGCCCGTTCCCCTTTGCTATCGCCCCGGAGGGCGCCACCAATGGCCACAACGAGCGCATCAGCCCCCTGGAGCCCGGCGTCGCCCAGCTGGCGTTGTGGACCGCCGAAGACCTCCAGGCCGCGGGCCGTGCCGAGACGATGACCGTGCTGCCGATCGGCATCCAATACAGCTTCCCGCGGCCGCCCTGGGCGGCCTTAACGGCATTGCTGGCGCAGCTGGAGCGGGAGGCGGGCCTCGATCCCGTCGACACGCCGTTGCGGGAACGCCTGCTGCGGGTGTCGGAGCGCTATCTCACGATCCTCGAGCGCTTCTACAGCCAGGCCTATCCCCACCGCCAGCCCCCGCCGGCCGCCGCCACCAGCTCCCAAGCCGCGGCCGCTGGGGCAGCAGGCCCTGGCGCCACCACCCCCACGATCGGGGCAGCCCTCGCCCAGGACGGATTGGCCAGCCCCGCCGCCGATCCGATCATCGAGCGCCTGGAACAGTTGCGGGAGCGCTCCTTGCGCGTCGTCGAAGACAGCCTCGGCCTGAGCGCCAGCGGCGACCTCAACGGCCGCTGCCGCCGCGTGGAACAGGCGGGCTGGGATCGGCTCTTCCCCGCAGCCCCCTCCCGCAACGCCCCATCCCCCTGCCTGCTCGAGCGCGGTCTCGCCGATCGCCTCGCCGAAGAAACGGAACGGCTGATGTGGCACATGCGCATGGTCGAATCCTTCGTGGCCGTGAGCGGTCGCTATGTGCGCGATTGCCCCAGCCCCGAACGCCTCGCCGACCTGTTGCTGCTGCTCTGGGACACCAGCTGCCGCATCCAGGGCCGTGACCCCAGCCGGCGTCCCCAGCTCGGCCCCCGGCACGCCTGCCTCAGCATCGCCGACCCCATCGCCATTCAGCCCCTGCTGAGCGCGTACCGCGCCGATCGCCGCAGCGCCGTCGCCCACCTCACCACCAGCCTGCAGAACCAGCTGCAGGCCTGCATCCAGCCCACCTCCCCCTGACCCACCAGCCCTGATCGGCGCCGCCGCGGGCGGGCCGTCGATCAGGGCTGCGGGACCGCACGGGACCCGGCCAAGTCCGCCGCGGCCCGTTGCGCCAGCCGCTCCAGCCAGAGCGCCGGCTCGGCGCTGGCCCGGGCCAGGTCGGTGAGATCGGGCACCAGGGCCCGGGCCTCGAGATCGCAGCCCTGGGCCGCGGCTTCGGCCTGGGCCCGCCGTAGCGCCTCAGCCTCCAGCTGGCCCGCCAGCACCAGGCTGTCGCGCCCCAGCCGCCGAGCCCGCGCCAACAAGCTCCCCACGCCTTTGCCCATCAGGCTCTGGCCATCGAAGCGGCCCTCGCCGCTGATCACCAGGTCGGCCGCGGCCAACCGCCGCTCCAGGCCGCACAGCTCCGCCACCAGCTCCGCACCCGCCCGCAAGCGGCCGCCGCAAAACACCTGCAGGCCATAGCCCAGGCCACCGGCGGCACCGCTGCCGGGGCGCTCCGCCACCCCGGGATGGAGCGGTTCCAGGCACTGGGCCAAGCGCCGGAGGCAGGCCTCCGCCCGCGGTTGTTGCTCCGCCGTGAGCCCCTTTTGGGGGCCGTAGACGGCGCTGGCCCCTTGGGGGCCAAGCAGGGGGTTGGCCACATCCACCGCTAACACCAGCTGCGGCAGCGGCGCTAGCAGCTGGGGGGGTTCCAGCCGCTCCAGCCGTTCCAGATCGCCCCAACAGGCGATGGGGGCCCCGTTGGCGTCGCGGAAGCGCCAGCCCAACGCCTGGGCCAGGCCGAAGCCGCCATCGTTGGTGGCGCTGCCCCCCAATCCCAACAGCAGGCGCTCGGCGCCGGCCGCGTGGGCGGCCAGCAGCAGGGGCGCCAGACCGCGGCTGTCAAGCCCGAGGCGCTGCCGCCAAGGGCTGCCGCTGGCCGCGCCTTGAGGCCTCTGGGCGTCCTGCTCGGAGGCTGGCGACCCCGCACCGTGGCGCCGGAGTCCGCTCTCCCGGCCGTCGACCGGCGGCGCCACCCGCCGCTCGGGGCGGGGCGGGCCTTGCCCTTGGAGCGCGGGAGGATCGCCGACGCAGCCGGCCAGCTCTGGGCGGGTCAACGCTGGCTGATCGGGCGGCCAAGGGTGCCGCAGGGCCTGGGGCAACAGGGCCAGGCCAATCGCCTCGGCGCTCTCCACGATCGCCTGCGGCGGCGGTCCTGGCGCCAACCACCAACGGGCCCGCCGCGGCCGTCCCGCCGCATCCACCGTGTCGCAGCTGCGCTGTTCGGCGCCGAGCCACTGGGCCAACACCGGCCCGAAGCCATCGCCGCCATCGGCCAACGGGCAGAGATCCAGCCGGTCTTGGGGCCGTTGCCGGCGCCAACCGGCCGCGATCGCTTGGGCCGCCTCCGCCGATCCCAAGGAACCTTTGAACGCATCCGGGGCGATCAGCACCACCAGGGGCCGCTCCGACCATCGCCGCGTCACCACGTCCAGGGATGCCTCTGGGGTGCCTGCATTTGCCGGCAGCGTAGGGGTGGCAGGGGCGACGGCCGCTGCAGGGTTAGGCCGCCGGAGAGGGCCTTGATCGTCAGCCGTACCCGGCGCGAGCGCAACGGCTCGGCCGTGCGCTTCAGCATCCGTTGCTGGAAGGGATCAGCTCCAGCGCGGCGGCAGACAAGGTGGGGCTCGCTGTAGTGCTCGCTGTGGTGCTCGCTGTGGTGCTCGCTGGCGGCCCGCCGCGTCACCCCGGTTGAGGCGCGGATCCGCGTGGTGAATGGCCTGCCGAGGCCGGCAGCTCCTGCCTACGCTCAGCGGCCTGGCGTGCAACGGCCGCGGTGACCCATTTCGGTTTGCTTTGCCCCGCCGCCAGCGGCCATCTCAACCCGATGACCACCCTCGGCCATCGGCTGCGCCAGCGCGGCCATCGGGTCAGCGTGGCGGCCATCGCCGATGCCGAAACGCGGGTGCGGGAGGCCGGCTTGGAGTTCATCCCGATCGGTCTGAGCGACTTTCCCCTCGGCTTCACCCGCCAGCTGTTCAACCGCCTGGGACAGCTCAGCGGCCCGGCCGCATTTCGGCTCACGGTGGAGAGTTTCCGCAGCTCCACCGCGATGGTGTTGCGCGAGGCCCCCGCGGCCTTGCGGGCCCGGGGGGTGGAGGCCCTGGTGATCGATCAAACCAGCTTTGGCGGCGCCACCTTGGCCCAGGTGCTCGACCTGCCGTTCGTGAGCGTCAGCTGCGCCCTGCTGCTCAACCCCGACCCGGCGGTGCCGCCGGTGAACACGGGGTGGCGGTACAGCCGAGCTCCCTGGGCGCGCCTGCGCAACCGCCTGGGCCAGCGGCTGCTCACCCGCGTAGCCAGCCCGATCACCCAGGTGGTGCTGGACTACCGCCAGCAGCACGGCCTGCCACCGCTGGCGGATGCCGCCGCCGGCTGGTCGCCGCTGGCCCAGATCTGCCAGCAGCCGGAAGCCTTCGAGTATCCGCGCACGCAGCTGCCGGCCTGCTTTCACTTCACCGGACCGCTCTGGGATCCCGCCAGCCGCCCCGCCGTGCCCTTCCCCTGGGAGCGGCTCACCGGCCAGCCGTTGATCTACGCCTCGCTCGGCACGATCCAGAACCAGCAGCTGGAGCTGTTTGCCCGGATCGCCGCGGCCTGCCAGCACCTCGATGCCCAGCTGGTCATCGCCCTCGGCGGCGGCTCCAGCCCCGCCGACCTGCCCCCTTTGGCCGGGGAGCCCCTGGTGGTGGAGGTGGCACCCCAGCTGGAGCTGCTCGCCCGGGCGGCGCTGACGATCACCCACGCGGGGCTCAACACGGTGCTGGAATCCCTCAGCCATGGGGTGCCGATGGTGGCGATCCCGATCGCCAATGACCAACCGGGCGTGGCGGCCCGATTGGCCTGGACCGGCAGCGGTGGCGTGGTGCCCTTGAAGCGGGCCTCGCAGGCGCGGCTGCGGGCGGCGATCGACCAGGTGTGGCAGAACGCCAGCTACCGCGGCCAGGCCCAGCGCTTGCGGCAGGCGATCGCCGGCTCCGGCGGCGTGGAGCGTGCCGCCGACCTTGTGGAGCGGGCGATCACGACGGGGCTGCCGGTGGTGTGATCCCCGAGCGCACGGCTCGCCAGCAGCGGCCGCGCTGCAACCCCGCGTCAGCGCCGAGCCAGCGCCGCGTCAGTGCCGAGCCAGTGCCGAGCCAGCGCCGCAAGCTGGATGGCCGGGCCGTTCGCCCATGGCACCGGCGGCCCGCCGACCTGGTACCGCGCCAGCGGCCTCTGCCGCCGCGCACCTGCGCCAGCATGGCGTGATCCGCCCGCCAGCCCCCGATGGTGTCTGCCGCACCCGCCTCCAGCCTGCCCAGCGGGACGGAGCTGCGCGCCAGGGAGCGGCTGGCCCGCCGCAGCGGCAGCGGCCTGTCAGCGGCCGAGCTGCAGGGCTGTTGGCGGCTGGATCAGGTGTGGCCCAAAGGCGGCGAGCGCCCCGCCGCCTTCAGCAATGCCCTGCTGCGCGGCCTGGGGGCGCGGCTGGAGATCCACGCCAGCCAGGACGGGGCGCTGACCCTGAACAATGCCGTGCGCCTCGGGGCGTTGGAGCTGCGCTTCCACGGCCCCGGCCGGCTGGTGGGATCGCGGCCCCTGCTGGAGTTTCAGTTTGAGTCGCTGGTGCTCTCCCTGGCGGGACGCCCCTTGCTGCGCCGCTCCCTGCCGGCGCCCCAGCCCCGGCGTCTGCCTTTCTTCGCCCTGATCGCCCGCAGCCCGGAGGGTTGGCTGGCGGCCCGAGGGCGGGGCGGCGGCTTGGCCCTCTGGAGGCTGGAAGCCGGGCCCGGGCCCGGGGAGGGCGGCGTGAGCGCTCCAACGGCGGCGCTCACCGGCGGCGGCTAAGGGCCCTGGTGGGGGCCTACGCCATTCCCAAGCGGCCTTGCTGGTCAGCCAGACATCGATGGGGCGGGTTGGCGGGAGGCCGCCACTCCGCGGGACCGGCTCCAGAGCGAACTCCCCGCCGCTGCCAGCTGTCCTGGCCGCCGGGGCTCTGCCCCAGATCCAGGCTTTGGCGGTTCGCCCCGGGCCCAGGGCCGCGGCGGAGGGCTCAGGCGTTGCCGCCGCCTGGTCAGCAACACCGCTGAGCATCAGAGAACTGCGTCATGACGCAGGGCAAGACCTGGCTTCCGGCTCCTCGCATTCAGGCGCTCATTGCAGCCAGTCAGCCGTCCTGATCCAGGGATGGTTGGCTCTGGGGAGCGTTGTTGCTGATCAGGTGTCGCCGTGCCCATCGTGCGATGGGTGCGGCGCGGCCACCAGCGCCGGCAGGGGCTGCACCGCCTGGAGCCGCTGGCTCAGCTGACGCTCCAGCGCCTCCAGACCCCAGCGCAACAGCTGGCAGGTCTCACCCTTCTGAGCCAGCAGCAGATCGGCCAGGCGGACGCCATCCAAGAGCGCCCGGGCATCGGGCGGTAGATCGGCCACCGCGTAGCGGCGGCCCGCGATCGTCAGCAGCGTGGGCTCCGCATCCAACGGCATGGGGGCCTGGGAGGGGCGAGGCGGGACCGCCACGGCGGTGGGGGCCGGCAGCGGCGACCCCGGCAGGGAGAGCTGCGCATCGGGCCCTGGCGGGTGCGGCGTCTCTTGCCGCTCCAGCGTGGTGAGAGGACCTGGCGTGGCAGCTGCAGGCGCGGCCTGATCGCTTGCGGAGGCTTGATCGCTGGCGGCGGCCTGATCGCTGGCGGCAGCGGGAGCGACGGGGACCGGAGCGGCGGCAGCGGCCTGATCGCTTGCGGAGGCCTGATCGCTTGCGGCAGCGGGAGCGACGGGGACCGGAGCGGCGGCAGCGGCAGTCTCCGCAAGGGGCAACAGGGCACCCGTCAGGCTGTCGACCGTGCCGGCGGGGGCCTGCGGGGCGACCAAGGACCGGGCTGGCTCCGCCGCGCCTGCGGCTCCGCCAGCATCTGGTGGTTGCGGCTCCATGGCCGAATCGACAGAGGCAGCACCCTAGTGCCGGCCTGTGGAGACGCCGGATCGGAGCAGCCGCCTCGCCCCCAGGCGCAGAGCCCAACGGGGCCGGGGCCGTGATCACCGATAATCTTCAGGTTCGCGTCGCCCCCTGCCATGAACCCGGTGCGTGTGGGGGTCATCGGCATCGGCAACATGGGCTGGCATCACGCCCGGGTGCTGAGCTTGCTGCGGGATGCGGAGCTGGTGGGGGTGGCCGATCCCGATGCCGCCCGGGGCGCCTTAGCCGTTGAACAATTCAACTGCCGCTGGTTCGCCGACTACCAAGAGCTGCTGCCCGAGGTGGAGGCGGTCTGCATCGCCGTACCCACGTTGCTGCACCATCGGGTGGGCATGCAAGCGCTGAACGCGGGCCTGCACGTGCTGATCGAGAAACCGATCGCCGCCACCCAGGAGGAGGCCGAAGAACTGATTTCGGCGGCGGAGCGAGCCGGCAAGCTGTTGCAGGTGGGCCATATCGAGCGCTTCAACCCGGCCTTCCGCGAGCTGCTCAAGGTGGTGGCCGGCGAGCAGATCGTGGTGCTGGAGGCCCGGCGCCACAGCCCCAACCCTGACCGCGCCAATGATGTGTCGGTGGTGCTTGATCTGATGATCCACGACATCGACCTGGTGCTGGAGCTGGCCTCAGCCCCGGTGGTGAGCCTGGCGGCGGCGGGGGGCCGCAGCGGCGATGGACCGATCGACTACGTGAACGCCACCCTCGGCTTCGCCAATGGTGTGGTGGCCAGCCTGACGGCCAGCAAGATGGCCCATCGCAAGGTGCGACGGCTCTACACCCATTGCCGCAACAGCCTGATGGAAACCGATTTCCTCAAGCACAACTTGCGCATTCACCGCCGCTCCCACGGCTCCTTCAGTGCCGACCATGGCGAGTTGGTGTATCGCAACGATGGCTTCATCGAAGAGGTGAGCACCACCTCGATCGAACCGCTTTATGCCGAGCTGGAGCACTTCCTGCTCTGCGTCCACGGGAAGGAGATCCCGGCGGTGGATGGGCTGCAGGCCTCCCGCGCCCTGCGGCTGGCCGACCTGATCGAGCGCTGCGTCGAGCAGCCGAACATTTGCATGGCCCTGGGAGAGCCGATCTGAGCGGCCCGCTCGGGCCGGTCCGCCGCGCCCGTGCCACCCTGCACCAGCGCCCGGGCGCCAGCCCGATGACACCAGCGCCCGGGGCTGGCTGAACGTTTCACTGCCAAGCTCGAAAGGCTTGGGTTCGGCTGCGTTCGGAGGCGATTCAGCAGGGGCTCACGCGAGTCCTGGCGCCGCCGAAGCCGTGGGGCCAGGTCGCCAGAGAGGACGTTGAGGCACCCCGGCACCAGCGCGCCCGCCAAGCCCAGCGCCACCGCCACGCTGTTGGGGTCGCGCTGGGCTTGGCGGGCGCTACTGAAC